>NZ_JBSLYH010000020.1:0-124542 GCF_055793305.1 Calyptranema fuscum S582
AAAAATAGCGATCGCCCTTTCATTTTTCTATTCTTTGCAAATAAATGAGCGATCGCATTTTTGATGCTATGACCAAAAAATAAGATTTACCGAATCTATACCTACTCTACTATTTGTTGGTTTACAACATATCCTTGAGTTGAGAAGCTACTATGATTTCAAAGGTTTAATTTACCCCCGATTGAGAATCACGACGTTGTTCAATGTTTTCTGGTATCAACTGGATGCGCCCGAAAACTATGCCCAACAACAAAAACACAATAGGAGCCACAATACCATACCCAATAATTCCGATATTCCGGACTTGCATATTACCCAGAGGCACACCGATCAACCCTGCGAGACTCAGGACACTACTAAATATCATGAGATTCCGCACTGTCATCTCCAACCTGCCAAACCTGAACACAGGTGCAGCACAGAGCATCGCCAGGGCAAAGAACCAATCCCATGCAAGGATATCTAACGCATATGTCACAGAGGGCCACTTGAAAGAAAAGAGCACAGGAAACCAGTCCAACCCGATCGCGTCAATCTGGCGACTCACCGTCAAAACAACAAAGTGATTGCTGGACGTAATACCTGCCAGAAGAATCATCAAAATAAGTGCCGTAAAACTATATACTTTGCTCTCAGAAGTAGCGTAAGCGTGAACTGCAACCATAACCACAACCATCAATGGTGCCATCAGAATGATGAGTAGTTCCATAATGAAAAAGAAGGGATCACCAATTGGATCTTGGGGCGATTTGAGGGAAAGAAATCCGAGAACTGTTGTGATAGCGTATACCACCTCAAGCAAGAATACAATCCAAGCGGCGACTCGTCCGATTGCACGATGTTGAAGTGTAAAACCTGCGTGAGACATTTGATTCTTATAGGACTTACTTAGGGGGCATAACGCTTGCAATCACTTGACGTAAGTAACTTCAGATGCAAACAAATAACCTTGCGACGATCGAGTGTATTGGGGTTGTGCAGCAATACCTGCAACTATACTTGCCCGATCTTTCCATCTATCAGTTCATTCCGTTCCCAATCAGCTCTATATACCCGGTAGATATAGAAATGCACTGGTGTCGTGTAGTTGCGCATCGACTCGGGAAATTGGTATACATCTTCACCCATGCGTACCGCACCGATCGCCTCTTGCATTTTGATTGAGGCGATGTTTTCTACGTTAGGTGTTCCCTGAACAGCCTTACAATCTGTATGAGCAAACTGGTAGTTTATCAGCCCTTGCCAAGTCTCGACCCCATATTTGTGTCCCCAGAACTCTGGAAGCAGCTTAACGTCTGGTTGCGCTAAACCTTCCTGATCAGGCTTAGATAGTTTGCACTCTCCAATGGCTTGACCGCTGACCTTCAACTCTACAACCAGCAATTGTTCGAACTCGGACTCTCCTTGTTTAGAGAGTCTTTCTTTAAGTTTACTTTGTGTAATATTCAATCCTTGCGGAAACCCCACATGCTTCATCACCCGAGGGTTATTCCACAAGGCATAGAATAAATCAACATCCTCGACCATAGCCATTCTGACAATGAGTCGTTCTGTCTCGAAAACTACGTTGCGAACAGGAGACATATTCCTTCTCCTCTCAAAAAAACTTACAACTGAATCAGCAACTTTTCACCTGTTTACTAGAAGGTATGACGTTTACTTGGGCGATCGCATGTTCAAGTCATTCGGTCATTGCTGCTGAACTCTTGGAAAGCGGCTTAAATGTATTATCGCTTACTTGATTGCTAAGCGATCGCACTTGATCATCTGCAAATTAGGGATAGCGATCGCCTTTCTCTCCTCCGTTCTTTGAAAATGAATGCGCGATCATATTTTGGGTTTTATAGAGTCAAGTGCAATCGCATTTCGGGATTTATAGAGTCAAATGCGATCACATTGAGATGATTCATCTTTCCTACAACAAAAAGCGATCGCAAGCAGGAAGCGAACTAACGATCGGCACTCAGGACGCAGATATCTTTGGCAACTATCAACCATTTTAGGAGCGTTCCAGTGCAGCATGGTTAGATTGTACTAATCGAGAGGATCTATTAGCGCCAAAATTGATTTGAGGTGTTAGTACAATCCCAAATATTGACAGCACTACCATTTGTATTCTCTTGCCCTATTGTCTGTAGACACTTACCACTCCATTGATTGCGAAACTCTCCGTTGCTGGTTCGCTCCCAGAATTGATTTGAGGTATTAGTACAGTCCCAAATATTGACGATGCTACCATTCACATTCTCTTGTCCCATTGTCTGTAGACACTTACCACTCCATTGATTGCGAAGTTCACCTCTAGATGTCAAAGTCCAAAACTGATTTGAGGTATTAGTACAGTCCCAAATATTGACGGCACTACCATTCGCATTCTCTTGCCCCATCGTCTGTAGACATTTGCCGCTCCATTGATTACGTAGCTCCCCCCCTGACACATTGCCACCATTACTGATGACTTCAATAACTGTTGTAGGTAACGTTTCGGTTCTTACTGTTGGTCTTGACGATGCTTGTGCATCGTCGTATGCGCTTTGTCCATGATCTCTGACGGCAGTATAAAAAGCGTCTGCTCTACTATTACATGTAGCTCTTAAAGGTCTTTCGAGCCAAGTGTTATGATCGCTTGAACATATTTCAAGCATTCTGTTGTGAAATGCTCTATCACACTCATCTTTTGAACGACCGAATGTGTCATAGCAAGCATCATGCTCGTTACAAGCTACTCCGAACTGTTGAGCAGACACAGGTGTTGCTAATCGAGTCAAATACCAACTTGAGCCACTTCCACACCCAGAAGTTTGAGCCAAAGCGAGTGAATTGTTGAAAAATGGCAAAGAACCTATAACTGCACCCAGAAAAGATAGTGCAGAGAATGATACGTAGAAATGCTTCATATGTTCTCTATGAATAGTAGAAAAGGGTAGTCCTTTTTAGTAAAGGATGGACATATTAACCTGGCAATCATTGAACCTACGTTTCTGAGGTCAGAACCCTCGAAAATGTAGGAGCTACATTCGTAACTTTCATTGCCGGGTTAATATGTAAAGCTTTCAAAGCTTGGAATCAACCTTTTAGACCTGAAGTATCCTGGCTTTTTTCACGCATTTTCAGCTATAAAGCCAAAAAATTAACGAAATAATTGGCACTCTGGGCTATCTCATGGGCAGATACTTGCCTCTCTATATGGCAATAAATCGATGAAATTCATGCTAGTAGAGAGTCTCAGCCATCCTTACCTTTGGGGCACTACCTAGAAAAGTAAAGATTGACGGATTTGTAAGATTTAGAAGATGTCCCTAAAACCTTTTTTTACTCATACCCTAATTCCCATATCTTTACTGGGCCAGTAGTGGAAAGTTAGGAAGAAGTCCGATATACCCACAGATAACCCTGATGTACTATCTCAACTAAGGTCTATTACTAACTCCAATTGAACGCAATCTCTTTGTCTGCGTCACCTAACAAGCGTTAGGAACTTACGTTAGGAATTTTCAATTTGTAGATACAAGGGTGCGTTGCTGAATAGCAAACGCACCGCCAAAATTATGCCAATCTTCAGTAGTTTGTAGGGTGCGTTGCTGTCAAGCAAACGCACCACCGAAAGCATGTTAATCTTCGACCATTGACGAGTTAATTTCGAGAGCACCCCAATTCGATGGATAGATTCCTTGAGCAATGAATCGATGAACACTTGAAAAGTGCCAATCTGTAGGAACCTGACAAAGGTGATGACGGACTGGATTGTTGTGAATGTAATCGCAGTGCTGAGCAGAATCTGTTTCATCTCGAATTAAATTCTCTCAAACTATGCCCAAGTGGTGCGTTTGCTATTCAGCAACGCACCCTACAATTAAACACTGATGCCTTCTAGGTCTTCATCGGTGAGTTCGTAGAGTTGGCGCAATTTTTCCAATTTCTCCTGGTCGGGATGCCAGAAGCCGCGACCGTTGGCTTCAAGCATTCTGCCGACGATATTGCGAAACGCTTCTGGGTTGGCTTGTCGCAGTTTAGCTGCCATGTCGGGATCCAGGGCATAGGTGTCGGCTGCTTGGTCGTAGACCCAGTTTTCTTTGAAGTCGGCGGTACCCGCCCATCCCATCAGGGCAGTCATGCGTTGGGAGATTTCGTAGGCACCGCCAGAACCCTGGTTTGACATGGCGTCTGCCCATTTGGGGTTGAGTAATTTGGTTCGATATTCCATGCGCAGTAAGTCTTCCAAACTGACGGGGTTGGTGTCTTTGGAGAAGCTTTCGACGAAGCTGGCGGTGACTTTTTTGCCCCGTTTCAGTTCGGCTGCTTTTTTCAATCCGCCTGTGTTGGCATAATATTCCTGAATATCGGTCAAGCCGTATTCAACGGAATCAATTTGCTGAACCACGCGATCGGTGGTTTGAAGTAGGGTCGTCAGAATCTCAGGACGGGCTTGTCCTTTGTCGTGTCGCCCATAGCTGAAGGTGTTGCGCCCTTGCCAGGTATCACCGAGTTCATCACCGGATTCCCAATTAGAATCAGTAATGCGATCGTTAACCAGAGAGCCAAAGTCGCCGGATGGGTTGGAGAAGAGTCGGGCAGAGGGATTGTCTACTCCTTGTGCTTTCAGCGCTTGGGCATGTTTGCGAATGAAGTTTTGGTCTTCAGGTTCGTCGGCGATCGCCGCTCGATGAAACAAATCATCCAATAATTCAATAATATTAACGAAGCTATCACGGAAGATGCCGGAAAGGTTTGCCAGCACATCAATGCGGGGATGATTCAAATCGGATAACGGTTTTAATTCATAGCGCACAATGCGTCCGGTTCCTTCTTTGATCGGTTCGGCTCCAACCAATTCCAATAAGATACCGAGTGATTCACCCTTGGTTTTGATGGCATCCAAACCCCACAGCATAACGGCAACGGTTTCAGGATACGTAGTGTGTTCTTGATGGTGTTGGGCAATGATTTTTTGGGCAATTTCTCGTCCTCGTTCGTAAGCCGCAGGTGAGGGCATCCGGTAGGGGTCGAGGGCGTGGATGTTTCGTCCCGTCGGCAAGACACCCGCCCCATCCCGCAGCAGGTCGCCACCCGGCGCAGGAGGAATATATTCGCCGTTGAGTCCGCGCAACAGGTTAGTGAGTTCGTCGGTGGTTTGATACAGCAGGTCACGGATCTGGATGATGCGATCGCACAATTCCACAGACGGATGAATCACACCATTGGTTGGAGGGTGTAAGGCTTGCAAGTAGGCATTGTGGACTTGATTGCGATCGCCCCCTACTACAAGGACTTGTAGGACAGCATCAGGGAGATGGCGATCGCTGCCTAATTCATCCCCAAAGTAAGCTTCTAAATAACTGGCTAATTCTTCTGCGGTTGGCGGTTCACCCAAGACATGCAAACCTGAAGAAAACAAGCGACTTTCTAATACTTGCAAGTATTCATAAAGCTCCAGCAAGTAGTGATCAAAGGCTTGCGGACTGAATAGGCGAGCATTCTCAGGCGTGAATTCAATCCCCAATCGTCTGGCTTCATGAAAGGGACAATCAGCTTCTAACCCTGTATCAAGAATCTTTTTGCAGATCGCTTCCTTCAGTGCATAGTTTTTGTCAGGGTCTTCCCGATACTCTGCAATCAAATCGCGCAGTGCAACTAATTCTTTATACAGTCCGGCTCGTCCGTAGGGAGGAACATTGTGGGAAATCAATACACCATAGCCCCGTCGTTTTGCCAGGATGGATTCGGATGGATTGTTCGCCGCATAGATATACAGGTTGGGCAGATTGCCCAGCAAAATATCTGACCAGGAATAGCCTGTGTTCCCCAAGGGTGAACCGGGCAACCATTCCACCGTGCCATGCATACCAAAATGAATCACGGCATCGGCTTGCAGGTCATTTTGCACCCATTTATAGAAAGCGGCATATTGTGGATGGGGTGTCAGATCTCGTTCAAACATCAATCGCATTGGATCACCCTGCAAGCCTAATGGTGGCTGCACTCCAATCCAAACATTCCCTAATTGCACCCCACCCAAAAGATAGCGTGATTCTTCGGGTTGTTCGGTGGCGACCAGAGTGCGAATGCCACTCTCTGTTAGTGATTTCCATTGCGTCTCAATTCGTCGAGTCAGCAAGTAGCCTAACCATTTCTCTAACTTACGGGCGGTGACTGTGGCGATCGCGGCATCTTCGAACGTGATTGCTTCTGGAACCTGCCCTATATAAGCTTGATCGGCAGCTTGCACCTGTTGAATCAATACTTCACCATCTTCTGGCAATTCACCTACGTCATAGCCTTGTGTTTTTAATGCTTGCAACAGCTTGATTAAAGACTTGGGAACATTCAATAGTGCTGCCGTACCTGTTGCCCCATAGCCCGGTGGGAAACCATAGAGAATGATGGCAATTTTACGCTCTGACACAGGTTTGCGACGCAACTCAATCCACTGTTTGATCCGTCCAGTCAAACGCTTGACCCGTTCTGGCACCAGATAGATCTGATCCCCTACTAACCCACCTAAAGGTACTGCATCGATCGCCCCATCTAATTCGGGCAATGCATACAACACGACACTTTGTAGCCCCCCAACCCCCTGTCGTGTCCAGGAATGAATGTCTTGAATTAACAGTGGCGCAGACACAAAATAGGGAATATTTTTAGCACCGAGAATTCGCTTGGCTACTTCTACCTGACGCCCCGCTTCCATTGATCCAGCAGGACCCCCGACTAATGGAAAGCCGATGGTTGAGGCGATCGCATCCACCGATACAGCTTCATTAGATAGCGATGGCGTCTCTACAATGCCCCGTTGCCGCTGGGCTTGTTCATCGGCACTGGTCAGCCAATCCCGAACTGCCACATGCCCTTCCACCCCATTGATGAAAATCGGCAGAGGAATCAGTCCTGCGGCTTCAAAATAGCGAATTAATTGCGGGATATAGGGTTGTTTGGTGATGACGTGCTTGCGGTATAGCAGGAGGGCGACGATGGGAGGTGGGGAGGATGGGGGAGATGAAGAAGGTAGGGGAGATGGGGAGGATGGGGAGGATAGGGGAGGTGGGGAAGATAGGGGAGATGGGGAGGATAGAGAGGATAGGGGAGATGAGGAGTGTTGTGAGGGTTGAGGGGGGAGTTTGGTCTGGGTTCTAGTTCTTGAGTCTTGATCTCTATTCAAATACCATTCCAAATAGGGCTTGGGTGATTCAAAGTAGCCGGGATAGTCGGGATGAAGTAGTCCCATGTTGGGGGTTTCAATCGGCGGTGGAATTTCGCCAACGGTCAGACCCAGGTATTGGGCAGCAAGGAACCAGCACATAGAGGCGACGTTATCGGAGCCACCGGCATTCCAGTAGCCGTAGATAATCAGCCAGTTGCGTAGATCCTGGACTTTGCCGACGGGGATGAATTTGAGGAGTTTGGGACCGACTTTAAGGAAACTCAGATATCCAGCTAGCTTGTCTTCTTCCCGTTGATTGCCGCCAAATTTGCTGAGAATGAATTGAATCGGTTTGGGCATGCCTTTGGGTTTATCACCGATCGCAAATTTGCCCAGGCAGGTCAGGCTCATCAGTTCTAACGCCGATTCAAACACCAGGCGAATGGGGATATCTGAGAGGCGATCGCGCAACCAGATCACCTGGTCATAGTCAAATAACAGGCTACCGAAAAAAACATCGGCTTCCGTTAATGCCATCTCAACAGCCGTTGGCTGAGTGATGAGATCGCGATCGCTAAAGACTTGAATCTCTAACGCAGGGCACCGCTGCTGAACTATGCGGGCAGCTTGCCGATAGAGGTCGGCATTAAACGTCTCAAACCCAGCTATTAGAACGATCCGTTTCACAATCCAGCTCGCAACGTTTATTTACAGCAAGTGAATGGTTAATAAGGATGAGGTGCAGGGGTGGCACCCCTGTCGGGGGGCTGTGCCCCCGCGCCCCTGTCCTGACCAACTCTTCATCTGCTATATATTTCCACCTTGATCTTACGCACACTTACTGGCTGGATACCGATTTCTGCAATAATCTCCAAATTTATAAAACTGCCATAAAAAATAGACACCCTGAACCATTTAGATTCAGAATGCCTGGTTTGGTAAGCCCCATAAAAAAGGGCATGGATTAAATATGATTGATAGTTGAGGCGTCACCCTGAAAAATCCCGACTCAGTTAAACCATCACTTTTTCTTACGTAATCCCAACATAGCAGCTGCACTTAACACCAGCGCCGCAGTTGTAGCTGGCTCAGGGACTTGAGTTGGCGGATCGCTGGGGGTTGGATAGGGGTGTGGATTTGGGTTGGGGCGGGGTGGTGGGGTGGGTCTGGGTCTGGGTGCAGGTCCTGGAACCTCGGCACATTCGATCGCCCATTGTTCAAACCCACTCTGAACAACATTGCTTCTGGGTGCTGCTAAGGCAGAAGATGCCGCAATTAGCGAGTACATTCCAGCAGCAGATAAAATCGATAGCCCTAAAACTATCTTGGAGGAAGATCTGACCATTGAAATTTCCTTGGTGAAACTAATTGAAGGATGATGGGGTGACAGCCCTTATTCCCTGGAATAAGACTATGTATAAGGACTTACTTCTACCTAATTTATCTGAACCTCGATTGAGAAGCTCTATCAGGGTACGACCTTTGCTAGAACTTTAATATTCGGAGTGGTCTTATAAAGTTTAGATACACTAAAAAGGGGTGTTTTTATCAAAAAATACGTAAAATTACTTAGGCTTGCAGCTCGTACGAGCCGTGATCCCCGTTGAGATGAGAGAGTGACAGCTTTACTGTCGCTCTCTTATCGCTTGACGTAGTCACGTTAGGACGCTGGGGTGTGGGCGGTGCCTACGCAGTACCCCTGCACCCTGTCCTAACCTAAGTGCGTAGCGCTATACCAAGAATTACAAGTCGATTAATGTGGGGTCTGTAAGAACCCTAAATCGCACAAAATCCCAGTTTTGTTGGGATGCGGCTCTGCCGCTTCACCACAAAACTGGGATTTGATTAACCCGCAGATCCATTAGTTGGAAGGGTTGTTTTTGAGTCGATTTAGCATCGCCTGCGCCTTACGATTTTTAGGATTCATATTTTCCAGAGATTCTGCTGTCGCCTGGTTGAGCAATTGCTTAATATCGTTCAGGTTTAAATCGGTTGGCGCTGTTTTCTGATGGGTCGCCGCCTGACGCGGTTGATCTGACCAACCACATTTCATGCAGACCTGACGACCGGACGATTGCAATGGCGGATTGAGTTGGCGATCGCATTTAGGGCACTGTTCAAGTGACATAACTTCGATGAAAATTCGATAAAAACCAGTCAAGGGAGTTCATCTTTCATGCTAAACCTACCGCGACTGTTTGCGTCTCATCTGGGTAAGCGGAAATCAAGTTTCTGCGCGGCTGCATAGCCACATGCTGTCTCAGGAGGGTGTGGGAGCGGGGATAGTGATATCGATTGGTATGACGTCACTTGTGGGGGTGAGGCTGCTCAGGGGTGGGTCAATGGCAGCCGCATTGCCGACAACCAGGGTCACAATCTGGTCGGGCTTGAGGTGGGTCTGAGCAGCTTTTTGAATATCATCTGCGGTGGTGGTGCTGACGGCGTGCTGATATTGGAAGATAAAGTCTGGTGGGTAGCCGTAATATTCGTAGCGCATTAACCGAGAAATGGTTTGACCGGGGGTTTCGAAGCTAAAGATAAAGGAGTTGAGGACTGAATCTTTGGCTCGGGTGAGTTCTTCATCCGTGATAGGGCTGGTGCGAACTCGTTCAATCTCATCCAAAACACTCTGAATAAAAGGAACGGTTGCTTCCGATCGGGTTTGTCCGCCCCCCACGAAAACGCCGGGGTAGTCGTATTGCGCACCCCAATAGGCATAGACGACATAGGCTAGCCCCTGACGCGATCGCACCTGGTTCATTAACCGTCCGCCAAAGCCATTCATCACTTCGTTCAGCACAGAAAGAGCGGGGTAATCAGCATCTTTTAACTCTCCACTCAAATGCCCAATCTGAATATAGCTCTGGGTTAGCTGCGGTTGGTCAATCAGAAATACGCCACCCTGATGCGCCTGTGAGACGGAGGGAAGGGACGGGGGATCGCTGGCGGCAGCGGGGGTTTGCCAGTTGGCAAACTTAGATTCGATTAGCGATCGCATAACCTGACTATCAAAATCGCCGACTAAGCCTAGCAACATGCCCTGCGGCTTGAAATATTGCTGATAGAAATTGACGATATCGGGGCGTGAAATATTGTCTAGTGTGGCGTATTCAATTGTGCGGGCATAGGGGCTGTCATTGCCGTAAATCAATTTTTGAAACTCGCGTCCGACGATATCATCGGGATCATCGTTACGACGAGCGATCGAGCCACTTAACTGAGTTTTTGAAAGGTCAATTTTTTCTTGAGGAAAAGCAGGGTTTTGAATGACATCGGCAAATACATCGAAGACCTCTTCTAAATCTTCGCTCAGGGCACTAAAGCTGGCACTTCCAGCCGTGGTATTAATGCCGGTTTCCACCGATGCTGCCCGTTGTTCTAAAAATTGATTGAGTTCATCGGCTGGGTGGGTGGCAGTGCCGCCGCTGCGCATGACTTCACCGACGATAGCCGCGATCCCAACTTGCTCAGGTGCTTCCAGGCGATCGCCCGTACGAAATACGGCTGAACCGCTGACTAAGGGTAACTCATGGTCTTCCACCAGATACACCACCATGCCATTGTTGAGACTAAAGCGGGTATAGTCGGGCAGCGTTACCTCAGGGGGTGGTCCAAAGTCGAGGTCTGTATAGTGGCGTGGGGTGACTGCCTGAGCAGGCAAGCTATAAAAGCCAATAACTAAGGCGATCATGACGATCGCTAAGCTACTGTATCGAATGAGTTTGTGATGGCGATCGCCAAGCCGAAATCCAGACCACTGCATGATTGATGACTACTCCCGGTTAAGCATTAAGAGGCTTGAGTGCTGAAATTGGTAGTCATGTGATGATTTTTTGTGGCGCGGGCGTCGCCCGCGCCACAAAAAATCATTACTTTTTTAGAACTACCCTCACATTTAAGATCTCAGTCAAGATCACCATTTCAATAAATCCCATCCGGTTTGTTTTTGGCAACAACAAATTTCAGGGGTATGAAATCGACGATCCCAGCAAAGCCCACTGATCGACAATAGCAGCAACGTGAACACGAGAGCTGAATCAGGTCATATAGCGCTACGCGCTCAGACGCAGAAGGGTGATGAGTTGGAAGACGTCATTCTCTCAAACACACAGTACTGGGAAGGCTCAGAGTACAATTGTTTAAGAAACATTAAGTTGAGCCATGATCTCGATTTCTTCTCACCCCGTGCAGACTCAGTTTTGGAACTGGCAAGGGTTTTCAATTCGCTATCAGATGTCGGGTAGCGAAGGCACCCCCGTGATTTTCGTGCATGGCTTTGGGGCATCCAGCGACCACTGGCGCAAAAATCTTCCTGTTTTAGCCAGTCAGCATCGGACGTATGCCATTGATCTGATTGGCTTTGGACAGTCTGCTAAACCCCGCCCTGGTGAGGCGATCGCCTATACGTTTGAAACCTGGGCGAGCCAATTGATGCAGTTTTGCCGCGAGGTTGTGGGCGAACCCGCCTTTATCGTGGGCAATTCCATTGGCTGTGTCGTTGCCCTGCAAGCCGCTGTGATGCAACCTGACTGGGTGCGAGGCGTCGTTCTGCTGAATTGTTCTCTGCGCTTGCTGCACGATCGCAAACGCATGACGTTGCCCTGGTATCGCCGCCTCTCTGCCCCCATGTTGCAAGGGGTGTTGAGTAATCGGGCGATTGGGTATTATTTCTTTTCCCGCTTGGCACGCCCTGACGTGATCCGCAACATTTTGCTGAAAGCCTATGCCCGCAAGGATGCCGTGACGGATGAACTGGTGGCGTTACTACTGGCTCCAGCGCATGATCTGGGGGCAGCCGATGTCTTCTTAGCGTTCACCGCTTACTCTCAAGGGCCTCTGGCAGAAGATCTACTGCCTCAGATTACCTGTCCGGCACTGATCCTCTGGGGCACCGACGATCCCTGGGAACCGATCGCCTTGGGACAGGATCTGGCAAAATTTGCTGCTGTGGAAGAATTTATTCCCTTAGCGGGGGTGGGTCATTGCCCTCAAGATGAAGCGCCTGAATTGGTTAACCCCATTTTGCAACAATGGTTTGCAAAACATAGCATTTGAACATGACGATAAAATCGTGCAAGAGTGGCTTAAATTTATACAATGAGAACCTGTTTGAGCCGGTTGGTTCTGGTTGCCGTGAGGATGAAAGAATTGACTTGGCTCCAGGGTTTAAAGTAACTTCTAAGTTCTTGAAGTGAGGAATGCAATCATGCCAGCGGCTGTCGGTGTTATTCAAACGCTTGGGTTTCCAGGCATTCTCGCTGCGGCAGATGCAATGGTCAAAGCCGGACGAGTCACCCTGGTCTACTACGGGCTGGCAGAACGGGGAGAGTTTTTGGTCGCAATTCGGGGTGGCACATCGGAGGTCAAACCTGCGATCGCGGCGGGTGTCGAAGCGGCAGAAAAAACCTATGGTTGTCAGGAAATTTCCTACTACATCATTCCTAACCCACCCGAAAATCTGGAAGCCGTTCTACCCATCCAGTACACCCCTGAGGTTGAGCAGTTTATGTAACATTCGTCCGTCGCTTCCATCAGTTTCTTACAACTGGACGACTGATTGGGGATCAGGAATTAATAAAATCGAAGATTTCTGGAGAAAGCCGGGCGGTCTGTGCTTTTAAACGAACTTCTGGGTTTTATTGAAGTTAAGATTCCCAGACTCTATTCAACCTGTCATTAGCAGAATGGATAGTTTGTCCCTGAAGGGTGCGGCATCGTAACTTCTGGGATAGTCTCTAAGTCCAGCAAAATTCGAGAGCGTATGCTCATACAATAAATCAGATGAATTCACCTCTAGGAGAGAGCAATGCCTGTTGCGGTTGGTGCACTTGAGACAAAAGGTTTTCCTGCGGTTCTCGCAGCGGCGGATGCCATGGTGAAGGCGGGGCGAGTAACGTTGGTTGGCTATATTCGCGCCGGCAGTGCCCGATTTACAGTGATGATTCGGGGCGATGTATCCGAAGTCAAAGCGGCGATGGATGCCGGGATCGAAGCCGCCCAAAATACCCCTGGAGGAACGTTGGAAACCTGGGTTATTATTCCTCGTCCGCACGAAAATGTGGAATGTGTTTTGCCGATCGCCTACACCCGAGAAGTCGAAGGGTTCCGAGATTCCTTAGAAGGTCCTCCCAGATTAGCTATGGGCTCGTCTTCAACGCCTCCATCTGCTTAGATCACAGATTATTAATCCGTCGTTCGTGTTGAGCATGTCATGGCTCTACTGTCGATTTTTTAGCAGTCGTACAGAATGTAGAGTCTAAAAGAAGTCATTCTCTAAACAATGCAATCGGGGGTGGGAACTCAGTTCCCACCCCCGATCGCGTTATCTGTGATTTAGTTGAAAAGGGTTGAACTCGGCTGATTCTCCTGTCTACGTTCTTCGCGCATATTTTTCTTCCAGGCATCGCCGATATCGTCCACCCAATCTTCGATATCGTCAAAAAAGTTGTCGATTTTGGGAGCGGTCACTTCTACGATAGGGTCGCCTACGACTTTGACGACCAACCCACTGGCGATCGCAATTAGCAATGCACTAAAAATGCCAATTCGATTTTCCATGACGCCATTGCTTGTCTAAATAGCCATTCCTATAGATACAGCAGAATACCTGCAAGCGCCAGGACTCCACCCGCTAGATAAAACCGAGCAACAACCTGGATTTCAGACCAGCCAACCAGCTCAAAATGGTGGTGAATTGGAGCCATCTTAAACAGGCGCTTACCGATGCCTTGTTCGTTTTTAGTCGCTTTGTAATAACTTACCTGGGCAATGACTGATAGAGTTTCTGCCAGAAAGACGCCACTGAGAACCAACAGTGCCACGAGCGATTGACTCAAGATGGCAGCCGCTGCCAATGCACCCCCCATTGCCAGAGAACCCGTATCTCCCATAAACACACGGGCAGGGTTGCGGTTATGTGCCAGGAAGCCCAGATAGCTACCACTCATACAGGCACAGAAGATCATCATGTCAGGATGATTTGGAGCTGCCAGGGCACCCAATGCCAATAGGGCGATCGCCCCCGTCCCGGCTGCCAGACCATCCAGACCATCGGTCAAATTCGTTGCATTGCTTTCTGCAACCAGAACAAACCATGCCAACGGAAAAAACAGAATTCCTAGCGGCAGGGTGATTCCCAATGGAAATACCAGGCTTGTAAAGCTCACCGACTGCGTTGCAACCAGCCAAAAACAAAATAGACCCCCCAGACCAACCTGGAGTGCCAATTTCATGCGGGGTGAAATGCCCTTGTTCGATTTGAGCCGCAGGATCTGCCAATCATCTAACCAGCCGATGGCAGCATAAGACAGCGTCAGAAGCGATGCTGCAATGACCGTGGGGGCAAACCCAGTCCAGACTAAAGCGATCGCCACCCCAACCGGAACGACGAAAATACCGCCCATCGTCGGAGTACCCGCTTTTTTCAGGTGCGCCTGCGGTCCATCTTCCCGAATCACCTGCCCTGCTTTTAACCGACGCAGCAACGGCACAATGCGGTAGCCTAGCCCTGTCACCAGCAATGCAGATAATACGAAGGGCAGGGTCAAACCCCACCCTAACCCAGGCAACCGACCTGATAAGAGGTCTAGGAAAACAGCGCCGCCCGTCAGAGCCGCACCCAGGGTCATTAAAAGATTCTTTCCGGAGAGGTCAAGTTCCCCTCCAGGGAATAACTTAGCATCCACTATTGATTAATCTCACTCCACACCACACACTTCAAAGGCACTTGCTGAGCCTTTGGAAAACTTGTTAAAACTTTACATCGTTTTTCTGGAGAAGGAAACCTGTATCAGGAATCTATCTAGATTTTGGATTGGATTGAGTCGGGGTAGACCTAATCGTCTAGTTCTAAGACATCATCATCGTCATCCAGATCAAAGCTATTGTCGTCTGCACCCATGAGTTCGCTGATCTCTTCTTCGGTTTCAAGATAGTCCGTCTCACTAGTGTCACGGGCTAACATCCGTCCGGTATTTTCCAGCCAATCCAGAATAGACGCGTCCCGTTGCAGCGGAATCACCGCAGCGGGTTGTTCACGAGGTTGGGCACGAAGAGCAGGATTTTTTTGCATTACCGTTCCTTTGCTTGGACGATGAAAGATTTATCGATCAGGGTTAAGCAATCAAACCCTCAGAAGGGAGCGATCGCAACAGATTTAAAGAATAACGCTTTATTGCGAAGGGTGAATAGCTATGGCGGAAATTCAGCTGAAGTCAAGCCAACTGTCAAGAAATTCTAAACGAAAAATTCCAATTGCGTGTTTTGCTTTACTTATCTATATATCTACATCTATTGCGTATTACTGAAGCACCGTGCGGCGCTTCAGTAATACGTTTGTTTGCTCACAACGCCGAGCGCTCTAATTTGTGATGCTCAATACGGTGCAGCTTATCTCCATCCAGTGCTTGTTATTTTGTGAAATCCTTTCCCAGAGAGGCTTGCAGAAAATAATCTGGCTTTAATTGAGTGCAAAGCGCTATATATAGGAGGAATGAGGTCGGGCTGAGCAGGAGACGTTGGCACAATGATTGGTAAGACTGCGTTATTAGAAGCGATCGCTGGAAAAAATCGGGGGATCTTAGCATCGGACTTAGATCGGCAAGCCATCTTAGCGGCGATCGCCCAGTTAGAAGACTGCAACCCCACCCCCCGACCCTTAGAAGCCAGTGAGCTATTGGATGGCAACTGGCGCTTGCTGTATACCACCAGCCAAGAGTTATTGGGGATCGATCGCTTTCCCCTGCTACGGCTGGGGCAAATCTATCAATGCATCCGCATCAAGGCAGGCAAAGTCTACAATATTGCTGAAGTGTCGGGGATTCCGTACCTCGAAGGTTTAGTCAGTGTGGCGGCTCGGCTCGAACCTGTTTCAGAAAAACGAGTTCTGGTTACGTTTGAACGCTTTATCTTTGGCTTACAACGATTGATTGGGTACCAATCGCCCGATTACTTGATTCAACAAATTGAAACCCAGCCCAAATTACTTGCGATCGACTTCAGCACCCAAGACCAGGATCGCCAGGGTTGGCTAGATATTACCTACCTTGATGCCGATTTACGCATTGGCAGAGGCAATGAGGGCAGTGTCTTTGTGTTAACCAGGAGTTAGAAGCCTGTGCGTCTTTCCCAATCGCAACTCAATTTATTGGAAACTTGCCCGCGTAAGTTTCAACATATTTATATAGATCAGCTCGGTTCAACGCCAACGCCAGATCAACAGGAGCGGTTGAGTTGGGGCAGTCGGTTTCACCTGCTGATGCAGCAGATGAATCTGGGCTTGCCGATTACCGCTTTTACGACCGTCGATACGCAGTTGGGACAGTGCGTCGAGGCGTTTTTGCAAACGGTGCCTGCATTATTTGAACAAAAATCGGGGGTTCGTCGCCAGAGTGAACATCGCCGCACGTTGGAGTTTCAGGGGTATTTATTGACGGTGGTGTATGACTTGCTGGTGCTGGATGAGCAATCAGCTGACATTATCGACTGGAAAACGTATCCTCGTCCGCAACACCCCCAATGGCTGGCGCAAGATTGGCAAACGCGTCTGTATCCCTTTGTCCTGGCAGAAACCAGTAGCTATGAACCGGAACACATCTCGATGACCTATTGGTTTGTGCAGGGGGGCGATCGCCAACCCTTAGCTCAACCCCAAAAGCTTGAATTTCGTCACACTACGCAGTTGCATGAGCAAACCCGACGAGATTTGCAGCAGCGGTTGCAACAATTGGATCGGTGGCTGGAACAGTATCAGGCTGGCGAACCCTTTCCCCAGGTGAATCCTGAAGCGGGAGAATGTGACACGTGTTATTTTGCGGTGCGTTGTCAGCGCCGTTCTGACGCTACGACTGCTCTACCAAGCCAACCCCTGACTCTAGCAGAGATTCAAGAAGTGATGTTGTAAAAGCGTTGACCAATGCATATCAAAGCATTTTAGTAAATCTCTCATCCATAAAAGTTTGCAATCCTTAAGATAAGTTGTTACATTGCAGGAGTATCCTCCACTCTCGGTAGCTCCTCATGACTTATCTATTTGGCATCATTCCTGTTCCGCCGCCGATGCAAGCCCAGTCTCGTGTCCATGATCTACAAATCCGATTGGATTGGGGCGAACCGGGGTTGACGATCATCGACACACGCGATCGCGCCTCTTTTCGTACCAGTCATATTCGGGGAGCTGTATCGATGCCACTAGACGAACTGGTTGAGCGAGCATTATTGACCTTAGAAGTCGCCCGCGATATCTATGTATACGGTGAGACGGATGATGAAACGGCGATCGCGGCTACCTATTTGCGCGAGGCGGGATATCTCAATGTGTCTGAGTTGCGTGGCGGCTTAGCGGCTTGGAAAGCCGTCAGCTACCCCATCGAAGGAGGAACCGCTGCCGCTTAGGGTAATTTGGGGGAGAGTGTGGCGGAACTGCACTCTCCCACAAGAGGTATGGGAATCTTGTCAGGCTCTTGAGAGCGCAGATGAAATAAACCCCGACTTTTTCTAACTCCATCGACAATAAAGCGTCTTCAAATAAGGGATTCAGACTGGAATCTATCCCTCGACAGATTGAGTGAAATAATTGCGCGTGCAAAAATTTAGCAGCAAATACTTAACATTCTGAGAGATTTGCTAAATAATTGACGATTAGGCAAGATTCTCAAAAAAACTCATAGGTTTATCAAGCTTTGGCTTAACCTTAGAAGGGAGAATTTAGCTGAGTCTCATAGGCTGGAATCTTCGATTCCTTAGAAATAACTTCAGATGAGTTAGGTCTAGTTAGATTCGAATCCCGCCTGTGAACTGCTTACGACCAAGATCAACTACCTTGTTTGGCTTAAAGGAACATATGAATAAGAAAGTAATTGCCATGTTTCTGGTTCTGGGTTTGACCGCAATCCTCGGTGCTTGCGGTGGTGGTGGTGAAGCTCCCCCGGCTGGAGAGTCTCCTACACCTGCTGAGTCTCCTTCCACCTAAGTTAACGCTTCAGCGATGGATGGCATTTCTCTGTAGGGAGGGTGCCATCTCAGCCGACGTTAGCTTAGACTGCGCTGGTCAATGGCAAATCAGGTCGGGAACGTGGCAGTTTCGTTTTCACGTAGAGGGCAGTCTCTGCCCCGCCCCAAAAACCTTTGGACGATGCCCTCTGTCAGCCTACTTTTCTATCTAACATTAGATTGCTTCAGCAGTTTATGTCTTCTGCTTTTTGAGAGATATCGAGTGCTATGGCAAGCCCAAATCACGTGTAAGAACCCCTAACGGGATGGAGGACTTCCTTCCTATAAGGCAGCAACGCCTCTTCCCCTTCTTACACCTGCCCTGGGACTGCCCCATAGACCGATATCGTAAAAAGAGCATTGGCAAGCTGCTGATTTTTATTGGGGCACTGTTTGCACCCTGACCTTCAGAGCTTTGCGACTGGGTAGATTACGGGTGTTGTGAGAGAGCCGCGCAGAGCGCGGCTCTCTCACAACACCTTGTAGATTACGCTATTGAGACTTGCCTTCACTCAAAGCGAAGGTCTGACCCAATATTGGATAGATTGAAGTTGGACAGATTTAAAAAGTTGTTGAGAGTTGCTGAAAGTTGATGAAGCAGGTTGGAGTTAGATATATTGGCAGGGCAGCATCATTCACTCAGGCGAGCATAAACAGCGTTGGGTAGATCTTGGGTAGGTCATCGTGTGCCCATCCTCAAGCTCTGGCTGGAAGAGTTATGCAGCCGCGAAACCGAAATTCCCTTCCTGTCGTCGATGCATAGGGTATGGCTTGATGTCGAGATGGATTTGACTGTAAAGCCGAAGGGTTTAGGGTCAAATTCAACCCTAAAATCTGCAACGCCTGTGTCGGGTCGGTCGTAAAGGTTTAAGGCAGGGGCGATCGCTTCTTATGAAAAGCATGGCTGAACGTTTAGCTATCAGTACCCTCGATGGGTTACAAAATAAATTTACGGTTATGAATCATCACCATTACTTAAAATTGCTGGGGATTGGGTTGAGTATTGCTATTTTAGGGTGTGCTGCATCCCCCTCCAGTTCTTCTTCCCCAAACACTACAAGTACCCAACCCCAAGTCGAACAGCCAGCCTCCCCAACCCCATCGTCATCTGAACCAGGGCAGTTTTTGCCGATCACAGCCCAGGCAGATATTGGAGGGCAAATTATTCAACTTGAGGTGGCTCAGACTATCCAACAGCAAGCCATGGGGTTGATGTATCGCCCAGCCTTACCGGACGATCGGGGCATGTTATTTCCATTTAATGTGGCTCGCTCCGTTCAGTTTTGGATGAGAAATGTGCCTGTATCTCTGGATATGGTGTTTTTACTCGATGGTGAGGTCAAGGCGATCGCCAGTAACGTTCCACCCTGTACCACTCCTATCTGTCCGGTTTATGGTCCCAGTACCCCTGTCAATCAGGTCATCGAATTGCGGGCAGGTCGAGCTGAAGAACTCAGTCTTGAGGTAGGCGATCGCGTCAATATTGAAGTTTTAGAGCCCTAAATTGCTGAACCTGAGATAGACGATTCCAGTTAGGGATTGAGTTACCTTAAAACTTAACGAACAATTCCAAATGGCTGATGCAGTTGAGGGTTGTTTGTTAAGTTTATTTTTTGTCTGCTGATCTTGCGAAAAATCAATGCTTTTAGCCTGATCTATGGTTCTACGCAATCCAGTTAGGGCAATCCAGTTAGGACATTAGAGGGGTGGGGGCACCGCCTCTACGCAGGGGTTTCACCCCTGCACCCCGTCCTAACCCCAATGCGTGCCGCAATACCACTTAATTTCGTGGTTCAAAGTGACCAATTTCCCGATCTTCAAAGTTTTTTAAGCCATTTTTAAAAAATCAGGGAAAAAAAGACTATACAGGCGACTTGAGATTTGTTATCTTAAGCAGTCCTGGGATGTAACGGTGCTAACGCTGTGTGGAGCGCTTAGCTTTACTGGATTGTACGGGTACGGTTCAGAATCTGATCTGAAAAGTAGAGTACTCTCTCGGACGGTAAATAAAAGGATTCAAGATTTAATCAATTTTGACACTCACTCTTCTAGCCGCTGAGCCTTTAACTCAGCCGAAAGGTGGCACAGAAAACACCACTTAGGACAGGCTAGCGATCGCACAATTTACCTATTGAGTAGATTGAAGCGTAGAGCAATGCCGGATAGCCTTACGGCTAACACTGTGCACCTCTTAAATTCTCTTAATAGATTAAGACGGCCGCCTGTGACGCATGATAGAGTGTCTAGTCAATTAACAAACCCGTTTAGCAAACTGTTACCAATAGTGATTACCTTCAGGAGGTGAAAATTCAAAATGACATCCACTAAATACTCGCAATTTCTTAAATTTTTACAAGAAGATATGGCAATTTCTGCGTCTTCGATTGCGATCGCTTTACGTCAGCGCGAACAAGATCCAGGACCTTTACCCATGATTTTGTTGAAATACGGACTGGTGACGTTAGAACAACTCGATCGCATTTACGATTGGCTAGAAACGGCTTGAGCACCTATCGACAGACTTGGACTGCGATACAGTTGGGCTGAAGAGGATTCATAAGGCGTACACACTGATTCGATGTTTTCCAGGTTCGATAGGCTCAAGCGCCTATTTGCTTAAAGCCAGACTCATTCATTCATTTCAGGCTTGCAGAGACGGTGAGCAGCAAGCAGTCAAGCCGTTCTTTTGTTGATGGACTTGACCACTAAAATAATCATCAAAAACAGAATACAACAGGATATTGAGACTAGTGTTTCGTCGAAGTTGGGTGACACAACGACAAAGAATCCCTGCTCTTTGATTAACGCAGAGAAGCTTGAAACACAGAATGGCATGAGATATAGCCGAACGGTTTGCCAGGGGTCGGGTTCACTCATCTTAGTAGAAGAAACACTCAGCAATAAGCCGGTACCAATGACCGCACTGATGCCGATGGAATTGATCCAAATCTTCCAGGTCGGATCAAAGTGAAAATAAACGGCTACACCATACCAAATGAAGTAACACCAAAGAATTGCTTTATCTGATTTGATGTCAGAGAGATATTGAATCAGTCCTTTCATACGTCAGCAGTAGGGTTTCCAGGTATTACATCAAGGTCTTTTTAGCTCTGTTGTAGCTCAGGGTTAAGGAACAGAGATCAACTTGATGGGGCTTGATATAGCGCTACTCGTTGAGAAACAGACAAGTGGTAGGTTGAAGAGCCGTATAGAGCGCTGCCCTTCAACCTACCACCTGTTTTAATTCAATTGCGTAAGATACAGCACTAAACCTGTTCTGCATGAATTGCCATCTGCCGCAACGCTCAAGCAAAATAGCCACTGCTATATTAGTCGGCGGTATGTGAGCAGGTCTTTTAATACCGTTGTTCCAGAGGAGGGGGTGCGATCGCCAAAATTGCTTGCCGACAGACATACCAAAAATACAGTGTGATATTGACCAAACCCAATAATTTAGTACCATCTTCAAGAATTATGGGGGTGACTTCTCCGTTCAATTTGAGTAAGTCTGCCAGCCCTGAAAGCACGAATAGACCTGCACCTATGCTTAAAAAGATATAAGGAGTCGATGCAATCACTTTTCTAAACGACATTCCATACAGTGCGATCGCCCCACCATAAAAACAATACATAGCAAGTTTAGGGATATGGGCGTAGCTATACAAGAAAATGGTTACTCTCAGGACATCATCCGCTAACAGCATTCCTAGAATCAGGGCAGACGCCAGAAAAAACAACCGCATTTTAGACTGGCTACCCACCGTTCGCAAGAACCCAAAGCTAAACAGACAAACGGTGCAAGACACACACCACAGCATTTCAGAGAGGTCTGTAAGAAGGCTGGTATAAATCGGCTCGAAATAGGGTTCTGAAAACAAACGTTTGATGACCCAAGCCCGATACCAATAATCTTTATCCCAAACGGCAAACTTAACATACAGGGTAAACGCGAAAAAGAGACCTAACGTAAAACCGTTGGCTAAAACAATGGGTCGATACGTTTTCCACAGTTCTTTCATGCCGTTCCTTATAATTGCTTTGGGTAATATAGCGGTACGCATTAGGGTTAGGACGGGGTGAAGGGGTTTCACCCCTGCACCCCGATGTCTTAACTGGATCGCGTAGAGCCATACTGAAGCTTGCTCGTCGATTTGATTTGAGTCTAACAGTCTGTCGAAAAGACATGGCTTAGGAATGGGAATTAAATAACTCCGATGATTTGTTGTACGGGCGAACGGCCGTTCGCCCCTCCAAACGATCCAATATTCGATCTTATTTACTTCACGATCCTTACTGGTGGGCTGACTATGAACGTGAACCCTTCGGGTTCACGTTCATAGTCAGCCCCAACTTCAGCACTAAAATCAGCGACGTCAAATTTTATGTTTCACGGAAATGGTGTAGCAGATCAAAAAACCGGGCGAAGTCAAAACTGCGAGGATCACGACGATTACCGGAGCGATCGACAGCCTGGTGGGTAGTAATGCGATCGTCGGGGATGTTGGTCTGAGCAATTAACCAGGCCAGTGATTGATATTGGGCAGAGGTATAGCCGCTGTGGGTCGCACCATTGCCACGTCCATCGGAGGGTGATTCTAGCGAGGCATGGTAGGCAAAATTATTGACTGAAGGGGGCAAAATTGGGTCGAGGCGAACGGTTTCTGATCCGTTCGGTCCATCAAATACTGAGTTTCCGGCTCCAAATGCTCGCATTTCGGGCGGTACAAGGTATATCACCGTGCCATCTCGGGCAATCAATGCATGATAGCTCGCCTGATCGTCATCATTGGGATGGTTATTTTGAAATGTGTTGATCGCACTGCTGGCAGACCCGACTGTTTCGTGGAGTACGGCAATCAATTCGTTGGTCAACAGGTTGCCATAGAGGTCTCGCTCCATGCGCGGTTCGTAGTTAGTAAAGTTGACCGCTACAATTTGTTGTCGGGGGATAAATTGGGGAGACGTGCTTGCCGTCGGGACATTAATTGGTTGGGGTAAGTGGGAAACGTTACTGCCGGGGAGATAGGTTTCTGGATCTAATCCGCCATTCCAGATGGGAGGTTGAACCCAATCAATCACATCGAGCAATCCTGGAATTTGGGCAAACAACCCAGAATTTGGTGCGATCGCTCTGACCACACTGGGAAATAAACTGATCAGCAAACTCAGACTCGCGATCAGTAGCGATCGCCTAACAGACCAACCTCTAAATCTCATAGCGCAAGAAAATTTAGCTAAATGCTTAACCACCATAAGCATATTCTGGCGATTTCCATAGCAGCGAGAACTAAATCCAGCCCAATGGCAAATCTTAAGAAAATCTTAAGGATTATCGAGCAATGAACCCGGTGTTGCCAACGCTAAATTGTGCGACATGGGGGTGAGGGCTGCGTTCTCACGCAGGAACCGTAATCTATCCAGGCACGAAGCGCTGTGAATTAGGGTTGAGTCGATTCATGATCCCCAGGATGAAATCTCTAAAGTATTCCCCAAGACGGTAGAATTCTAGGTTGATATCCTTAAACCAAAATTCAACATTCAGATGGCAGAAACTCTCCTATACAATGCCTTGCGTGATGCAATTGATGAAGAGATGGCAAGAGACTCAAGCGTCTTCGTATTAGGTGAAGACGTGGGTCAATACGGTGGCTCTTACAAAGTCACGAGAGACTTGTACGAAAAATATGGAGAGTTGCGCGTTTTAGACACTCCTATTGCAGAAAACAGCTTTACAGGCATGGCAGTTGGAGCCGCCATGACAGGGTTGCGTCCCATCATCGAAGGGATGAACATGGGGTTTTTGCTACTGGCATTCAACCAGATTGCCAATAATGCTGGAATGCTGCGCTATACCTCTGGTGGCAACTTCAAAATTCCGATGGTTATTCGGGGTCCTGGTGGGGTGGGTCGGCAATTGGGTGCAGAACACTCTCAGCGCTTGGAAGCCTATTTTCAGGGTGTACCAGGGCTAAAGATGGTAGCGTGCTCTACCCCCTACAATGCCAAAGGGTTACTCAAAGCTGCAATTCGCGACGACAATCCAGTCCTGTTTTTCGAGCATGTCTTGCTCTACAACCTCAAAGAAGACCTGCCCGACGGTGAATATGTAGTGCCGATTGATAAAGCAGAGGTTGTCCGTAAGGGTTCGGATGTCACCATTCTGACCTACTCTCGGATGCGCCATCATGTCGTGCAGGCTGTTAAAACGCTGACCAAAGAAGGCTTTGATCCCGAAGTCATCGACCTGATTTCGCTGAAGCCGTTAGACTTCGATACGATTGGCGAATCCATCCGCAAAACCCATCGGGTGATTATTGTTGAAGAATGTATGAGAACGGGTGGCATTGGTGCAGAACTAACGGCATCAATTAACGATCGCCTGTTTGATGAATTGGATGCGCCAGTTCTGCGGATGGCTTCTCAAGATATTCCGACGCCCTACAATGGCACCCTGGAAAATCTCACCATTGTCCAACCGGCTCAAATTGTTGAAGCGGTTCACAAAATGGTGGCATTGAAAGTTTAAACGCCATGGCTTACAGCGCTTCGCGCTTGAATATGTTTAGATTTTTTGTTGTGTGCCGCGCTCCGCGCGGCACACAACAAAAAATCTGTGGCTTAATTAATTGAAAATGGTTGTAATAGCGGGATGAATTTGAACGTGAAACCAAAGGTTTCACGTTCAAATTCATCCCATTTTCGTTGGCATTCCTGAATCCCGGTAATAGCCTGATGTAATCTTTAAGGCAACCACTGGGGGCTGAGACCTGTCAGGGGCAATTGTTGCGGCTGGACGGGTACCGAATTGCCATCTTTATCGAGTTCGATCGGTAAAAACCACAACCGACTGGTGGCGATCGCTATGCCATCATCACTTTGCAAGAGTTCCTCCGATGCCTGGTCAGGATTCGCTGCCACGACCTGATCGAGCAAAATGCCCAAACCATCCGGAGCCAGGCTCATCTGAATCTCCCGTTGCAGCGGCAATTTTAGCAACTCCGTCCGCTGCCCCGTTTTGAGATTGATACTGACTAAATAAGGCTGTTCTAAAAACACCTCGTCGTTAGGCAGACGGGTCGTAATCAGGGCATACAGATTTTTCTTCATCGGGTCAAATTGGGCGCTGAGAATTGACCCATCGGTTTTGACCAGCTCCTTCTCCTTGCCCTGGTTATCGACCACATACAGCGACTTCGTTGGGTTCAACGGCACCGCATTAAACGACACGGTTGCCGCTGTCGTACCATCGTTGGAAAAGCTTAAAATCATGCCAAATTTGGCTAAAAAGTCCAGCGGTTCTGCCCCCGACTCTAGCGGCAAAATTGCCAACCCCTGCCCCTGACTCATCGCCAGCGAGTTGCTATCGGGGGCAATAAGAAAATCGCCACCCGGTTCTGTTTCGAGCGGTTTAGCTGGCTCATCTCCCTGGAGCAACCAGATGCCAAAGTCTCCAGGATTTTTGCGATTGACCCGTTGGACAATAATTTTCTGACCGTCAGGCGATAAATCAAATTTTAGATTTTGATAATCCTGACTATCCAACACTTGTGTAATCACCCCCGCTGACTGAGGGGTAGTATTGGGTCGGAGCGCTTCATTCGTCTGAAACGACAGAGCAGACCCTGTTGCCGCCTGGGGTTGAATGCCTGTGGTCACCGTGTAGAGTTTTTGGTCGAGCGTCCCCTGTTGCATCGCCGTTCGATCGGATGCCGAGAACAAAATGCGATCGCCTTCAGGATAAGGCTGAAAATCCATCACAACTAAATTCGCAGGGGTCAGCACCCGATGCTCTTGTCGCGTCAGATTTTCTAAAATCAGCCGACCTTCTTCTTCACCTTCAGCCCCTAAATACAGAAAGGCGCGATCGCGGGTGCGAAACCGTCCGACAAACGGTTGAATCGTCCGATCGTCTTCTGGCTTAGCAAAGCGATCGCGGGCACCCTTGAGATCGACCTCAAACGCTGTGCCATAGGGAGCAGGCATCTCCAGCGTATATGCCATACGTCGCCCTGCCCAGCTAAATTTACCGGGAAGCGGCGGCACCAGACGCAGATTCTGTTCAACGCTACTCTGATCCATCGGGCGATTGAAGGATAGGATAAAAGCGGTATCTTCCGCGCCAATTTGTTGATCTTGCCAGGTGAACGAGCGCACTTTGGGAGAAGTGTGATCCCCACCCAGCACCAAAATGCCAATCACAATACTCAAAACCAGCATTGTGGCGATCGCCACCCGATCGATCGGCTGAGATAATCCTTTGAAGCGACTGGCACGACGTTCAGAACCTTGCATAAAGCGATGGGCAATTGGCTAAGGGCAAGTTTACAGTTTAGCCCATTGGCTCATAGCTATTAGCTGTTGGCTGTTAGCTATTAGCTGTTAGCTTGTCAGCTGTTAGCTATGAGCTGTTGGCTGTTAGCTATGAGCTGTTGGCTGTTAGCTATCAGCTGATAGAGATATTATTTGCTTAACAAATCCCTCAGCTCACACCCCTTTACCCCTTCACCCCCCATCTCTCTACCCCTTCACCCCTCCACCCCTTTACCCCCCTCCCCCTCCTCTCACCCATCCCCCTACCCCTCCACCCCTCCACCCCCTATGCCGAGTCTCTACGCAGAAATTGAGATCAACGCGCCTCGTTCTGCTATTTGGCAAACGCTGGTACAAAAGCAGTTTTGGTTCAAATGGAATACTTTTTTGTATGACCTTGACCCCGATGTACCCTTGGAGCCAGGGCAGCAGGTTTTGTTATCGATCCGGCGGGTACCGGGGGAAGAAGAAACCGAAATTAAGCCTCGGATTGTGTTGATGCAGCCGAACATCTGTTTGCGATGGGTCTATACAGCTCCTGGATTTAAAAGTGAGCATGTGTTTGAGTTGCAAGATATTGGGCTGAACCGCACCAAATATGTTCATCGAGAAAATTTATCGGGAATATTGACTCGTATGTTTCTCCCGTTTATTCGCCAAGATGAGCAACAAGGCTTGAAGCGAATGGCATGGGAATTGCGACAATATGTTGAGAGCTATGGGGTGAGGCATCGATGAGATGGGTCAAAAAGACGACAGCTGCATTATTGCTGGGTTTGGGTTTGCCTATTTTTGCCCTGTCGGTCGCCAAGCTATATGACGACGACACGCCGCCTTACGATCGCTATGAAGCCTTTTTAGCACTGGTGTTGTTTGGCACCTTACCGATGGCAAGCGGCAGTTATTTAATTTGGAATGTACACCAGCAAGATCAACGCGAAAAACGCGATCGCCTTTATCACACCTTCTTTCAACTGATCAAAGCTGGACAGGGCAGAGTCTCGGTTCTCGATTTTGCTCTGCGCACTGAAATCTCGGGAGAAACGGCAAAACTTTATCTTGATGAACGCGCCAGGGAATTTAATGCCACGTTTGATGTCAGCGATGATGGCGGAGTGTTTTATCACTTTGTTTTAGGTGATGCGACCCTGAAGATCTTGGCAGCAGGCGACGAAGCCACCTACGATATCATTCTAGAAACCATGCCGGAGAATAATCGGGACGTGATTCGCATCTTAAACAACCTGACCGGGAAAGAATGGCAAGAAGTCAAAGCCATGGTGCGTAAGCTCCCAACCGTTGTCAGTCGTAAGGTCAATCAAGAAACAGCAGAAAGATTTAGAACTCAGCTCGAAGCGGTCGGGGCGACAGTCACCGTATCGCTGAACTAAATCGCTGAACTAAAATTTTGATCGGTCAGGACTGCCGCACCTGCGCCACCCAGTTCGCGATTACAGGGTGATGTGTGGAAATGCTTCGCGGAGCGAAGCATTTCCACACATCACCTGTCTAATCAGCCAAAACGTCAGGGTATTGAGCCTTTCCCTGGACTCTGTGATGCGCTCTGACAAAGGCGTTGGACGCTTAACAAAAATTAAAATTTTGTTGGTTAGTTACTCTCATGACTGTAAACAAAAGTAAAAAAATATCTCGCTTTTTTTATCAATTTGTGTCAGATAGGCGCTACATTGTCCATTTGGTAAGGGTTTTCTGGTAAAAAGACTGATGTAACAGTTTTTGGCGGTCAGAGGTTGGCTCTTGGCTTTTTAAGGATTGAAGATTGAATTTTCCCTTGCAGATCAATCTGTCAATCTGTCTTGCTGCTGAAACTACTGACGAAAAATAACTGAAAGCTTTTTGGAAGGAGCTAAACCGCATGTTCACTCACGTCAAGCCCACAGTCAGACATATCGCGCCTGAAAATCTCCAGGGGCGATCGCTGATTAAGGTGGTCTATGTCGTGCTAGAGCCGCAGTATCAGAGCGCCCTCTCGTCGGCAGTCCGTTCTATCAACCAAAACAGTCCCAATCTGGCGATCGAGATCAGTGGCTACCTGCTTGAAGAACTCCGCAGCCCTGAAAACTACGAAGCCCTGAAAAATGATGTATCCCAGGCAAATATTTTTATTGCCTCTCTGATTTTTATCGAAGAATTGGCAGATAAAGTTGTTGCGGCTGTAGAGCCTTATCGCGATCGCTTGGATGTTGCCGTTGTCTTTCCTTCCATGCCCCAGGTGATGCGCCTCAACAAAATGGGTAGCTTCTCGATGGCGCAATTGGGTCAATCAAAAGGGGCGATCGCTCAGTTCATGCGCAAGCGCAAGGAAAAATCTGGCGCATCGTTCCAAGATGGCATGTTGAAATTGCTGCAAACCTTGCCCAAGGTGCTGAAGTACCTGCCTATCGACAAGGCACAAGACGCCCGCAACTTCATGCTCAGCTTTCAGTATTGGTTAGGTGGCTCTGCCGAAAACCTGGAAAACTTCCTGCTGATGCTGGCAGACAAATACGTCTACCCCAATGCCGCCAAGGGAGAAGCGCTGCCTCTGCAATATCGTGATCCCGTCACCTATCCCGATGTCGGTATCTGGCACCCTCTGGCTCCTCAGATGTTTGAGGACTTGAAGGAATATCTCAACTGGTACAATTCTCGGCGAGATATCCCAGATGATTTGAAAGATCCGCTGGCTCCGACCATTGGGGTTGTCTTGCAGCGGACGCACCTGATTACTGGCGACGATGCCCATTATGTGGCAATGGTGCAAGAGCTAGAAAGCATGGGCGCACGGGTTATTCCTGTGTTTTCTGGGGGGCTAGACTTTTCCAAGCCGATCGATATCTATTTCTACGATCCGCTGACCAAATCATCGATCATTGACGTTGTCATCTCGTTGACGGGGTTTGCATTGGTGGGTGGACCCGCCCGACAAGATCATCCCAAGGCGATCGAGTCGCTAAAACGGCTCAACCGTCCCTATATGGTGACGCTGCCGCTGGTATTCCAAACCACCGAAGAATGGCAGGACAGCGACCTGGGCTTACATCCCATTCAAGTTGCCCTGCAAATTGCGATTCCTGAGCTGGATGGCGCTATTGAACCGATTATTGTATCGGGACGAGATGGTGCCACCGGAAAGGCGATCGCCTTACAAGATCGGGTCGAAGCCGTTGCTCAACGGGCGTTGAAGTGGGCAAATCTACGGTGTAAACCCAAAATTGATAAGCGGATTGCCATTACCATCTTCAGTTTCCCGCCCGATAAAGGGAATGTCGGCACGGCTGCCTATTTGGATGTGTTTGGCTCTATCTACGAAGTCATGAAAGCCTTGAAGAACAACGGCTATGACGTACAGGATTTGCCCAATTCTGTAGACGAGCTGATGCAGGCGGTGATTCACGATGCCCAGGCGCAATACAGCAGCCCAGAGCTGAATATTGCCTACCGCATGTCGGTGCCCGAGTATGAATCGCTAACGCCTTACTATCAACGTTTAGAAGAAAACTGGGGTGCGGCACCAGGGCACCTCAACACCGATGGTCAGAACATGCTGATCTACGGTAAACAGTTTGGGCATGTCTTTGTTGGGGTTCAACCTACCTTTGGCTATGAAGGCGATCCGATGCGTCTGTTGTTCTCCCGGTCTGCCAGCCCCCACCATGGGTTTGCAGCGTACTACACCTACCTGGAGCATATTTGGCAAGCGGATGCGGTGCTGCACTTTGGCACCCATGGGTCGTTAGAATTCATGCCCGGTAAGCAGATGGGGATGTCGGGTGACTGTTATCCCGATAACCTGATTGGCAACATTCCTAACCTCTATTACTACGCCGCTAACAACCCCTCTGAAGCGACGATCGCCAAACGTCGTAGCTATGCTGAGACCATTAGCTATCTCACGCCTCCGGCGGAGAATGCAGGCTTGTATAAGGGGTTAAAGGAACTGAGCGAACTGATCAGCTCTTATCAAACCCTGAAAGATACGGGTCGTTCGATTCCCATTGTCAATGCCATTATCGACAAGTGCCGTCTGGTGAATCTCGATAAGGATATTGCTCTCCCTGAACAGGACGCCGGTGAATTGTCGGCTGATGAACGCGACACTTTAGTCGGCAAGGTCTACATTCGCTTGATGGAAATCGAGTCTCGCTTGCTGCCTTGTGGGTTGCATGTCGTTGGCAAACCTCCTACCGCAGAAGAGGCGATCGCCACGTTGGTGAATATTGCCAGTCTCGATCGGATGGAAGAAGAGGTGCTCAGCCTGCCTCGGATTATTGCCAGTAGCCTCGGTCGGGATATCGATCAGATCTATAAAAATAGCGATCGCGGCTTACTCGACGATGTGCAATTGCTGTACGACATCAACCAGGCAACCCGCCTAGCCGTTACCGCTATGGTGCAAGAGCAAATTGATGCCGATGGTCGAGTCTCCATCGTTTCTAAGCTCAATTTCCTTAACATGGGTCGCAAAGAACCCTGGATTGAAGCCTTGCACGACGCTGGATATACCAAGGTAGATCCAGAAGCACTCAAGCCGTTGTTTGAGTATTTGGAATTTTGCCTCAAGCAAGTCTGTGCCGATAACGAACTGGGTGCCTTGTTAAAGGCGTTAGCTGGGGAGTACATCCTACCCGGTCCCGGTGGCGACCCCATCCGCAACCCAGATGTGTTGCCCACAGGCAAAAATATCCATGCTCTCGATCCCCAGTCCATCCCAACCACCGCAGCTGTTCAGTCTGCTCAAATTGTGGTCGAACGCTTGCTAACTCGGCAAAAAGCAGAAAATGGTGGGCAATATCCCGAAACCATTTCCTTTGTGCTGTGGGGCACCGATAACATCAAAACCTATGGTGAATCGCTGGCGCAGGTGATGATGCTGGTTGGCGTTCGCCCTGTCTCCGATTCGCTCGGTCGGGTGAATAAATTAGAGATGATGTCGCTGGAAGAACTGGGACGCCCCCGGATTGATGTCGTCGTCAACTGTTCGGGCGTGTTCCGCGATCTGTTCATTAACCAGATGAACTTACTCGATCGCGCCATCAAAATGGCAGCCGAAGCCAACGAACCGTTGGAAATGAATTATGTCCGCAAACATGCCTTGAAGCAAGCCGAAGATATGGGCATCAACCTGCGTCAGGCAGCAACCCGCGTCTTCTCTAATGCTTCGGGTTCCTATTCATCGAACGTGAACCTGGCGGTTGAAAATAGCACCTGGGAAAATGAGTCAGAGCTACAGGATATGTATCTGGCGCGTAAATCCTTTGCGTTTAACTCCGACAACCCCGGCATGATGGAAGAATCTCGCCAGATTTTTGAATCATCTTTAAAAACGGTGGATGTCACGTTCCAAAATCTGGATTCATCGGAAATTTCGCTGACCGATGTTTCCCATTACTTTGACTCTGACCCCACCAAGTTGGTCGGCAAACTGCGCGGAGATGGCAAAACTCCAGCCGCTTACATTGCCGATACAACCACTGCCAATGCGCAGGTTCGCACCCTATCGGAAACCGTTCGCCTGGATGCCCGCACTAAAATGCTCAATCCAAAGTGGTACGAAGGGATGCTCTCGCATGGGTATGAGGGAGTTCGGGAACTCTCGAAGCGACTGGTCAACACCATGGGTTGGTCTGCCACTGCCGGAGCTGTCGATAACTGGATCTACGAAGATACCAATGCCACCTTCATTCAAGATGAAGCCATGCGGCAACGATTGCTCAACCTCAACCCCCACTCGTTCCGTAAGATGGTGGGCACGTTGCTGGAAGTCAACGGTCGCGGCTACTGGGAAACCAGCGATAGCAATCTAGAATTGCTACGCGAACTCTACCAGGAAGTTGAAGATCGGATCGAAGGCGTCGAGTAATAGATTCTCAATTCATATCCTTAACAGAGGAGGGAGGGCGATCGCCCTCCCTCCTCTGTTGAAGATATTCTTCTACCTAATTTCTTGCCCCTCTGCTTCGCGTCACAAAATTTCTTCACTTACTTTAGTTTCTTCTTCATCTTCAAAAATTCAACAAAATCTAGAATTTCCTGTTGTTGGGCAGAGGCAACATCCTGACCCCTTTCATAATTTTCTGTTCAAGTTTATATATTGTTTAACTCTGCTTGAAAAAGGAAATACGTCTGCCTACTTTATTTTAAGTAGCTATAGCAGTTGACGGGTGGTTAGGATGGAGAGTATCTATGACATGAAACTGCCTAGTTGACCAGACCAAGAACAGCTGTAGTTTAAGATCAACTTTGTGTGATCGCTACTTTAGACAAAGCTTATTTAAGATATAAAAATTAGGAAATATGGAAGTAGGAAATCTAGAAAAATATATCTCTCCTGAAAAAGCAGTTCTAGAAATACTAAAAAGTGATGATCTCCAAGAGATTACATCAGACTTATTAGAACTTGGTATTGATCAAATGTTGCCTGAAGGATTGCTTCAAGATATTCCAGTTATAGGAACTGTTTTTCGGGCAATCAAATCCGTTGACAATATCCAAAACTATCTTTTTGTTAAGAAGCTCATCTATTTTTTAGAAAATATCAAAGATATACCAAAAGATAAAAGGCAGAGTTTTGTTTATGAACTTGAGCATGATGGAAATGAGCGCAGAAAAACTGGTGAGAATTTAATTCTGCTACTTGAAAGACTTGATGATATGAAAAAGGCAAATATGCTTGGAATTGGATATAGATCTTTCCTGGAAGGAAAAATTTCAAAAGAGGATCTATACGGTTTGAGTAGAGCTATTGATAGGCTCAATCTTAATGATCTTCCAACTCTTATCACTTATTATAAAAGTGATCCAAGTATTACAGAAACTCTTATACCGCATGATCAGGATAAAATATTTTCTCTTGCTAATGCAGGCTTAATTTCTATGAAAATAGGATATTTTGGCAGTCCATATAAAAGAAACTATCTTGGAAAATTGTTTATTGAGATAATTTTGGAACAAATTTAGATATTGAGATAATTTTCCTGACACCGTAAGTTAAGTTCTGCCATTTTTGAGAAACTAAGCGATCGCCTATTGAAACCGCGCTCTCCGCTATCACGCAGATTCAAAAATCTGTTGTACTAACAAAAATAAGCTTTTGGTTTCATTCGATTTGTGAGCATAACATTAGGCAGACAAAAGTCTCATCGCGTTACTCACTAAACTCTAAAATGAAGCTCGTTTGCCCATTGCTGCTGGTGGCACGAATCCTGGCACCCAACTGCTCGGTGAGTTTTTTCACCAACGCTAAGCCCAGCCCCGTACCGCCATGTTTCCAGGGATCATTATTGGGAATGCGGTAGAACTTGTCAAAAATGCGATCGCACTCTTCAACTGGAATTTCTATCCCCGTATTGGTAACACTAATCTCTAGCCCGGTAGAGGTTGCCTGGGCAGAGACAGTAATGCTTTCCTGGGTGGGAGTATATTTGCAAGCATTGTGCAACAGCTCAGTCAAAATTCGCTCCAGGTAAGCCAAGTCAGTCGTGAGGGGTGGCAACGTGTCTGGAATATTGATCCGCAAGTGCTGTTGTTGCTGACGGGCACGTTCAATAAAGGGTTCGGCAATATGGGGGATGATGAATTGCAAGCCAATGGTAATGGGATGAAGCGGATCAATTCCAGCATCCAGGCGTGCCATATCCAGTAAATCATTGATCAACGTTATTTCACGTTGACCTTCTTCTTGCAAAATTTTGAAATACCGATTGATCACGTTTGATTCATCGGCGAAGATTCCCAATGGTTCTAGAATCATTTCTAGCATTTGAATTGCCATTTTGATGTTAGACATGGGGGTGCGCAATTCATGGGAAACCGTATTGAGAAAATCATCTTTGAGCTGATTTAAGCGTTCTAATTCCTGGACTTGAGCCTGAGCCGCTTGATATAGCCGAGATTGGCGTAAAGCGATCGCACACTGATTGGCAACCTGCTGCACCAACCGAATCTCTGATTCATCAAAGTTCAACTCTTTGGGACGCAAAAGTAACAGATCGCCCAAGGTGCCCTGATCATCAAAAATTGAACACAGCAGCACAGAAACCCAAGTCTGATCACAAGACTGAACAATAGTGGGTAATGTGATGCAAAACTGGCAGTATTCAATCTTTAAAAGCTGTTCGTAAATATCAGAAAACTGATGCGCTGGCAAGATCATCTCCAGATCAGAGAAATCCGTTTTGCTATATACATGTCTCAGTGAAACAACTTGATTTTCAGCATTATAGGTTGTGGTATTGCAGTAACTCACCTTCAACCCCAACCCAAGTTCCTGCACTGCTGTTTGCAAGATATTATCTTCATCTAAGCTATCTCGTACTTTATCGGTAATTCGTTTGATTAAAGATTCAAACTCTAATGCTTGCTGAAGTTGAGTCGTGCGTTCTTGAACTTGAATTTCTAGCGTTTCATTCAAGGCTTGCACTTGTTGATAAAGCTGAGATTGCTGAATGGCGATCGCAATTTGTGTAGCCAGTTGTTGGAGGAGTTCAATTTCCAAAGACTGCCAGGAATGGAACGATTGACAATGATGGGCAACCAATAATCCCCATAACTGTTCGCCTTGCAAAATCGGAACCACGAGCTTAGCGCGAACCTGAAGTTGAATCAATAAATCAACGTGGCATGGATCAAAATTTGCCGTCATGATATTGTCGGTCGCCTTGATTCTACCTTGCTGATAGGGTAGCCCTTGAGTTTCAACAAAGTAGGTATCGGTGATATGCATTCCCAATAGCGACAACCAGCCGTCTGCTACCGATTCGGCAATAATAATGCCGCTCCAGTCTGGTTCAAAGCGATAGATGATGACGCGATCGGTTTGTAAAAAGTGTCGAACTTCAGTTGCACTGGTGTTTAGAATTTTTTCTAAATCAAGGGTTTGACGAATGTGCTGGGCGATCGCACTGAGTAGCTGTTCTCGTTCAGATCGCTGGCGTAAAGCGAACTCGGCTTGTTTCAGATCTGTGATATCGGCAAATGACGTGACTACCGCATAGGGTAAAGTAGCATCAGGATGAAATAACGGTTGGGAGTTAATCGTAACCCAGGTGATGCTACCGTCCGCTTGATAAATCCCCATAATCACATTCGATTGCGGTTGCCCGTTTTGTAACGTAATCATAGCCGGGTGCATTTCACCCGGAAAGATCGAACCATCTTCCTGAATCGTGCGCCAGTCTAAGTCAATCGAGGTTTGCCCAATCACCTGATCTGCCGCTAAACCCAAAATGCGCTCAGCGCTTTCGTTGCAAGCTGTGATTTGCCCATCTGCTTGCTGGAGGATAATACCTTCTGACATGGCTGCAATTACCGAGCGATAGCGTTCCTCGCTCTCTCTCAAGGTTGCTTCTACTTGCTTGCGATCGCTAATTTCTTTAAGGGTTCCAATCATCCGTAAGGGCTGATTGTTTGCATCTCGTGCCACAACCTTGCCATAATCTGCAATCCATAGCCAGTCGCCCGATCGAGTTCTAACTCGGTAATCATAAAAGTAGGGAATGGAGTTATTGTCCATGTGAGCGGTCAACCGCTCTAGCATATTCGAGAAATCTGCTGGATGAATCAGATCTTGCCAGTTTTTCCAAGTAGCGATCGCCTCTATAGATTCATCTGCCGCGTAGCCCAAAAGCTGTAAACATCTCGGACTATGATAAATCTCATCCGTAGCTATATTCCAATCCCACAAACCCTCGCCCGATGCTTCTAAAGCAAGTTGCAATTGTTCTTCACTCTTTTGCAATGCTTCTTCGATGTGCTTGAGATCGGTCAGATCATGCACATTGACGACGACCCCTGAAATTGTGCCATCCGCATCTATGTAAGGCGTATAGGTTGCCCGAACAAATCGCCGCTGACTATCTCGATAGAGTTGCCAAGACTCAACCACATTCTCCGTTTCCCCGGCAAGGCAACGATCGAGCAACGGCTTGCTGAATGTTTGAAAAAACTCTTCTCCCAGTAAGTCACCCACTGTATGACCAACAATTTCGTCGGGACGTTTGACATTCCAGATTTGATAGGTTTGATTGATGATCTGGTAGGTGTAATTGCGATCGAGTAACGAGACACAATCCGGGGTTGCAGAGACAATCCGTTCATAGCGACGTAATGCTTCTTCTGATTGTTTGCGATCGCTAATATCAAGCGTGACACCATCGACAATTAATTCATCGTTCTCGGTTTTCGAAAATCGAGCGTGGTCTCTCACCCACAACAATTTTCCAGACGCCGTAATAAACCGATATTCCAGAGAATCGGGTTGCAGGGTTTCCCTGGCGTTTTGTAGCGCGTCTATGACATATTGCCGATCGTCAGGATAGATAATTTCCAACAGCTGGTTCGGATGATTGATCAAGGTCTCTAACTCATATCCCAACCAATCGCGATAGCTTTCACTCAGAAAGATGCTAGAGAGTTGATTGTCTGAACGATAAACAGCCCGGTAGATACCCCCCGGAATATTGGCAGCGATCGCGCTGAGTAATTGTTCGTTCTTTTGTAAGGCGACTTCTGCTTGCTTGAGTGCGGTCAAATCGCGCTCCCAGGAGCGATGGGTAAACAACCGAAAACTAGCAATTGCCGCGATCGCACGGTTGAGAATGGTAAGAAGTCCGGTTTTAGAGGCTCGCCGTACCCATTCATGCGGTGGTGATGGTGATTCGGTTGTAAAGAGAGGGTCGGTCGTTTGATAAAACGGTTGCGATAACGCTAATGGTGTCTTGAACGCTTGACTGGACGTTTGATTAGACGAGGGTCTTGACGATCGCTCTAACGCTTGAGTGAGTTGAGCAATGTGCTGCTGCATCTCAGCATGTTGAATGGCAATGCTCAACTGTACTGCAACCTGTTGCAATAGCTGTGTTTCCAGGGGTTTCCAGGGTCGGGAACTGCGACAGTAATGGACGATCAACCATCCCCATTGCTTGCCCTGCACGATGATAGGCATACCCAAATTTGCCTGCACTTGAAAACGGTTCAAGACATCTGTACAGCAAGGTTTAAGCACAGCCGTTGTGACATCATCAATTTGGATGATGTGTTTCTGGCTATCAATCTCTGCATCGTCCAAAATCAAGCAGGGATCGGCTATTTTTTGTCCGAGGATAGGTATCCACTCAGCACCAACGTTCTCGATGGATACGATCAGTTCTTGATGGCTGAGCCGTTGATAAATTCCAACCCGATCCGTCTGTAATAGCGTTCTGATTTTTTCTACGGCGCACTGTAAAATTGTGTCCAGATCCGCAGACTGCTGGGTATGGGAAGCGATCGCTGCCCATATCTCCAGAAGATCTTCAGGTGCAATAACTGGAATTAACAACTTCTCTGCAACCATTTGCGAATAAAACTTGGCTGAAACAAATACCTATCACATGACAGATTTGGTTTAGGACAAGGTGGAGGCACTGCTGCCACTACTAAGAATTTGGATTAAAAAGTGTTGATTTATAGCGGTACGCATTAGGGTCAGGACGGGGTGCAGGGGTTTCACCCCTGCGTGGGGGCGGTGCCCCCACCCCCTTGATGTCCTCACTGAATTGCGTAGAACCATAATCCCCTATATTTTTTGTGGAATGGGCATTATTGGCTCCAGCTCATACCGCAGTCTTGTGCATTGAGGTAAGCGGAGACATTTTAATAAACTTCAATAGTTCGACGTAACTCAGACATTACTCAAGCAAATCCATTTAAACACCCCTCTCGATAAACTTCGGGCATTGCTTCAGCCAGCTATAAACGTTGGTGTAGATGCTGCGCCTCGTGCGGCACCCATACCAACGTTCATCACTCAAATCCGCAATGTCAAAATCGAAATAGGCTCATTGCTTAAACACTTAAGGACTATTCATCATAGAATGTCTTAATTTTAACCGTCATTTTTCGAGCTTCCGGAAAGAATACCAATTTCTCAAGGTATAGCCTGAAGCCTGTATGCCCCGTTTTGAAAGACCTGGCGATCGCGCTATAAACAGCTCGCACGATATTACCGTTGACTGGTTAATGACTGATTCTGACGGATTTTGTGTCGGAGTCATCCAATCCTGTAAGGGCGTGGCATTTGGTCAGGGATTTTCGAGGTGACTCAAGGAGCTTTGACCTAATGCTATGCCCCTACGCTAGGGCAACACAAACTGAGTTAGAACCAGGTTAACTAGGCGGGGTTTATTTTGTTTCAACAACACAGTGTTGTCCATAAAACGGTAGAGCGTTAGACCAATGGGGTTTTACGCCCTGTTTCCAATCTAAATAGGCTAACTCCAACACATCAGCAACGGTTGCACCCAAACTATCTTGGGCATCAACCAGATGATAGGGATTTTGCCAGGTATCTAAAATCTGTTGCCATAGTGTCGCCGACATCACGGTATCGGGCAAAAGCACCATTAACTCTTCTGCATTTTTCTCGACGTTGGCGGGCAGGGGTAGCAGATTTGTTCCTGACGTTTCTAAGGCGGATGTGGTTCGAATCCCGTAAATGGCAGTAAATAGATCACCCCGTTGGGCACGCATTTGCACGGCAATATCCAGGTCTGCATCATACGCGGTCTTGGTCGCCAGCAGTCGCGATCGCTCTGCCCAGGCAATGGCTGCCAGGGAGGAGATGGCAAACAGGGGTAAATCGAGTTGCTGCGCCAAGGTTCGAGCTGTGACCACCCCAATGCGAGTGCCGGTAAACCCACCGGGTCCCTTTGCCACGGCGATAAAGGCAAGATCGTGCCAGTGTTGCGGTTGAATAAAGGCTTGTAGATGCGTATGCAGATAATTTGAAACGTCTCGCCCCAACGGCCAATTTTGGCAACGCGAATCGCCTTTGAAGTTGCTGATGGCTAGACCCAGATCAGGACTAGTCGTATGAATTGCCAGCGCATAATTTTTAGCTTGCATGGCGATCGCCTTAGAGGTTGTTCCAAATATAGCGTTAGCCGTCCAGCTTCGGACAGGGCAGGGCTAAAACCAGGTGTGAATGTTCAGGGGAATCCAACGGGTTCGCCTGAACATTCACACCCTAAATCAGCAATGCCTAAAAACGTAAGGATGGACGGCGCTGAGCGCCGTCCATCCTTGGATCACAGATGAATTAACCTGTAATTCTTTTTGAGAAAGTGGCGGCTCCGCTGCCACTTTCTCAAAAAGAATCGGGTTTTATTAAATTCCACGATCCTTACGTTGCAACGCGATTATTTAGAAGGGGATATCATCGTAATCGGGTGGTTCTGGGCTAGGTGTTGCCGGATAAGCGGGGGCAGGGGGTGCCTCAGAAACATTGGGACGGCTTGTTCTGGCAGGTTTTGCCTTTGCGGGTTGGCTTTCAGGTTTAGCCGGTGCGCTGCTGCTGGAGGATGAACCACTCGCCGTTGAAGCAGTCAACACGGCTCCGCCCTCTGCACCCAGGCGATAGATGCGCTGTGCCGTCATTTCTGCCCGTTTCTCTTTGAACCCTTCCGGACGATCGATGGTATTCATGCCCAACCGCCCTTCGATAATAATGCGATCGCCTATTTTATAGGTTTCTTGAATTTCCTGTGCTAAATTGCCCCACCCTACGACTTTCAGCCGCTCGCGTGGGTCTTCGTCGCGGATGCCCTCAAACTCGACCCACATTTCTGCCACGGCGAGTTGACTTTCGGACGTATAACGAAGTTGAGGATCTTGGACAACCTCTGCCATTAAGATGCAACTATTCATAACCGTTAAAAAGTTGAGTTTCCCTGAGGACACTTCATTGTAACGCTTGTGCAGACCTATGGAGCAGTGCTAATAGTTTTATGCGGCAGCGTGCGGCTAACCCTGGCTGGACAAAGGATCTGGCTGCCCTGGCGATAGCCAATAAACCGGATGTAGACCAATTCACCAGGTTGCAGATCGGCACCATCGGGTTGATGCAGTTGGGGGTCATAGGGAACGGCATCCCATGCAGAGCCAATGGGTTCGATCTGCCAGCTTTGCAGCCAATTTTCTAGCGGGGTAAAGAGGGCATTGAGCTGTTTGGCAGGCAAGTCGGGTTGAAATTCTGCCATCTTGCGAGCGGTTGGGTAGCTAGTCAGCAAGGTTTGTAACTGGGCAAAGGTGGTATCCCGAAAGTCCTGGTTGAGATGCGATCGCTGCTGTTGCAATTCCTGGCGCAGGCGATCGCACTGTTGCCGCAGGTCTGCCAATTCTGTCCACAATTCTTTGGCGGCAGTTTGCTGCATGGGAGCTGGATCTGGCGGTGGTGGTGGGTCTGAAGCGTGCGGGGATAGGGGTGCTGGAGTGGTTCCTTGAGGTGGTATCGAGACAGGCGATCGCTTGCCAGCCCCAACTTGAGTGACAATCAGCCCAATACTACCCGCCATCAACACCACACCAAACCAAAACAGATCTGGATCATCCACCATGCTGCAATCTCACTTAAGAATGGGAATTAAATAACTCCGTGATTTGTTGTACGGGCGAACGGCCGTTCGCCCCTCCAAACGATTCAATATTCGATCTTATTTAATCCACGATCCTTAGGCTTGAGTTAAAGACTGAATATCGTTTACCCACACGTCACCGTTAGTCTGATCATGGTCGGGCAAAAGCTCTCGTGACGCGATCGCACCCAACGCCTGTTCAATCCCTGCCGTTGTTGAGAGGCAACTGGAACCTGACGCATTGAGAACGGTTTCGATGATCTTGCCGTCTTTGCCAATGCGATATTCGATCGTTTGATACTCTGCCATAAAAAGTGTCTGGGTTAGCCGTGCTTCTATCCTAATCGCTAAAGCCGATTTTGCAGCGATGTAAATCGGTATACAAAACGTTCCAGGGTCGAGGTGGCATGCCACCTCGACCCTGGAACGTTTTTAGAGTGCCAGTTCTATGATTTTTCAAACGGGGGCAATTCACCCAAAATCTTAAACCGGACATGGTTAATGGCTAGATCGCCAATGGATACATCCAGCGATTCGTCTGCGGTATTGATGCCTTCAAACCTCACATCTTTACCCATTTCGGCGTGCCACCAGGGTAACCCCATAAAAAAGCGGGTGGGATAAGGACCGCCTTCGATGACATCATCCACATTCGATTCCATTGGCACCCAACCAAAATCGGGAATATAAAATTCAATCCAGACGTGGTTAAAGTCGGGTTCCAGCGGAACACCCTGGCGATCGCCAAAGGCGGGGCATTTATAGCGTCCAACGGTGCGGCAAGCGATGCCATTGAGCCGCATCAGTGCCAACAAAATACCCACATATTCGCCGCAAGACCCCGTTCCCCGGTCGAGTGCTACATCGGGGGGATCGATATGAGGCTTGATGCCATAGGACAGGCGATCGTAAACATAGTTGCGAATTTTCAACACTTTTCGCAGCAAATTGGTTTCCGTACCGATCGCCTCTCGCGCTGCCTGCCGAATCATCGGTGTTTCCATCGCCAGATCATCATCATCAACCAGATAACGATTCTGAAACTCAACGGATAAGGGCGACAATTTCTCGACATTCTGGAATGTGAGGTTATATTTCATTCCCCGCATCGCTAACAACGCTTTCCAGCCAAAAATGCGACCTTCGTGGGGGGTTAGCTTGTCAAACTTAAACAGCGCAACCCGCTGTCCATCCTTGATTTCTTCGACAAACGGCATTCCCACCGCTTCTACCTTTAGCACCTGTTGTCGAACCGTTTCCGCAGGCAAGGCAATTCGCCATTCCAACTGGGGAATTTCTAAGGCTTCCAGGGGCGAAATTTCTTCTACATAGGACATCTCAACGTAATAGCCGTTGGATAAGGTGCAGTGTGCCTTAGCATCATAGTGAAAGTGCAGCGGTTGAATAAACGTGCGATCGCGATAGGTTAGCTCATAGGATGGGTCTGCATTGGGGTTATCGCGGATATATGCCTCTTCTTCGGCATAGGCAATGTAGAGCAAATCTTGACCTGAGGGATCGGGATGAAATGTCAGACCCGTGGGTGTAGAAAACGGCGTCAGGATGTTAAATAACACCTCTCCCGTGGCGCGATCTAAACAATAGACCGTCTGTTCCATCTGGTCGCAAACCCACAATTCCTCTTCCCGAACGGTGAGATTTTCAATGCCAACCCCAGGTGCCGGAAATCGCGTGATCGGTCGAGCTGTAACCGCATCAAAAATATGAATATAGCCTGACTTTTGGCAAGAAATATAAACCGTCGATTGCCATACTGCAATGCCATCAGCAGCATAGGGTAAGTTAGCAAACTGATGCGGCTGGAAATCTTGTAACGTACACCAGTAGACCCCCTGCCCTTTGGTGAACCAGAGGCGATCGCCTGCCAATGCGATTCCCGTAACATCAACAAAATCGGGCGCATGGTAAGGATTCAGCACGGTCGTATTGTCTGTCGCCGGATCAATCTGCACCAAATATCCCCGAATCGTGTCAATGGCGATTAACTGATCTCCAGTCGAAATCAACCCATATAAGGCATAAACGCCGATGGGTCGAAGGGTGCGTTGCCGCAAATTGGGCTGAGAAACCGCTGAATCGATCGTGGGTAGCGTTGACATACTGGATTCGAGCAACATAAGCGACAGGAGATGGGGTTGATGCAAAATCGTCTTTGCCGATCATCATAGGCAAAACGGTGATTTGTCTAATGTATCGTGGGGATCTGCTGGTTCAACTTCTTGATAGATTCTCGCGTAAAGATCCTCACCCCTTGGTCAGCGTTAAAGTTTAGGATCGCCAGTCTCTACCTATGTTTCTGAGACCTCCGAGGTTTTAAAACCTCGGAGGTCTAACGTTCCGCAGCCACCCTACCTCTGCGTGGGTGGTTATGGTTTCCGAGAAAATAAACGAAAATAAAGCGATCGCCCTATCTCTTTCATCGGAAATGCAAGGTAAGTTAATGGGTTAACCGTCACGATAATATCGGTTACCCCCAGTTTCGCCAGCTCAATCACTGCCCAGGCAACCCAATCCGACGACAGGACACCAAACGGATTTAGCTTACTTTTAAAGGGACCCAAAATCAGTTTACGAATGACACAGGGGGCATCCAATCGCCGCAGGGTTATCAGATCACCGATCGTCCGCTTGGATAACTCATAGAGCGGACTGAAGGCAGGACTCACTTCTGCTTCTGACGTATTGACCCACAGTTCCTTAGACGTGGGCTGCCCCGCTGCCGTTATCGTGTCAAAAAATAATTCTGCCCAGCGCCAACTGGAAAAGGCATTGACTTCGTAGGATTTGAGAATTGCCTCCGGCGTGCGATCGCCATACACATTGACCCCATGATTCAAAATCAAAATATCAACCGTTTTCAAGCGATCGCTTAAGTCTGCTTCTGCACCCATCCGCCAGGGCACCACCTCCACCGATGACTCAAACGTAGCTGCCGATGTGGTTAACGCCACCACCGTTGCCCCTTGCTTGAGCAATTCTGTGATCAGCGATCGCCCCATGGCTCCGGAAGCGCCCGTCACTGCCACCACTTTACCTTTGAGCATGCGATCGTTGCCCCCCATCAGCCGATTGTGTTCTCAGTGAAATGATGATGGATTTGAACCCATCGTCAACAAATGTACAGCCATCTCAAATGGGTTGTGTGAGAACCCGCGCTTCGCGCGGGTTCTCACACAACCTTTGTCTTAATAAAGACCATTATCTAGTAGTAAAACCCAACCAGATTTTCGGCAGCACCAAAAATGCGATCGCTCAGCCCATTTCTAGACCAGAATAGGACGTATGGCGATTTCTAGAAAAGGTCATCCCAGCAAATCTTAGGGGCGAAGCATTCGGACGATGATTTTCGCCATTGACCAAAGACTATCTACCGAATGCTTCGTCCTTACAGAAGTCACATCTTTTTCAGAAATCGGCTTATACAAGTTCGTCATCATCCTTCATCTTTTGTTCTTCCAGATGATTATTCAGCTTGAGAAGAGAAACTATACAACCGAAGAATATCTTGAACTTGAGATTGCGTCTGAAACGCGCAATGAATACCGCGATGGAGCCATTATTCCGATGACAGGAGGGACTCCCGATCATAACGACATTGCCAGCAATCTTGTCGTTGCCCTTAAACCCGCCTTAAAAGGTAAACCCTACCGAGTGTTCATTGCCGATCAGCGCCTTTGGATTCCACTTGCCACAGCGGATCTGCAAACTAATCGCAATTTCTATACCTATCCTGATGTCATGGTTTTAGAAAAGCCGCTGCAACTTCAGCCTGGGCGCACGGATACGGTGATTAATCCTTGCTTTATTGCCGAAGTGTTATCCAAATCCACTCAAGATTATGACCGGGGTGAAAAGTTTGTTGCTTATCGAACTATCGAGAGCTTGAAAGACTATCTCCTCATCGATCAATACCAAATTCATGTGGAACACTACGTCAAAACATCTGCCCATCAATGGCTGCTGTCTGAATACGATGATCCCAACATCACACTCTCGTTTGATACCTTTGAATTTCACATCAAAATTGCAGATCTCTACGAAAATATTGAATTTGCAACACCTTAAGGATCGTGAATTTAATCAACCCGATTTGCTTTGAGCGCGACGGCTTCGCGATCGCGCTCAAAACGAGTGACAGGATAGGTATCTGAGATTCTCAGAGACATAAGGGAGTGGAGGATGCGATCGCCATTCCCTGTCTAAGAACCCCTCTCCGGAGGGTGTCGGTCACCCGATCGATCGTGTAACGTGATGTGTAGATTTCAAACGATCTTGAGGAAAAACCGTCATGTTCCTAGTCACCGGAGCCACTGGAGGGTTGGGTCGTCGCATTGTTCGACTGATCTGTGAGCAAAACCAGAGTGTCAGAGCGTTTGTCCGGCTGACCTCGCGGTATGCAGAGTTAGAAAACCGGGGGGCTGACATCTTCATTGGCGATCTGTTGCAACAGCGAGATATCGAAAAAGCCTGTCAGGGCGTTCAATATGTCATCAGTGCGCATGGATCCAATGACGGTAATGGCGGCGATGCCCAAACGCTAGACTACCGCGCCAATATTGACCTGATTGATGCGGCAAAGGCAGCGGGAGTACAGCATTTTGTCTTTATTTCAGTGCTAGGTGCCGATCGCGGTTATGAAGATGCACCCATCTTTAAGGCAAAACGAGCGGTCGAAAAATATTTAGCTGCCAGTGGTCTAACGTATACGATTCTGCGACCGTCTGGGTTTGCATCGAATCTGTTACCGTTGGCTGAGCGGTTCCGGCAGACGGGCATCTATCTTTTAGTTGGCGATGCCAAAATCAGGTCTTCGATTGTGAGTACAGATGATCTTGCCAAAATTGCCGTGCAATCGGTTAGTCAGGAATCTGCCCGCGATCGCATCTTCCCGGTAGGTGGTCCCGAAATTTTAGAGCGCAGAGAAATCCCTGAAATCTTTGGGCGTGTGTTTAACCGCGAACCGATGGTGATCAATCCTCCGTTGCTGGCAGTCGATGGCATTCGAGCGGCGATCGCCCTGTTAAACCCACCGGCAGGAAAAGCACTGGGCACGTTTCGAACCTTGTTAGCTAATGAATTTTATTGCTCTCGTAGTGAAATAGAGACGCTGGAAACTTGCTTCGACATCCAAATGGAGTCGCTGGAAAGCTTTATCAAGCGGTATATGGGCAATATCTAAGGATCACAGATTAATGAAAACCCGGACGTTTATATTTGGCAGCGCGGCGGAGCCGCGCTGCCAAATATAAACGTCCGGGTTTATTAAATCCACGATCCCAAGGTTTGCATTAACCCCAGCTTTTGGGTCGGTGGAAGCCTTGCTGACGGCAAAACCTCCATCCCCCAAGGGAGAAAACGGAATAGAACGAACGCAGACGGGTGGATTGAGTCTAACCGTCTGCTTTTTTATGCGGTGATTTATGTGGCGATTAAGCGATCGCCTGACGCGATCGCATTGGGACGGGTGATGGATTGGAACCCGTCACGGAGCATAGTGGTTCAACCCGTTGCCCGTCCGATTGGGAACGAGTAGGATTGTGTAAAGTAATGTTAAGATTTTAGTGAGGGATTGCGATCGCTCTTTCAACAGCTCACAGTCCTGCAAAATCAAGTTCCCAAGCGAAGCGATAATCATCTTGCCTTTATCAAAAGAAACAATTGTTAAAGTTTTGATTTTTATAGGACATCAAAGTTTACCTAACTTAACGATTGGGGTACGCTGGATACGTAGGTAAAAATCCTCGCCAAATCTCTGCTTAAGCGTTTGCTTAGTCTGTCGAGAAAAATTTTCTGGGAGTCCCCAAGGTCACAGTCTCTTGGTCATCAGACTGATTTTCAACGTTGTGCTCTACCTGACTCACATCCATCATCTAGCCCGACATCAAGAGCCTCTGTCATCTTCTCGCCTCCCCATTTGGATTCGTCGCGCTTCTTTGCAGACTGAGCGCAGGTTGCAAATTTACCCATCAACTGTGCAACCTTCGTCCCATTTATCCTGAAAAATTCTGGGTAGGCTCTCACGATGAGTACTGATTTTCCCTGGTTAACCGCTATTATTTTGTTTCCGATTCTGGCAGCTCTGCCCATTCCATTCCTGCCCGATAAGTACGGTAAGACGGTCAGATGGTATACCCTGGGTGCAGCGCTGTCAGAGTTTACGCTCATCCTCTACGCCTTCTGGAAAGATTACGATTTTCAAAATTCTGGGTTTCAACTGGTTGAACGCTATTCCTGGATTCCCCAAATTGGCTTGAATTGGTCGTTAGCGGTCGATGGACTATCGATGCCTCTGGTGATTTTAACCGGGCTGATCACGACATTAGCCATTTTTGCCGCCTGGAAAATTGAGCATAAATCCCGCTTGTTTTACGTCCTGATGCTGGTGATGTACAGCGCTCAGATTGGCGTATTCGTGGCTCAGGATATGCTGCTATTTTTCCTGATGTGGGAATTGGAACTGGTTCCAGTCTATTTGCTCATTGCCACCTGGGGAGGAACAAAACGTCAGTACGCGGCCACCAAGTTTATTCTCTACACAGCTGCCGCTTCGATTTTCATCCTGGTAGCAACGCTGGCAATGGCATTCTATGGCGATACATTTACCCTGGATATGCATGAGCTGGGGCTAAAGCACTATTCCTTGCCGTTTGAATTGTCGATGTATGCAGCGTTGCTGCTTGCTTTTGGGGTGAAGTTGCCCATTTTTCCGTTTCATACCTGGTTGCCCGATGCCCACAGTGAAGCACCTGCTCCAGTGTCGATGATTTTGGCAGGGGTGCTGCTGAAAATGGCGGGCTATGCGTTGATCCGCTTCAACCTGGAAATGTTGCCCAATGCCCATGTTTACTTCGCTCCCGTCCTGGCAGTGTTGGGTGTGGTCAATATTATCTATGCCTCTCTGACAGCCTTTGGACAACGCAATCTCAAGCGTCGGCTGGCTTACTCGTCGATCGCCCACATGGGGTTTGTCTTAATTGGCATCGCTTCTTACACCACCTTAGGAATCAGTGGCGCACTGTTGCAAATGGTGTCCCATGGCTTGATTGCAGCCGCACTTTTCTTCTTAACAGGTGTTGCCTATGAACGGACGCATACCCTGACGATGGATGAGATGGGCGGTTTGGGTAAGCAAATGCCAACTACTTTTGCCCTGTTTACCGCAGGGTCAATGGCATCGCTGGCGCTACCGGGGATGAGTGGATTTATTGGCGAACTTTCGATTTTCCTGGGCTTTAGCAGCAGTGATGTTTACAGCACCAGTTTCAAAGTGGTGATTGTTTTGCTAGCGGCGTTTGGTGTGATTTTGTCGCCCATCTACTTGCTATCGATGCTGCGCGAAGTATTTTACGGCAAAGAGAATGTTGATTTAGCGGCACAGTTCCATCTGTCTGATGCCAAGCCGCGTGAAGCTTTTATTGCAGTCTGCTTGTTGGTGCCGATTATTGGGATTGGACTTTATCCCAAATTGGCAACCCAAACCTATGATGTCAAAACGGTAGAGGTGGCAGCTCAAATTCGTCAGGTGTTGCCTGTGATTGCTGAGCAACCCTTGCACAACTTCAATCCACCCTTTATCGCCCCTACGATTTTAGGAATAGAGGCGAAAGAGTTAGTTGGTTTTGTGGAATAAACGACACTGCTTAATCCAGCTATGAAATATAGTAGGAGTGCCGCATGGAGTGCGGCACTCCTACTATATTTCATAGACTAAATCAGCAATGCTGTCCTGAAAAGGGATTGCCACCACCCAGAGGGTGGTGGCAATCCCTTTTTGTGTTTCATCAGGTTGAGCGCTTTAACAACCGATATAGTGCTCTACTTCCCACGGTGTAATTGCCGCGTTGTAAGCATTCCATTCTTTGTACTTAAAGTCTAAAAACAAAGGGGCAACCTCGCCCAAGATCGACATCATCAAAGCATCTTGTTCCAGACATTGCAATCCCTCTAATAAATTGGCTGGTAGCGTTGGCAGGTCAAATTCTGCGCCTCGGACAAACATATTTTCATCCAGGCGATCGCCTGGTTTCAGGTGTTGATTCAAGCCCTCTAAACCCGATGCCAGCAGGGCTGCTTGCGCCAGATAGAGATTGGCAGCACCATCGACGAGACGACATTCAAACCGTCCCCCTTCAGGAATCCGAATCATATGGGTGCGGTTGTTGCCTCCATAGGAAACATAGTGAGGTGCCCAACAACTTCCCGAAACACTATTTGCTGCTGAGAGCCGTTTGTAAGACGTCACGGTGGGGCTACATAGGGCAGATAAGCCGCGTGCGTGGCTCAGCACTCCGGCTAAAAATTCATAGGCGATCGCCGATAACCCCATTTCATCTTTCTCATCGGCAAACGCATTGTCCCCGTTATTCCACAGACTCATGTGGATGTGTGCCCCATTTCCCGTGAGATGGGAAAAAGGTTTGGGCATAAACGTAGCCGTCAAGCCGCGTTGTTCTGCCAGGGTTTTGATCATGTATTTGAAGAAAACATGGCGATCGGCAGTGGTCAGGGCGTCACTATACGTCCAATTAATCTCAAACTGACCGTTGGCATCTTCGTGATCGCATTGATAGGGTCCCCAGCCCAACCCTTCAAGGTAACTCACGACCGTTGAAATAAAGTCAAACTGCCGCATCAGATTCAATTGGTCATAACAGGGGCGAGAGGCGGTATCTTTGGCATCGGCAATTTCATACCCCGTGGCTGTTTGTTTCAACAAGAAAAATTCGGCTTCCACCCCGGTCTTATAGCTGTAGCCCAGGCTTTCGCACTGATTCAAAATCTTTTTGAAGATGACTCTGGGGGCGGCGGCATAGGGTTCACCATCCAGATAAGCATCGCTGGCAAGCCACCCCACATTAGGTTGCCAGGGCAAAACAATCAACGAATTTGGATCAGGAATCGCCGCAATATCGTGGGCATCGGGTCCCAGCCCTAAATTGGATGCAAACGGCGCAAAACAAGCCCCACTTTTTTCTACGGGTGCAATCTGAGACGCAGGGACTAATTTGGCACGGGTTCCCCCTAACAAATCGGTATAGGACACCAAAAAAAACTCTAAATTTAGCTCATCAGCGAGTTCAACTAGCGATCGCTCTTGCGACATCGTCGTCACCATGTCAAGCCCTCACGACATTCACCTATAAATACATCAGCCTTGTTCTGACGAGTTTGTATCGGGAGATACGCTTATCAGAAATAGACTTTGTTAAGTTCCGTCTAAGGATCGTGAATTGAATAAAACCCAATTCTTTTTGAGAGAGCGACGGCGGAGCCGTCGCTCTCTCAAAAAGAATTACAGGATATTTAATTTGTGATCCTAAGAGGATGTTGGGAACGTCCTGTTATTGGCATCAAATGGTATCAAAATCTTTCAGATCCCCTGAGGATTGTGGTATTAAATCCGATCGACTAGTGAACATCCTCTCCCCTTGAACCAGGGAATTTCAGAACCCATGAGTTTTCAACTAACCTGTCCCAATTGCGGTAAGCGACCTGTCAATGAGTTTGCCTTTAAGAGTGAATATCTGCCCCGTCCGGTTGCAACGGCTGACTTTGCTGACTGGGCAGCCTATGTTTATCTGCGCCACAATCGCAAAGGCAAACAGGTGGAATGGTGGTATCACCGTAGCGGTTGCCAGAGTTGGTTTTTAGTAGAACGCGACACAACCCATAACACCGACCATACCAGTTTTAGGTTCCCAGATCTGAACGCATACCTGGCAGAAGAATAAGCGATGGTTAAGCGCATTACTCACCATAATTATTTACGTTTGCCTGAACCTGGAGAAGTCGTCAAATTTACCTACAACGGTCAGCCCATTACAGCGCAAACAGGAGATACGATTACTACTGCACTAATGGTAGCCGGGGTATCCATTTTTTCGCGCAGTTTTAAGTTTCATCGTCCTCGAAGTGTCTACGATGCTCACGGACAAGGCCCCGAAACTCTATTCACGGTGGATGGCGAACCCAATGTCTTAGGCGATCGCACCTTAATTCGAGCCGGAATGCGTGTTGAAAGCCAAAATGCATTTCCTTCACCCGAATGGGATGTCTTCGCGATTAATGACGTAATTATTCCGCTCTTGCCCAATATCTTTTACTACAAGATGTTTCACAAACCAAAAGGTCTGTGGCGCATTGTTGAACCATGGATTCGCCGAGCGGCTGGTTTAGGGCAGATCGATCGCAAGGGCGAGACAAACGAGCAACGTTATGAAAAACGGTATCGGTTTCCAGATGTCTGTATTGTCGGTGGCGGCATTGCTGGACTGGCGGCGGCTAAAGCCGCTTTAGCCGACCATAAACAGGTGCTATTAATCGACGATCAAGCGCAACTGGGTGGTCATGCAGTGCATTCCATAGAACGGGTGAGCGACTGCCAGGAGGCAAGTTTAAATGGCTTAGCGGCTTATGAAGCGATCGCACAGTTGATCGACTCCCTTACCTCCCATGCCAATCTGGAAATTCTCACCCAAACCAGTGTATCTGGTGTTTACGAAGATAACTTGATTGCCGCTCAACAGGGCAATGATTTATTTAAAATTCGGGCGGAATCGGTGGTTCTCGCACCCGGAGCCAGCGATCGCCATTTGGTATTCGAAAACAACGATAAACCGGGAATTTTGACGGCTCGTGGGGTCGAACGATTGATTGCCTGCCATACGATCGCCCCCGGAGAGAATGCCGTTGTTATTACCTGTCATGACGGCGGCTATCACACGGCTGTGATGTTGCAGGGGGCAGGCACCTACGTTCAAGCGATCGTGGATGCTCGACCTGAAGGAACGCCCGGAGCGTTTGAATACCAGGCGCGAAACCTGGGCATTCCCATTTACTACGGTCAAACCATCCACGCCGCCCACGGTGACAAAACCCTCTCCTGGATCGAAATTGGTGATGTGACGGGAGGCACGACCCTGCGGAGTTTTAGCTGTGATCTGGTGGTCATGGCGGTGGGCTTCAAACCCCAACTCCAGCTCTTATCCATGGGGCGTCTCTGTCCGATGTGGGATAGTCAGCGGCAAATTCTCCGAGTTTCCACCCTGCCCCCTGGTCTGTATGCTGCCGGGGAAGTGAACGGCAGTGCCACGTTTGCGCGTCTCTATGCCGAGGGTTATGCCGCAGGTAGAGCTGCTGTTTTGGGTCAACCCCAGCCCCCATCACGGCGCGACCCGACGGATTATATCGAGGCATTGCCTGCGGACATTGAAGCGGGAGGACGAAATCATTTCATTTGTAAGTGTATGGATGTGACTCGCCGGGAGGTCTGTGCCTCGATTGGGGAAGGATTTGATGCAGTAGAAACGCTGAAACGCTATACCAGTATGGGCATGGGTCCCTGTCAGGGAAAGTTATGTCACGAAGCGATCGCCCGTCTCGTTGCCCAGGATACCGGACTGCCCGCCAGTGCGGCACTGCCAACGACCATGCGTCCACCCTTCTCACCCGTATCCTTTGGGGTTCTGGCAGGGCGATCGCCCCATCTCCAGCCGATTCGTCGTACCCCCATGCATCTCTGTCATGTAGATGAGGGAGCAACATTTCTGGATGCGGGGCAATGGCACCGACCTCATTCTTACCGGGATCCGCAACAAGAATCTTTGCACGTACGCCACCACCTGGGCATGATTGACATCAGCACCCTGGGTAAAATCGAGATCAGCGGTGCAGATGCCTTAGAGTTTCTTCACTTCATCTTGCCGGGACGGTATGACACGCTGGCGGTTGGTAAAACCCGCTATTCCATTATGGTGGGGGACGATGGCATTTTGTTTGAAGATGGTACTATTTCTCACATCGCCCCAGGTCACTATTACATCACGACGACGACGGGTAACCAGGATGCTATTAACGCCCTGTTTCAGTGGTGGCTAACGATCGCACCCTATACTATCCAATTCAAAAATTTGAGTGCGGTTTACGCTGCTATCAACGTCACAGGGCAAACGGCTCGATCGTTTCTGCAACCGCTTGTAGATACGGATCTATCGAATGCTGCTTTTCCGTATATGGGATGTCGGACAGGTGCGATCACAGATATTCCTGTTTTACTCTTTCGCATTGGTTTTACTGGCGAACTGGGTTACGAACTTCACTTTCCGGCAGAGTACGGTGAAGCGCTGTGGAATTATCTGTTAGAAAAAGGTCAAGCCTTTGACTTAAAACCCTTTGGCGTAGAAACCCAGCGAATTTTGCGCCTGGAAAAAGGACACTTGATTCCGGGTGTCGATACCGATGCCCTGACTCATCCCTATGAAGCGGGTGTTGGGTTTGCCATCAAAGCTGACAAACCCGATTTTGTCGGTAAAGCCTTTCTAGACCAGTTCAAAACCAGGGGGTTAGATCAAAAACTGGTTCCATTTCAGCTAGAGCCAGATGCACCGTTGCCCACCGATGGTGTGGCAGCATTCTACAAGGGGCAGTTGATTGGGCGAGTTACCAGCGTTCGTCACAGTCCCATGCTAAAGCGAGGTATTGGGCTTGCCTGGGTGACGCTAGATTGTTCTGCACCGGGTCATGCCTTTATAATTCGATGTGCCAATGGGCAAGACATCGTTGCCACGGTACTCGCCCACGCCGCTTACGACCCCGATGGCATCCGATTAAAGGGGTAGTGTTTCAAAGGCGTTGTGATTTGTCAAAGCGCACGGAACGAGCCTTGACAAACCATTCACAACACATCTAGAACATCATCGATTACAGGCTTAATGGAACAGTAGCTATGACATCTAGCGCTCTTGTGAAAACTAGCCCCCTTTCAGGGGTCTACCGCAACTACCCGGTGCAACTTAGAGATATTGCTGGATGGCAGATGGCAGAGCACTTTGGCAATCCAGAGTTAGAACGCCAACAGCTGCAAAGCGGCTGTGTATTAGCCGATTGGTCGCATGTGGGGAAACTATCGATTTCTGGAAAAACTGCTGCTGAAGAGGTTGAAACCTTCTGCCCTGGAGCCGGAGCGATCGCCCCTTTAACCAGCTACCAGACCCCCAATTTAGCCCTGCTACGCCTCACCCCCAATGATTACCTTCTCCTCTGTCCATCTGGGGAAGAAGCCACCCTGATGATGCAATTAAACGGCACGGCTGTTACCTTGATCAACCAAACCGGGGCAATGGGTTGTTTTGCCTTAGGGGGTGCCCGACGAGATGCAGTATTAGAGCGATCGACGGCACTAAATTTGCGTCGCGATCGCATTCATCCGGGGTCTGTGCTTCAGACTACCGTTCACACCATCCGTTGTACGCTCTATCGCACCCATGACCTGGAGATTCTCCTGCATCCTCGCAGTCTATCAGAGTCCTTGTTCGACGCCCTTCTGGATGTCGGCATCGGCTTGGGGTTAGTGCCGACAGGGCTGGCTATTTTGCCCGTGCAGTCCAATCTATTTTGAATATGCCGCATATTTTTACATCTATAGTGCTGTGTGGGTTGATGCAGTACGGTGTTGTGGGGCGAGGAGCGCCCCACAACACCGTTTCTGTACTGGACGAACGTGTACACCGCTATAAAAATAAACCGTCAGGTTTATTTTTATACATGAAAATGATTATTTCTTTCGGGCTTGGGGCATTCTGAAATAGGTGGTAATGTTCTGACAATTACGATAGTAAAGGGTGTAGAGCCGTGTCTCCTGCCCCTGTATATGCGACCTAAATGGCAACCTAAATGGATATTTATAGCGATTCTCAAGGGCATGACATACAAGGTATTGTGTGAGAGCCTCGTTCCGCGAGGCTCTCACACAATACCTATAACGATCTAAGCGTGAAGCCCTGTAGATGCCCTCGTCTACCATTCTTGGTAGTCCTGAAACGGAATGAGTTTTGATGACGCGGGTGATAATCGGGCAACCCATAGTCAAATAATCATGAGATGAATGAATGTCGCTACCCCATTTTTAGGTACTCTGGGCGCATTCTACTGTAGATGAAAGGTGCATTCATGCCTGCTCAAATACCCCAACGTTTTCTTCCTAGAGTATTTGGCAGAATTCCACTCAGAACGATTCTGGTCGTTCCGTTTGTCTTACAAATTGTGGGAACCGTTAGTGTCATCGGCTATCTCTCTTTTCAAAACGGACAGAAAACGGTTGAAAATTTAGCCTACCAATCCATGCGTGATATCAGCGATCGCACGCAGGCACAGCTTGAGTTTTATACCGATCTGCCGCAAAAAATTGTTCAGTTGATTGCCGATGATTTAGCATCGGGCAGCATCAGCCTTAATGCCACAAATCCACAGGCATTAGATCGCTATTTACTGCAACGGTTGCAAACGTTTAGCTCCATTAGTTCGATTGGCATCGCCGATGAACAGGGCAGATTTGCCAACGTCAGCTTGTTACAGCGCAGCAAACATTTGTCGTATCGCCTCGCGACCCGTGCCAGTGGATCAAGGCAAAATTTAGCCATCTATAGCATGCATGAGAATGGCGATCGCTCACTGCAACTCAGCAATACGTTTGGATATGATCCCCGTCAGCGTCCCTGGTATGTAGCTGCCAACAAAGCAGGAAAACCCACCTGGAGCAAGATCTACACCAATATCGAAAGCTCAAATGCTAAATTCACCATTAGTGCCGCCAAGCCCATTTATGATTTGACCGGGCAACTTACCGGAGTGATCACTGCCAACCTCTCATTGGATGACATCAGTATTGCGTTAGCTCGTTTAAGCATTAACCACTCCGGGCAAGTCTTTATCCTGGAGCCCAGTGGTTTATTAGTTGCCAGTTCGAGTCGCCAGCCCATTTATGCCACTGAACGTGGGCAATTCAATCGATTGTTAGCCTCTGCCAGCGACGATCCGTTAATTCGGATCACAGCTCAACAAATCGCCCATCAATTCGCTAACCTGGGCAAAATTCGTCAAACCCAAGTTTTTACCTTTACTCTCCAGGGAGAATCCCAATTTGTTCAGATTACACCCTGGAGAGATGCGTTTGGGCTGAATTGGCTGATTGTTACGGTGATTCCTACGTCAGATTTTGCTCAACAAATCACTACCAATGCTCAAACCACTATTGCAACCTGCTTCTTTGCTTTACTGATTGCCACAGCGATCGCCATTTTGACGACCCGTTGGGTGATAGAACCCATCTTGCGATTAAATGTAGCTGCCAGAGAAATTGCTCAGGGTAAATGGGATAAACCCGTTAGGGTAGAACGAGCCAATGAAGTCGGAGAATTGGCAACCTCCTTTAACCAGATGGCAACACAACTGCAAACGTCGTTGGCTGAAATGCAGGCATTAAATCAAGCGCTATCTGCCAGTGAACAACGGTGGAAACAGTTTTTAGAAGCCATTCCAGTGGGTATCTCGGTTCACGATCGCACGGGACAAATTGTCTATGTCAATCAAGTATCTCGACAATTGCTTCAAATGCAAACCCCGGTCGCAACAGATGCATCAGATTTGTCTGCTGTTTACGGCATTTATCGAGCGAAAACAGGGCGTTTATATCCCACCCAAGATCTCCCTTTATTTCGATCACTAGCGGGTGAACCAGCCTGGGCAGATGATTTAGAAGTTCATCAACATGAACAGCCTATACCGCTAGAAATTCACACCACCCCCATTTTTGATGCCAGTGGAACCGTAGAATATGCGATCGCCGTTTTGCAAGATATTAGCGATCGCATTCGTGCAGAAGCCAGCTTACGAGCAAATGAAGCACGACTTAAAGCCGTTTTAGAAAATTCGGCTGCTCTAATTTTTAGTGTGCAGCTTTATCGCGATCGCACCTGGAATTATGAATACATTTCTCCCCATGCAGTTGCGATTGTTGGCTTCACCCCTGAAGAATTATCAGACAGCCCCAATCTTTGGCTCTCTCGTATTCCTCAAGCCGATCAAGCAGTCTTAAGAACCACCTTTAAAAAAATATTTGTCGAAGGTATTTTTGAAGTAGAGCATCGCTTTCAACATAAAGATGGTTCATTACGGTGGCTGTCACAAACGCTGATTTCTAAAAAAGATGACCGTCATGATTACTGGCATATCACCAGCGTCATAACCGATATTACGACGCGAAAAGAAGCAGAACAGCTTTTAGCCGATTACAATCGCACCCTGGAAGCCCAAGTTGCCGAGCGCACTGCCGCTTTACAACAAAGTGAAGCAACTAACCGTGCCATTATTAGTGCCATTCCTGATCTGTTGATTCGGGTTAGAGGCGATGGTCTTTATCTGGACTTTCTCAGTGGCGGCGAAATTAAGCTATTACAGGGTACGCATAAAGCTACCGGACATAACATCTATACACTGTTGCCCTATCATCTAGCTGCTCAGCGAATGGACTATATCCAGCGAGCGTTACAAACCGGAGAACGGCAAATTTATGAATATCAGCTAGAAGTTAATGGAGAATGGCTGGATGAGGAAGCCCGGATTGTTAAAACCAAAGCTGATGAAGTATTAGTGATTGTCCGAGATATCACGGCGCGCAAGCAAGCTGAAGCCAATATTGAAGCACAACGTCAATTTTTACGAAATGTTCTGGATGTCTGTCCCAATGCCATCTTTGTCAAAGATCGGGACGGCAAATTTATGGTTGCCAATCAAGCTACTGCTCGTATTTATGGAGTCACTGTCGAAGATCTGATTGGCAAAGCCGATCAAGACTTCAATCGAGATCAGGAACAAGCTCAGCAATTTTTAGCTGAAAATCAAGAAACGATGGCAACTCGTCAGACCAAGACTTGCGATCCACAAAAAATCACCGACAAGTATGGCAAAACCCGCTGGTATCAAACCATCATTAGCCTATTTACCAATGCCGAAGGAGACGTTCAGGGCATTATCGGTGTGTCAATGGATATTACGGCTTACAAAAATATTCAAAGCAAACTGGCCAATGCAAACCGCAAACTCCAACGGTTAGCCAATTTAGATTCATTGACTCAAATTGCCAATCGACGTCGATTTGATGAGTATCTTACGCAAGAGTGGCGACGCCTGATCCGTGAGCAAAACTTTATATCCTTGATTTTGTTTGATGTCGATCATTTCAAACGCTATAACGACCATTATGGACACCCGCAAGGAGATATTTGCTTAACCCAAATTGCCAAAGCCGTCAGTCAGGTGGTCAAGCGTTCCACAGATTTATTTGCTCGCTACGGGGGTGAAGAGTTTGCCATCATTTTACCGAATACGAGTTTAGAAGGGGCGATCGCCGTTGCCGAATCGCTGCAACACGCTATCAAAGCTGCCAATATTCCTCATGTAGACTCTGGTGTGAGTGATTCAATCACCCTCAGCTTGGGCATTGCCAGCTTGATTCCAACCCTGAATACTCTGCCAGAGGTATTGATTGCTAAAGCGGATGAAGCATTGTATGAAGCGAAACGACAAGGACGCGATCGCTATATTTATTTACCCCCTTAAAGCGAGTTACGAACGGCTACACACATTAACGATAGAGCGGCTTCTGGAGAATAAGGATTAATTCCCGATAGTAGTTGTCCAATCCGATAGCGCCAATGGGGTGGGTCGCCGGGAATTCCCTCTAACACCGCAGCTCCAAGCATATGGTTATGAGGATATACGTTAACTGCAAACCCCATAGGTTCTAAGATTTGGTGGAACAGTTCAGCCGTAACCCCATGTCCTGGTCGATGGTGCAGTTCTGTAGCTAACGCTTTTGCTCGTTCTCCTTTGGAAACATGCAAGCTCCGCAGAAAAAAGCGATAAATAATCCCTAAGCGAATCTTATATAAAAATAATCCCAACCCTTTGTAATTCCAGGCAGACAGTTGTGGATCATGATCAATCACCAGCACACCACCCGGACGCACTAAGCGTGCCGATTCTTGTAAGACCCGATTCATATCTTCGCAATGATGTAATGTAGCATTGACTGCCACTATATCTGCAAACTCAGAAATTAAAGGAATAGAATGGGCATCGGCTAACAGGGGGATATATCCAAGTTGCTGTGCCATCATTAACGCTCCGGGCGCTACATCAACACCAATGAGTAGCTTAGGTTTTCCTCCTAGATTGGCGTATAAATTACCAGGTCCACAGCCAACATCAACGACTACTTTACCATCCCAGCTTCCTGCTGCCGCAAGCCAACGTTCTTGAAAAGCAGCATCTCGGTGACAGGCTTCAAAATACGTTTTTGCCCACTCAGGATGACTAAAGTAAAAGCTATTGGCTTGAATGCCAGATGTATCAGGAATAGGAAATGCTGGAATATTATCTTTAAATTGAATAGGCTGTGTTGGGTCTAACAGAGGTTGCAGAACGGCTTTTTGTTGAGTGTTCATGGTTAAGTTCGATGGTTTAGGTGATGAATGCCAACAGAGACTCAAGGGATTGCACGAAAAACAGATAGAGCAGTAAGAACCGTGCTTTACGCTTAGATCCATCTCCAATCGAGACGGATCCGAAGATGGGATTACTGATTCTCTATAATGTTGAGACGGGTTTGAGATGGAATACTAATTCTCTAAGGATCGTGGATTAAATAAGATCGAATATTGAATCGTTTGCAGGGGCAAACCGTCGTTTCCCCGTACAGCACATCATCGGAGTTATTTAATTTCCGTTCCTTACAGATTTGGAACGTGTTGCTGAATCTTGATATGAATGAAAGTGAGAACGCTGGAAACCTGGATGAATGGTTGTAACAGACGAATAACGTTGCAGTGTTTATATAGTTTTAGGGATACCGTCGGTTGTGACGTTAAGCACAAAAACGGCTGTATCGGGCGCTATGTCTTTGGTTAAGTTTTGAATTGAATTTTGGTAAAGTGCGACGGCAGAATCGATGAAAATAACCGTAGAAATACTGAATTCTATTGCTCTAGTTTTTTGTCTACTGGAGTAGTATCAAGGGTTTTCCATCGTTGAGCATAGGCTTTGGTGTTGAGGTAGACCACGATTCATCATTCATCTAGTTTACGAGGATGATTGGGCTGATATAACTTCAAATACTAGTAGATCTACTTAAGATGAAGAAAGTTCTATTAAACGTAACACATGAAAGTTTTATAGTCATGGTTTATTTGGTAAAGTCAGAGTTAAATAATTATTAACCACAATTAAATAGATAGGACTAACTGTTTAGCATACTGCTTAATCTTGCTATGACGTTTAGTGGAAGTGCGGAACGGCGTGCCGCACTTCCACTAAACGTCATAGCCCAAATCAGCAACGTCTCAATTCTTTTTGAGAGCGCGACGGCTCCGCTGTCGCTCTCCCATGCGTGATCCTATGGCTTGTTTTAAAACTTGCTAAGGGGGTTGTTTTTTCGTGCGTGAAGCGCACGAAAAAACAACTTTTAATACAACCCTACGTCAATGGTTTATGGTATTGGTGCCAGTGACGGGCGATGTCAATTCGCCGACAGAGCCATACACGTTCATGCTGTTGCACATAGTCAAGAAAACGGGCTAAGGCAGCCGATCGCCCGGGTCTACCCACTAACCGGCAGTGCAAGCCAATGTTCATCATTTTGGGTGCCGTTTCACCTTCGGCATAGAGAACATCGAAGGTATCGCGCAGGTAGGCAAAAAACTGGTCGCCGGAGTTGAAGCCCTGAGCGATCGCAAACCGCATATCGTTGGTATCGAGTGTGTAAGGAATGACTAAATGAGGTTTGCCATAGTCATGTACCCAGTACGGCAGATCATCGGCATAACTATCGGAATCATAGAGAAACCCACCGTCTTCTACCACTAACCGACGGGTGTTGGGACTGGTGCGTCCTTGATACCAACCAAGGGGGCGATCGCCGGTCACACGGGTTTGAATTTCAATCGCTTTTTGGATGTGCGATCGCTCTGTTTCTTCACCGACATATTGATAGTCGATCCAACGATAGCCATGACTGGCAATCTCCCAATCGGCTTCTAACATCGCCGCGACCGCGTCTGGGTTACGTTCCAATGCCATTGCCACACCATAGATGGTGACTGGAATCTGTCGTTCGGTAAACAATCGATGCAATCGCCAAAACCCTGCCCGACTGCCATATTCATAAATCGATTCCATATTCAGATGGCGCACACCGGGCAAGGGACTGGCACCGACAATTTCGGAGAGAAATGCTTCCGACGCTGCATCTCCATGCAAAATGCAGTTTTCACCCCCTTCTTCATAATTAATGACAAACTGTACGGCAATACGGGCATTGTTGTGCCATTTGGGATCGGGGGTATGGCGACCGTAGCCCACCATATTACGCGGATACTGTCCAGATATCATGAATCAACTCTCTCTGCCAATGGGGTGTGTTGTTGCCGATTCCAGGTTGACCGATTACATGGGTTTGCGTCCCAAGAGAGTGCGATGACGGGGGTCACTGGCAATGGTCAATAGATAGTCAAACCCCACAGATTGCATCGCCGCCTCTACATCAAATGTGTAATAGTCATCGGACCAGGGCTCTGTACTTTTCATCAGCGTAAACAGAATGGGTGGCAAATTCTGAATCACAGGAGACTTGGGATTGTTATCTACAATTGCCAGGTGTCCCCCCGGACGAAGCAGTCGCAGGACTTCTTTGAAAATGGCGATCGTCGCTTGACGTGGTAATTCATGCAAAACAAATTGCAACGTGATTAAATCAAACGAAGCCTCGGGAAGTGACGTCGCTTCGGCATTGGCATGGAGCCATTGGGCGATTTCACCTTTTTTATCTCGTTGTTTTGCCACCGTCAGCATATAGGGTGACAGATCCAACCCGACAGTCCGCACGGCACCATTTTGTTGCTGGTAAAATCGATGCAGTGCCAGAGTTGAGACGCCTACAGAGCAACCGATGTCGAGAATATCATGGACGGGTTGACAGATCGATTCTGCCAACACCTGATGAAAGCTGTTACGTAAACGGCTGTGGGCTTCTTCCCAGGTCAAAGTTTCGCCTTTCCAGACGCGCAGTGCCATCGCATGGGTGGCAGATTCGGCTTCAAAAGCAGCATCCCAACAGAGGTTGCCCTGGTCGTAGGCATGAAATGGCACCTGATAGTAGTCGGGATACGTGACGCTGGCATCGGTCACCTGTGACACCTGGTGTTGAATACCGGATGCCGCTAGCTCTTGATAATGCTTGCGCCAGGGAACGCCATTTTTTTCAGCGGTCTTGATCAGCACTTGCCGTGCTTGCTGCTTCATCACCGCATAGATGGGTTTGGTCTGAATCAAGACGTTGACACACCGGGACAAAAAATCGTCACCTGCCCAAGCAGGCTTACTCTGAAGACTCATGGCACCACATATAGTCAGAACGTTCTTTATTGTATAGAGTTTGTGGATTGCTATATAGGTAAGAAGTCATGATTAAGCACTGTTACGAAATCTAGGGGAGTGCTCTAGAAAATGCATCCTCACGTTTTAATAGCGTTCATTGCCTTTGCGGTTCATGGTTTGGGAAGGCGCGCTCTGCGCGCCTTCCCAAACCATGAACCTGGGATCTTTAGGAGCGTGGATTGAATAAAACCCGATTCTTTTTGAGAGAGCGGCGGCGGAGCCGCCGCTCTCTCAAAAAGAATTACAGGTTAATTAATTTGTGATCCTTAGGAAGAAATACAACGGACGGTGATAAATTCATATGCCTGGACAACATCTCTTATCTGTGGGTCAAAAATTAGGATATTTGCTCAGCACTGCGATCGCCAGTTTATTAACCGGCAGCACTCACCTGCTGGCACAAACATTGCCCTTGCCGGATAATTTAATCGGCTTAGATTCAGCCGCAGGCGAAACGTTGCTATTGGAAAGCGACGCCAGAGCTGACTATTTTCCCTTAACCCAATATTTTGTTACGCAAGATAATCTGGCATATTGCGGGGTTGCCAGTATGTCAATGGTGCTGAATGCGTTGGCGATCGCAGCACCGACCTCACCGGAATATGAGCCGTTTCACTTTTTTACGCAAGCCAATATTTTTGATAATCCTCAAACCCGTTCCGTTTTAGCGCCCGAGGTAGTCGCACAGCAGGGCATGACTCTGGATGAACTGGGTAGACTATTGGCAAGCTATCCGGTTACGGTGCAGGTACATCATACAGACGCCAGTAGCATGGCAGATTTTCGGGCGATCGCCATTGCTAATCTGGCGCAACCCGATAACTATATTTTGGTGAATTATTTACGCAGCACGTTGGGTCAAGAACGCGGTGGACACATCTCACCCTTAGCGGCTTACGATGCGGAAAGCGATCGCTTTTTGATTCTGGATGTTTCGCGGTATAAATATCCTCCCGTTTGGGTCACCACGGCTGATCTCTGGAATGCAATGGCAACGATAGATAGTTCATCTAACCAGACCCGTGGATTTGTGGTTGTTGGTGTCTCCTCTGGGACTTTGCCTGCTACAACCGAGTAGCACAAATTGCTGCGCCAATCAGCCCAACTTGCGGATTGAGAATGATATGCACAGGGATGCGCTTGAGTAGTGGGCTGACCCGCCCTTTGTCTGTAAACGCGGACATAAATTCGCCCGATTGCATCAGGGCTAAGTTTTTCGCCGCAATTCCCCCAGCAATATATAGCCCCCCATACGGTAAGAGCTTGAGTGCCAAATTGCCCGCCTCTGCCCCATAAGCAGAGACAAATAAATTCATGGTTTCCCTGGAAAGGGTATCGTTGGTTTCAGCCGCCGCTTGGGCAATCACCGCCGCCGGATCAATCGATTTTTCACTAACCCCTGCTTCTCGTTCCCAGGTGCGAATTGGGTCACCGACTTCAGCTGATTCCGCCGCAATTTGGCGATCGCGCAAAAACTGATAAATAGCGACAATTCCCTGCCCAGACACCACCCGCTCGACCGAAATCCGAGTCAGTCCATGCTTATCGCGCAGATATTTTAATAATTGAAACTCTAACTCTGATCGAGGAGAAAAGTCAGCGTGTCCCCCTTCGGAAGGATAGATGGAATAAAGATCTTGATGGGGTACCAAAAATCCTTCTCCCAATCCAGTGCCCGCGCCGATTACTGCCATCGGTGCAAAAGACCGAAACTCTCCAAGTTGTAAGGTATGAATGTCGTCTGCCTCTAACCCCAAAATGCCATAGCCAATGGCAGCAAAGTCATTAATTAAAACCACCTTGGTCAAGGCGAGTTCTCGTTCCAACCGCTCTCCATCTAACACCCACGACAAATTGGTAAGAGAAGAGGTGTTATTGACCACAGGCCCGGCGATCGCAAAGCATCCTTTTTCCGGCTGAGGCAGAAACCCTAGCTCTGCTGCCGCTGCTGCCAAAAACTGTTTGACCATTGGCACCAGGTCAGAATATGTTTGGCTTTCATAGCGGACTTCATAGAGGTTTTTTAGCTTGGTCGTTGAGGGTGCAGCTTCTGCTTCAACCAGCCGCAAGATCGTTTTTGTACCACCAATATCCCCTGCCAGAAGTTGAGTCATAACATCATTCACTTATAAAAACAAAGATCATGGATTTGATGAACTATAGCGCTTCGCCCACAACCCAGGGTTACAAAATTGTCGCTGTAATGATGCCCCCCTACGTTTTATTTATCGCTATATGAGTATGTGCGAAAAATCAGGTTTTAAAAAGACCTGAGAAGGTTTGCCAACCATTTAATATCGCACAATAAAAACAGGAACTAAACCTATCCTCGCTACATAAAATGTTGACTAATACTGCGATCGCCGACCTGCGGCGAAACTATAGCTTACAAGAGCTGGATGAAACCCACGTTGATCTGGATCCGTTCCAACAATTTCGCACCTGGTTTGCAGATGCCGTTGCTGCCGAATTACCCGAACCCAATGCTATGACCCTGGCAACTGCAACACCCACGGGCATTCCATCTGCCAGAATTGTATTGTTGAAAGCACTGGATGAACAAGGGTTTGTCTTTTATACCAACTACACTAGCCGCAAAGGTCAAGAGCTAACCGCAAATCCAAATGCAGCCCTGGTATTTTGGTGGGCAGAACTAGAACGTCAGGTGAGAATTGAAGGGTCTATCGAAACTGTATCCAGCCAGGAAGCCGACGATTATTTCCAAATCCGCCCAATCGGTAGCCAACTGGGAGCCTGGGCATCGGCACAAAGCCAGATCATCCCCAATCGCCAGTTTCTCGAACATCGTCTCCAACAACTCTCTGAGCAATATCGCGATCAACTCATTCCCCGCCCCGACCACTGGGGTGGCTATCGCCTGATCCCGACCCAGCTTGAATTTTGGCAAGGACGCCCCAACCGCTTACACGATCGCCTGCTATATCAGCAACTTGAAGATCACAGTTGGAAAATTCAAAGACTCTCCCCCTAGCATCTGAGTTGAGGAGAGCGATGGCGGAGCCATCGCTCTCTTCAACAGAAGTCCAGGCTCATGCATCTGTAATTCTTAAGAATAAGCAATCGAAGAAATTTTCAGATTAATTACTCACCCTTCCCATCCCTTCACCCCTTCATCCCTTTACTCTTTCATCCCTCCACCCCTCCACCCTTCATCCTTCTGATCCCCACCCCCACTCCTAACCATGCTCGATCTCACCAAACTCGCTCGCCAGATGCAGGGAATCGGTCAACATTTGACCCAGGAGGCAACAGCTACTCGACAACGGGTTGAGTTGGCACAACAGGTTATGGTGCAGGCACAGGCACGACAAACGTTTCTGGTCAACCAGAAGCAAGTCTGGGGCGATCGCCTTGGGTTTACGGCAGCGGAACCTGTGGAACCGCTCGATACACACATTGATCTGGCAGTAGCTCCGGCAATTCACACCGTCCTGGCAACCGATGGGTCTCAAATTGCTCCCAGTCACCACGAAATTGCCTATTGTTATTTGATCAACGTTGGTCGCGTGGCATTGCACTATGGCGACAGCCGTTACCCCTTACTCGATAGCCTGCCGGAAGTGTTTTATCGTCCCGAAGACCTCTATGTGTCCCGGCAATGGGGCATTCGTACAGAAGAATGGATGGGGTACTGCCGCACCGTTTCAGAAGCGATCGCCCTGGCTGAATTAGCAGAGGCAATGGTGAGTAAAACAGGGACAGAGGGGCGCAGGGCACACGACAGCGGCGATCGGGATGAGGGGGACAGCGTTCAGTTTTCTGTCTTTCGCAATCCATCCGGCGATGTTTCGCAACCCGCTAACCTTGCCAACTCGCCAGTTTTAGCCATGGTCGATGGTTCCTTAATCCATTGGTTTTTAGAGCCGTTGCCTGCGGAAGCGCGCGATCGCATTTTGCCCCCAATTTTAAAAGCCTGGGATCAGTTGCGATCGCTTCGAGTCCCGTTAGTTGGTTATCTGAGTGCTGCCCGCAGTGGCGAAGCGCTGAATTTTCTTCGTCTTCAGACTTGCCCTTATCCCGAGCCAGATTGCGCTGCTCATTGCCCAGGACAAACCGAGCAAGCTCCTTGCCAGGTATTTGCACCCCTGCGGGATACTGCTTTGTGGGCACTTGTATTAGAACCGGGGCAACGAAGTTGTTTGTGGCGCAGTTCTGCCCAAATTCTTGATTGCTACGGCAATCAGACTATCTATTTTTGTTATGTCAATGTGGGTGCAGAAATTGCCCGAGTTGAATTTCCTGCCTGGGTTGCAGAAGATCCCAGTTTGCTCAACATGGCGTTGGATTTAACCATTACTCAGGTGCAAAAGGGGTATGGTTACCCGGTAGCCCTGGCAGAGGCGCACAATCAGGCGGTTGTTAGAGGCAGCGATCGCGCTCGATTTTTTGCGTTATTAGAACAACAGATGATCCGCTCTGGGCTAAAAAATATCGGCACATCCTATAAAGAAGCCCGCAAACGCGGCAGCATTGCCTAACTTGAGTAAAGGAGCTTTATTGCCGATGAGCAGCAGACGCCGCCCATTAGCAATAAACCAGATACTTAGGGGCGTAAATTTTATATAGCAGCCGACTGTGAGAACCTACGTTCCGCAAGGGTTCTCCCTAATCAGCCCTCGACTGCTAGACAAAACCTAATTTTTTGAGCGCGCAACGGCGAAGCCGTTGCGCGCTCAAAAAATTAGGTTGCTGAATCTGTGATCTTTAAGGATTTACGGTCAAAACAGACCAGGTTTCTGCCATTCGCTCATAGACCTGACGATTTTGGGGATCGCCTCGTAATTCCAGATGATCGACCCGCAGCGGATCTAACAGCAACAGCCGGAAATGGTCTAACGGAACCTCTGCATCGGGTACGGGTGGAGCGAAGGCGTCTTGGGGATCTCTGGCATGACCCGGAGTAGCCCAGGCAAACTGAGAGCGAGCAGCATCAGATAACTTAGCCCACATCGACCGACAAGCCGTTTGCAACTCGACATCCGGATGATGGGGACCGACCAGACAGAGTTTGCCAGATACCCGAAATTGCTCCCTGGTTTTAGGAAAATACCAGCAGACTTCTGCCCAAGGGTTGCCTTCAATTTGGTCTATCTTGTCGCTACGGGCATCCGTCACAAACTGAAGCTGCTGGGTATGTTCCAAAAATCCGCGAAACACGATTGTTCGATTGGCAGGTCGTCCATTTTGGCACACGGTCGCTAGCTGCACATAGCGGGCATAGACCAGCGATCGATTCAGGTGCAACGCACGCGCCAGGGGCGATCGCCAGGGAGCAAGCTGCATAGGAGGGCAAAATCCACGTTTAGTTTCTGAAGTCTCTAGAACCCTGATAACCAGATAGATCCGAGAGTTGGTCTAGGGTTTGGGTACCGGGATGCAGCTGACCATTAATTTGCCAGGTGGGAAAGCCAGTAACATTCGTTTCCTGACACAGAGCCGTTTGAGAATTTTGCCCATCCGGAGCACATTCAACATACGGAATGTCTCTGACCGCAGGGGAACCAAACAGTTGTTTTTGGTCGTGGCAATGTGGGCACCAATAGGCTCCAAACATTTTGGCTCCACTTTCTCTAAGGTGACGCGCCAGCGCAATTTCAGAAGGTCCTGATGTCGTCGTAATCTCCGGCCCCGCTTGTCCGGTCGCATTTAACCCCGCACCGGAAGAGGCACCTCCAACTTCGGCATAGACTCCCAGAGCGCTGATTAAAACCACGACACTGACAATGATCCCGGTGAAAAATAGCTGCCCGATATCATCCCAAACACGACCGATCAGCGTCAGAACAAATAACGTCAGCGCAAACAGCGCAGAGGCAATGCAATAGAAGCAAACACTTTTGATGCCGTTCGGAATGACAAATTCAGACACCATGATGTACATCAAATAGGCGCTGAACACCAGCATGGCGGTCGCCCCGATGAACAATAGCAACCAGGTCCATCGGTCTAATTGAGAACGCAGGTCTTTATTTTGCTCGGGATTCACGACTAACGGTGCGATCGCAAAGGCGGTCATACCCAGGTAAGCCGTTAGCCCAAACAATGCCAGCGGTAACCCAAAAACATAGGCATACGCGCTAGAGAGAACTTGTTCGCAGCCGCTCGTTGGGCAGGCTGCTTCTCCACCAAATAGCTTGGTGAACGTAAGGTATCCCGTATTCAGCACACCCAAAATGGCGATCGCTGCAATCAAATATCTTGAATTGCGATGCAGCCAAGGAGTTTGACGTCGGCGGCTCATAAGATTCCACTCATTGAGTACTTGTTTTCAGTAAAACTTTGAGTTGACACAAGGCAACTTAAGCTTGATCCTGAACGTTTCCATTTTGACTCAAACTATTCACCCTGTAAAAAAACATGGGCTAAAGTTTGCCATCTGTAAATTTTCTAGACCTGCGGCATCAATCTCTATAGTGGTGTGCGGTAGTCCTAAAAAAGTGATGATTTTTTGTGGCACGGGCGACGCCCGCGCCACAAAAAATCATTACATGAATATCACTACTGCGGTGTACGAGTTAGCACCGTACTGAATCAATCGGCACAGCACTATATCGAACCACGAAATTTCCCAGTCGAACAGGGGCAGGCAATAATTTGGCGGTGGAGACGCAGTCTCCACCGCCAAATTGCATGATACATAATGCAGATCCACCATAGCCCCAGCATCTAGGGTTCTGAATAAGATGACACCGCAACCGAAGCTTTGTTAGACGATACCTGGGTCTTCGTTGCCAGACTGCGACGCATCGAATCAACAAACTGACTGACACGAATGGGATCGATGGGTTGATCAATCTGCCCACGCCGTTTTAAGGAACTGGACACAATCACACCATCCGCTGCCTGGATGAGGGTGGGAATGTTTTCCCAACTGGCTCCGCTGCCAATAAAGACAGGGGTTCCCTTTGCCGCCGCTGTCGCCAATTCTAAGTCTTCTTGGCTGGGAGGGCTACCCGTTCCCCAGCCTGAAAGGATAACCGCGTCGGCTAATCCCCGATCAATGGTTTCTTGAACCGCAGTGGTTAAGTTGGGAGACCCCAGCGGACGGGCATGTTTTACCAACACATCTGCCAAAATTTTGACATCGCTGCCCAATTCACGGCGATAGCGCAAAAGCTGGTGAGCCTGACCCTCGATTAATCCCTGGTCGGTTGCCATCACCCCGGTCAACACATTGACCCGAATGAACTGAGCATTGACACAAGAGGCGATCGCCATTGCACTACGCGCATCATTTCGTAACACATTCACCCCAACGGGCAGTGATACCAAATTCATCAGCCGCTGCACCACCAGGCTCATCGCACTAACCGTTGCCGGATCAACGCAATCTTTAGGGAAGGGCGCGTCAAAAAAGTTTTCTACCATGATGCCATCGACCCCGCCTGATGCGAGCGCAGTTGCCTCTCGTTCAGCACGATCGATCACTGCTTTAAGGCTACCGCCCCATCTGGGAGAGGTTGGGAGGGGTAGCAGATGAACGACACCGATTATCGGATGATTGGTCTTGAAAATTTGATTTAAGTCCACGTGTCTAGCTAGTTCGGACTCAAGCGCACGACATAAACAACAATGAAATTCAAGCAAAATGCCTGAAACGAGGTCTTTTATACCTCTATAGTCCTTCAATTTACTTTAACAGCAATAGACCGTTTTCAATCGACCCATTCCCGATCCGCCTGAACCAATGGTGTCCATGTTGCCAAGGATCCCCAAATCAATTAAACCCCAGACATCTGTGGTTGGCAGCAATCCTGTAATTTATAGTTGGCAGCGCGGCGTCGCTGCGCTGCCAACTCTATAAATGTCTGGTCTTAGTTAAATCCACGATCCTTAAGAGAACGATGGCTCAGCCGCCGCTCTTTCAAAAAAAGAGTATCTGTTGTGAGTCCTGTGTGAGTCCCGTTGAAAATGACACGATCTCAGACGACGTTTCCAAAATAGCTGTAATTGAGACACAGCAGCATTTTTGAGGGAAAAATCTGCCGCTGCATTAGAGCAATTCGTTAAAAATGGATTAATTGTGTAGATATGTTATGCAAATTTGCGTTAATATATTGTCACAACTCAAATGCGATTGCGATTAACGGTATACATTGTTCTTATCAAGGCAATGTGATCGGAAGAAGAGTAGCTACCTGCCCGTTGATTGAGCGATCGCTGCATTATTTTGGTTCTGTTACCAAATTTGATTCTCATCACCAGTCTACGTCTTCCCAATAATCCGAGATCGCATGGGCAATAAGCCAACCGTCGCCATTTCTCATTTAGGTTGTGAAAAAAATCGAATTGATACTGAGCATATGCTCGGTCTGTTAGTGCAGGCAGGCTATCAGGTCGATTCCAACGAAGATTTGGCAGATTACGTTATCGTGAATACGTGTAGCTTTATCCAGGCGGCACGAGAAGAGTCGGTTCGTACCCTTGTCGAACTGGCAGAAGCCAACAAAAAGATTGTCATCACCGGCTGTATGGCACAGCATTTTCAGCAAGAACTGCTGGATGAGCTACCTGAAGCTGTGGCTGTCGTAGGCACTGGAGATTACCACAAGATTGTGGATGTCATCCAGCGAGCGGAAACGGGAGAACGGGTCAAGGAGATTTCCTTAGAGCCGACCTATATTGCGGATGAGACAGTGCCGCGATACCGGACAACAGCTGAAGGAACAGCCTATGTTCGGGTTGCCGAAGGATGTGACTACCGCTGTGCGTTTTGCATTATTCCTCATCTTAGAGGAAATCAGCGATCGCGCTCAATCGAGTCGATTGTTGCTGAAGCAGAGCAACTGGCAGCAGAAGGGGTTCAAGAAATTATCTTGATCTCTCAAATCACCACCAACTATGGCGTTGATATCTATGGCGAACCCAAGCTGGCAGAGCTTCTGCGCGCACTGGGTAACGTATCAATTCCCTGGGTGCGGATGCATTATGCTTACCCAACAGGGCTGACTCCCAAGGTGATTGCCGCAATTCAGGAGACACCCAACGTATTGCCCTACTTAGATTTACCGCTGCAACATTCTCACCCCGACGTATTGCGGGCAATGAACCGTCCCTGGCAAGGGCGCGTCAACGACGGCATCATTGAGAAGATTAAAGCTGCCATTCCCGATGCAGTGTTGCGGACGACCTTTATTGTTGGTTTTCCGGGTGAAACCGACGAACAGTTTGAGCATTTGTTGCAGTTTGTTCAACGGCATGAATTCGACCACGTCGGTGTTTTTACCTTTTCTGCCGAAGAAGGAACTGCTGCATACGACTTGCCCAATCAGATTCCCCAATCTGTCATGGATGAACGCCGGGATCGGTTGATGGCAGCCCAACAGCCCATTTCGCTGAAAAACAATCAGGCAGAAATTGGCAAGGTTGTGGACGTCTTGATTGAGCAAGAACATCCGGATACGGGCGAATTGATCGGTCGCTCCGCCCGGTTTGCACCAGAAGTTGACGGTTTGGTATACGTTCAGGGCACAGCACGCCTGGGGACACTGGCATCAGTGGAGATTACAGGTGCTGATGTTTACGACCTAAACGGTCAAATTGCCGATCACAAAACCCAACTAAGAGGCGCGCTTAGTCGTGTCTCTGTTCACACACGCTAAGGAGACTCGATGACCCTCTCATTCAACAGTTTAGGTTTGTCAGAGGCGCGCGTGCGCCACATGGAGAAAATTGGCTTTGACACTCCTACACAAATTCAAGCTGAAGCCATTCCTCACCTACTCTCTGGTCGGGATGTTGTCGGTTTAGCCCAAACTGGTACTGGCAAAACAGCTGCTTTTTCCCTACCAATCTTGGAACAGATTGACCTCAATAGCCGTGCGGTGCAGGCACTGATTTTAACTCCGACGCGTGAATTGGCGCTGCAAGTTTATCAATCGATCCGAACCTTTAGTGACGATCGCCGCTTATTTGTCCTGGCACTCTATGGTGGGCAAGCGATTGAACCTCAGATTCAACGATTGCGCCGGGGTGTTCAAGTGGTGGTTGGTACACCCGGTCGGGTACTTGACCTACTAGAGCGGGGTGATTTGAAGCTCAATCAGTTGAGTTGGCTAGTTTTAGATGAAGCCGATGAAATGCTGAATATGGGCTTTATTCAAGATGTAGAACGCATCCTCAGTCAGGCTTCGCCTGAGCGTCAAACTGCCTTTTTCTCGGCAACGATGGAATCATCGATTCGAGAACTGGCAGCCAAGTTCTTGCGATCGCCTGTCACGGTTAGCATTGAGCAACCTAAAGCTGCCCCTGCGCGAATTAACCAGGTAGCGTACATGGTGCCACGCGGCTGGACAAAATCCAGAGCTTTGCAACCGATTTTGGAACTAGAAGATCCGGAATCTGCCCTGATCTTTGTTCGAACCCGGAAAGCCGCCGCTGAACTGACTCGCCAACTCCAGGCAGCGGGGCACAGCGTCGATGAATATCACGGCGATCTGAGTCAGGCTCAGCGAGAGCGGCTATTGCTACGCTTCCGCCAACGCCAAGTTCGCTGGGTTGTGGCAACCGATATTGCAGCACGCGGCTTGCACGTCGAAGATTTGACCCATGTGATCAACTACGACTTGCCGGATAGTGTGGATAGCTATGTTCACCGCATCGGTCGGACTGGACGAGCTGGCAAAGAAGGAACCGCGATTTCGCTGGTTCATCCTCTCGATAAGCGCAAACTGCGTGACATCGAGCGTCATATTCGCCAGACCCTAAATTGGGGCAATATTCCAACTCGGGCGCAGATTGAAGCACGGTATTTGGAAAAGCTACAAAACGAAGTGCGAGATGCCATTGTTGGCGATCGCCTGGCGTCTTTCTTACCCATCGTGGCGCAGCTAAGCGAAGAGTACGATCTACGCACTGTTGCCGCAGCGGCTCTGCAAATGTCTCATGATCATACGCGTCCTGCCTGGATGCGGATGGATCAAGGCTTTGCCGAAGAACCCGTCAACGATTCTCATCCGGCACCCAGATCGCGCAATTTCGATCCGAAGCCCAAACCCGCGAAGCGGTCTAAGGCATCTGCACCCAAACACTAAACCCTATTTGAGCAGTGATTGGAAGATTGCTGTTCTTGGGCAGAAATCGTTAAGCGTTAGGGCTGTCGGTTCCTGATGGTGGAACCCAAGACCTCCGAGGTTTTAAAAACCTCGGAGGTCTTACGTCTTGAAGGTTCTGTAATCTCATCGAATAGCGTCAGTACCCCACAGGTATTGACGCTGTTTAATTTGGGGGCGTCCGAATACCAATGATTTCGTGGTGCGCGGGCAACGCCCTCGCATCACATTTTTTTCTTCTGAAACCCGTTGCCTACTGTTGAGTCGCAATCAAGAGCTTATAGCCGTCGAGGGGGTGATTAGGACAAAGGTTGTGTGAGAACCTGCGCAGAGCACGGGTTCTCACACAACCTCCTGATTTAACCGTCTTGACGGTTGCTATAAAATCACGATGTATAACGCTCTACGGATAGGTATGAGATGCGATCGCCAGACCTCCTCCTCCACTATCGCCAGATTGCTCAACAACTGCTGACGGTTGTTGATGTCGAAACCACAGGTATCCTTGCTTCCAATAGTCGTATTACAGAAATTTCGGTACTTCAGGCGACTTTGGCAGAGGGCATTCATCATCAATACACGGATCTGATCAATCCTCAAACTCAAATTCCTGCCAAGATTGTACAGTTTACGGGGATCACGCAACGTATGGTGAATGCCGCCCCCGTTGCTGCTGATGTTTTACCGCGATATCTCGATCGATTGCGATCGGGCATTTTGACAGCCCACAACTTAGAGTTTGATTATTCGTTTCTAAAAGCCGAATTTACTCGGTTAGGACTCGGGTTAATTCGGTCTGAAACAGAACAGCTTTGTACCGTGCAACTGGCTCGTCAAATGCTGCCCGATTTGCCGTCTCGCAGTTTGCCCGTGTTGGTTCGACATTTTCAGTTTCAGGTGGGCGCATCCCATCGGGCAGAAGCGGATGCCCGTGCTTGCTGGCTATTAGCCAAACGCTTGTTATCAGAAATCATCACTGAATCTGATGAAATTCTCTTAGCCAAATTTGCGCGAGAGTGGTTGCCGTTAAAGGAAGCTGTCGCTTTATTAGGATGTTCCATCAAAATAGGGCGATCGCAGCTAGAAGCAGCTGGGATCACCTCACGCTACGTCGGTCAGGGAAAAAATGGCACATGGATGTATCGCCGTGGTGATGTCGAACGGGTCTTTGCTGAAAATCATTAATCCTGCGAAGATTAGAAAAAGTGTAGCTTCAGTGTGATGTGAGCATCTACTGATTAAGCTGTTCGCTTTAAACAGAATGAAGGACAGATTCATGCCAGAAAATCGCAGAAGCCAAGCTATCACCCAGGGTGTCCAACGCAGCCCAAACCGGGCAATGTTGCGTGCAGTTGGATTTGGTGACCAGGATTTCACAAAGCCTATTGTGGGCATCGCCAACGGCTACAGTACGATTACGCCCTGTAATATGGGGTTAAACGATCTGGCAAAACGGGCAGAGGGTGCGCTGCGCGAAGCGGGGGCAATGCCACAGATGTTTGGCACTATTACCGTGAGTGATGGCATCTCGATGGGCACCGAGGGCATGAAGTATTCTCTTGTCTCCCGCGAAGTGATTGCTGATGCCATTGAGACTGCTTGCAGTGCCCAAAGTATGGATGGTGTACTGGCAGTTGGGGGATGTGATAAGAATATGCCGGGGGCAATGATTGCGATCGCCCGGATGGATATTCCTGCTGTTTTTGTCTACGGTGGCACAATTAAGCCGGGATACTACAACGGGTGTGATTTGACAGTTGTGAGTGCGTTTGAAGCGGTTGGTCAATACAGTGCCGGTAAGATTCCCCAAGATGAACTGCTAGAAGTAGAGCGTCATGCTTGTCCGGGAGCCGGATCATGTGGAGGAATGTTTACTGCAAACACCATGTCATCCGCCTTTGAAGCCATGGGCATGAGTTTGATGTACTCTTCGACCATGGCAGCCGAAGATGCTGAAAAATCAGATAGCACAGCCAAGTCTGCTGAGGTGCTGGTAGACGCAATTCGCAAGCAATTGCTACCCAGCCAGATCATCACCCGTCAATCCATTGAAAATGCGCTCTCCGTCATCATGGCAGTGGGCGGATCAACTAATGCCGTCCTCCACTTTCTGGCGATCGCCCATACCGCTAACGTTCCACTGACGCTGGATGATATCGAAACCATTCGGGCACGAGTCCCTGTTCTGTGTGACCTCAAACCGTCGGGTCGTTATGTAGCCACTGATTTGCATAAAGCGGGTGGCATTCCTCAGGTAATGAAAATGCTGTTGGTACACGGTCTGCTGCACGAAGATTGCATCACCGTCACCGGACAAACCATTGGCGAAATTTTGGCACCCATTCCCGATGTACCCCGACCCGATCAAGATGTGATTCGTCCGTGGGATCGACCCATGTATCCCCAGGGGCATCTGGGCATTTTGAAAGGCAACCTGGCAACCGAAGGTTCGGTAGCCAAATTGACAGGGATCAAAAATCGTAAGATTACAGGTCCCGCCAGAGTATTTGAATCCGAAGAAGCCTGTCTGGATGCTATTCTCGCCGGTAAGATTCAGGCAGGAGACGTACTGGTGATCCGCTATGAAGGTCCCAAGGGTGGGCCTGGAATGCGCGAGATGCTGGCACCCACCTCTGCCATCATTGGGGCAGGTTTGGGCGACTCGGTCGGCTTAATTACCGATGGGCGCTTCTCTGGTGGCACTTACGGCATGGTCGTGGGGCATGTGGCTCCAGAAGCGTTTGTAGGTGGCACGATCGCACTGGTGGAAGAAGGCGATCGCATTACCATTGATGCCGATGCCCGCTTGCTGCAACTTGAGATCTCTGACGAAGAACTGGCACGTCGCCGAGCCAACTGGCAACAACCCAAACCCCGGTATACCACAGGTACACTGGCTAAGTATGCCAAGCTTGTTTCTTCCAGCAGCTTAGGTGCTGTTACCGACCTGAACCTGTTCTAAATTTTCAGGATCAATCAGTGGTGTCAGCGTGGCATTGCCACGCTGACACAAACAAGCATCCACACCATCACACTTTCGACTTGAAGTACTTTATAAAATTGGCGATCGCCATCATGACAACAACAGTATGATTCTGGAGCGATTGCTAGACTTCGCCATCACCTTACTCAGTTAGGTTGAAATGATTCATCTTGTTTTATATAAAGGGCGATCGCAATTAGAAAGCGAGCTAACGATCCAAATCATCCGCCACGGATAGCCTTGGATTCCAACCAATAAACTCTCGTTGGTTGGCGTGCATTAGGATTGCCATGCTGCGCCGCTTACTTTACGAGTAGGAACCTCGAACTTCGATTACCTCCCCTGGAGCAATCGTAATCAGCACACTACGAACATCAGGTATCAGAGGCACTAAATCTGGCAACCGATTACTTCGTGCTACAAGAACGACGACTGCCACGCCAGCTTGCTCTAAGTTCTGCTGATATCGCAAATTTTGATCCGTTGTAAGCAGAATCGTAAAGCCCTCTTGATTCATAAGCCGTAGTAATTCACCATTCTTTTTCCCCGACCATCCCATTTCAACGACGGTACGGATGTCGTAATCAACCAGTTCACGTTTAAGGGGACGTGGAGCACATTCATCAAGCAGGATTCGCATAAGCTGTCAGCATTTCCTTTGCCAACTCAAGAGCTGCGATCGCTTGCTCACGCCCAACACTCGGAAAATGATCTAAGAATTCATCGAGTGAATCACCCGCTTCAAGATATTCAAGCAACGTTTTCATTGGCACACGAGTTCCCACAAACACAGGAGTTCCTCCCAGGATGTCAGGGTCACTATGAATAACGCGCGCTGTGGCTTTCATATCAGCTATCCATTAGAAAAGTTCTCTTTGATCTTAGCCTACACCTTATTGTCAGAACATTCATTAGAAGGCGTCATCCCAGTACCAGGCTTCAGAATAGCTTGCAACCCAAGTTTCAAACAGATTCGCTTCCGGCTTTTTCATCACTGAGACCTAAGCAGTATAACGGTGCCTATTACCCGTTGCAGATAACCTCTGCATTATTAGTGATCAACTTTCAGCATTCGGTGTGCAGGAGCATCGTTAGACCGTGCGACTGTCAACTAAACAATTCTATTGACCTCGCCCTGGCTTGCAATCTGCAAAACCCAACGCCTCGGAATCAAGGAAACTTGCGATCGCCATCTCAATCACTGCTTCGATGGGATATTCAATCTCAGCAGCATGCTTAATCAGAGCCATCCGAATTCGCTCAGGCAATCGCCCTAAAATGACTTCAGCATCAGCCGGAGAAATTTGCTCTTGGAGTTTGGCTTGCATAGCATCACCTTTCAGTAGGAATCTGGGCATTATAAGGGGGTTCAGTGGCTCTTAGAATGATGGCTTCTAGCTCCAATAGTAGCGCGGGGTTTTCCCAATGCGAAATGGGTTGTACTGCGATCCGCACATCTTCATCGTCGTATTTGTCGAGCCATGCCCACAAAAAAGCTTTATGCCCACCAATAAAGCGACCGCGTAAACTCTTTGTTTTGCCAATGTAGAGTAGTCCATCAGTCTTGTGCCGAATTGCATAAATACCGGGACGAGCAGGAATACTAATAAACTCTCGGCTTAATGGTTGGCACCGCTCAAAGGAGATAAAGGCGATTTCGTCTAAAATCCTTCGAGCTTGGATTTGCAGGTCAGAGTCGTTCGTTGGCATGAAAGTAAAAAAGGGAGTTCACAGAAGCCATGATCACGCATATTCTGCACCTTCATAGTTTTCGCCGCATCTCTATCTGAAAAGCTTCAAACCCCAAACCTTCATACAACGATTTTGCAGGCGAATTTTGCAAGACATGAAGGTCAACTTCTATACACCCCTTATCTCGACCCCATTGAAATGCTGCTTCTATCAGCGATCGCGCAACTCCAGATCGTCGATATGCAGGAATAACATAAATCGTGTGGATATGCAGGGATGATTTGGGTAAGAACACGGGAGGTGAATGAGCAATACTAGCTTCGAGGATACCGATCAATTGGCTTGATGCAACATCCAGTTCTACACCGAGAAAAAGGTGATCAGGAGAGTTGATCTGCGATCGGATACAATCGCTCAACCAGTGTGAACCTGAATCAGAATCTTGAAACACATGACCACCAAAAGATGCCATCTCATCGAGCATTGCTTGAAGATATTCAGCAATTGTCTCTGTTTCATGATGAGAAAGCTTGCGGGTTTTCATATAAAAATCTACGTCACGAATATCGGTCGAATAATATAGCAGTATGCAAGTTCGTTAAGTACAGAAACGGTGTTGTGGGGCGCTCCGCGCCCCACAACACCGTACTGAATCAACCTGCACAGCGCTATAATATTAGGATTCTGGAGCGATCGCTCAGTTGTGTAGCCATTTGCAAAAAATATAATTCATCCGTATATGCTCAACGGTAGCGAGTCATCCCAAGCTCCTATCGACTATCTTGATATTGCTGCAATATACTTGTCAAACCCCGATTTCATCAATTGGCTTCCACCCAGAGAAGACACGATCTGGGTCGATCTGGAATGCATAGTAGTTGCCACCTCCGTTGGGCAACTGATCCCATCGCCGAGAAATGGGTTGCCCTGACAGGTGGCAATACAACAATGTGCCCACGGCACCGTGAGACACAATAGCGATCGCTCCCGGTGTAGGGTCTGCCACGGCAATGGACTTAACTGCTTGGACGATTCGCTGTTGAGCTGCTACCGCTGTTTCCCATCCGCGCACTGATGCAGTGGGGTTAGCAAAAAACTGATCCGCCACAGTTTCAAATTCATCGGGTGGAAGAAAGCCGGTTGCAGATCGGTCGTTCTCTCGAAGGTCGTGCACCACTGTGAAGTTAAGCGAGAGATGCCGAGCTAGAATTTCTGCACTATCAATCGACTTTTGCTCGGTACTGCAATAGATCGCCGAAATCTCAGGAATCCAGGGTTGGGCAAGTGCGGCATGCATCCGTTGCTGTCCAACGGCAGACAGATGCCACTGGGGCACTGGAATTTCACGGCTGACCACGACGTTTGGATGACTGATAAACAAAAATCTACGCATAGATTATCTCAATGGAAGTGTAACCAAACATGTTGTGCCTACGCCTGCTTCACTGGTGATTTGAATCGTCCCTTGATGCAGCTCTACACATTTTTTGACCACCACCAATCCCAACCCTGTGCCTGGAATGGTGTGAATGTTTTTACCGCGATGAAATGGTTCAAATAACTTAGGTTGATCCTCCGGCAAAATCCCAATTCCCTCATCTCGCACTTTAAGTTGCACGGTATCTACTTCAAAGGTTAACGCCAGGAGGATATGTCCCCCCTTGGGAGAGTACTTCACTGCATTAGACAACAAGTTGGACACGGTAGAATGAATCAACTTCTCATCCAGATTGACGGGGGAAGCCGTTCCCTGGCAAACAAAGGTTAGGGTATGTTGAGTGCCAGCACTAAGTTGCATTTCTTCAATCAAATGGCGGCAATATTCCTCTAGATCGAGCGGTTTGGGATTGAATGCCAGGTTTTTCGCTTCGGCGCGGTTGATCGTTAAAATATCATCCAGCAATTGCACCATATTTCTCACGGAATCTTGAATTCGGCGAAGATTCCGCAATCGTTTTTCTGTATTATTCCATTCATCTTCAGAGTTTTCTAAGACTTGAGCCGCCGCCAGAGCCGTACTCAGGGGTGTGCGAAATTCATGGGATGCCATTGAGAAAAAGCGCGTTTTCAGGGCATTGAGTTCTTTTTCTCGTTCCAGGGCAAGGCGAATTTCATCGGCACGTTTGCGAGCAGTAGTATCGCGCTGCACTGCAATCCAGTGGGTATACCAGCCCTTGGCATCGGTGACGGGAACCAGGTTGAATTCATTCCAAAATTCCGATCCATCTTTGCGATAGTTGATGACTTCTACAGTGATTGATTCCCAACGTGCCAGGGCTGTACGAATTTTCTGAAGTTCTGTTTGATCGGTTTTAGGACCTTGCAAAATTCGAGGAGTTTTGCCCAATACTTCATCGGGGGTGTAGCCGGTGATGCGGGTAAAGGCTTCATTCACATAAATAATACGCGGGCCAGGTTCGTCAATCGGTTCGGCTTCTGTAATAATTACGGCATCGTTCGTATTTACCACCACCGATTGCAGCAATCGTAACTGTTCGGCACGTTGTTTTTGTTCGGTGATGTCGGCAATGACAGCCACAATGCCGTTAATCTGTGTGTTGGTATCGAGCAAGGGGGCAGCGGAGAAAATCAGGTCGATCGCAGTACCATCTTTTTTGTGGCGACGGAGTTCGACTCGGGTATAGGTTTTGCCTTGCAGAACGCTGCTTTGGAGAGTGGCACAATCCTCTAGCGGTTCGTCCAGACGAATTGGGCTGGGACGGTCGATCACGTCTGCTTCTGTCCAGCCAAACATTTGCTCTGCTGCTGGATTCCAAATTTTGATGTTGCCGTCTCGATCGAGCATGAGGATGGCGCGGGGAGAGGCTGTCACCAGGGCTTGTAGCGTGTCGTTGGTATGACGGAGGGCAATTTCGGTGCGTTGATGTTCGGCAATTTCTGCTCGTAGCGAGGCGTTGGCTGTGGCTAACTCTGCGGTGCGCTGTTGGACTCGCTGTTCTAATTGGGTATTGAGTTGCTGGAGTTGGTTACAGAGTTCGGATTGTTGAATGGCGATCGCCACCTGAGTTGCCAGTTGCCTGGTCAAGTTGACTTCCCAGGGTTCCCACTGCCGGGGATGACTACACTGATGGGCAATCAGTAAACCCCAGAGGTAGGGATGAGACTCAACAGGGGCTTGGGACTCTGCTGCCGGAGGCTGCTGACGACGTTCCTGGATAATCGGCACCACCAGTTTTGCCTGTACACCAAACTGTTTGACAAAATCTGCCAGACAATCTTCCACATCGGTCTGGTTAACATTGGTAATGGTACGAGTTTTCCCTAAAGAGTATGCCTGATGGTACTTCTGAGGAAAGACCTCTTCGGGAAATAGTTGCCCCAAAATACTGACATAGGGCGATAAGACGGTTTCGTGAATGGCACAGCCGGTACCGTTGTCCCACAGGCGATAAATTAGGACGCGATCGGCATGCAGAAAGCGTTGAACTTCCTTGACCGTGGTTGCCATCACGTCGTCTAGATTGAGAGATTGACGAATCTGTTGGGCAATCTGATACACGAGCCGTTCGCGATCGCTCTGCTGGCGCAATTCGTTTGTAGCACGGTGACGACGGGTGATTTCCTGGTTGAAATATCGATACATTCCACCCAGGAATAGCCCACCAAGAAAAATGCCGATCGCAACCCAAAGGGAAGAACTCAGTAATGGCATAGGCATTGGCGATGGTTAATTGTTTGGGAAGGCGCGCACTGCGCGCCTTCCCAAACAATTAACCACAAATCTAGAACATCACGCTCGAATCTTGATGATTTTGAATCTGGCATTGCTTAAGCCAGCTACGAAATTTGGTGTGAGTGCCGCGCAGAGCGCGGCACTCACACCAAATTTCGTAGCCCAAATCAGCAGCGATTCAGATTTCTATGGTAAGCGTTGCTGATTTGGGGGATGCCTTTGAACGGGAAACCGAGGGTTTCCCGTTCAAAGGCATCCTGCTATTCAGCGATGCCCTATTGTGCCGATAGGGAAATAGATACTAGCCCCACCAAGACTATAGAAAGCGAGACTAAGAGACCTCCTACAACGGGCCAGTTCGCACGGTTTGTAAAGGTTTGCCAGTCAAACTGTTCGCCTTGAGTAAATAAGCCATCGGTAGCCTGACGGTTGACCCAGAGTCCTCGTAGATTGGGTTTAGGAAGTTTATTCCGGTAATCTGTGCCATATCGAGCCATGTGCGCAAAGGTGACTTCTCCCTGGGTGCGCTGCGGTAAAATGCGGCGGCGTTGATATGGAACCGTATTGTCGCCAAAGGTGCTCTGATACTCGTTGCTGTTGAGTAATTCATCGACAAAGCCGTGAACTCCCTTGGTCATAATGACGGCTGACCAGGCAATCCTTTCGCGATCGCCATAGACGTTGCGCCCCAAAACCCGCTGAACACAAATTTCGGCAAAGCGATAGTTATTGTTGCTCTCAAAGGTGAGCCGCTGGAAAGAGTCAGACAACACCAATCCGCGAATGAAGGCTTTAACGGTGATCTGACCAGATCTCAGCTGTGACTCCAAAAAATGCTGGCGATGATGAGTTAGCATCTGTTGTTCATTAAAGATCTGGCGATAGGCTGCCTTGATTAAATCGTCCAGCTCTGAGGCTGCCAGGAGGTTATCAGTCGTATAGAGCCGAGGTTGCTCATCACCGGGAACTTCAAACCCATTGACTCGATGATTGTGCGAGACGGGGGCATATTCTAATAAGGGAATTGACATGGCTATTTCTCCAACAGTAATGAATTTGATGATTTCGAATCGGTATTGATAGGTTTGTGCTTTCGCCGCAAACCGGGGAATCAACCTCTTAGGAGCGTGGATTTCTTAAAACCGAAGATTTATGTTTAGAAGCGCGGCGGAGCCGCGCTTCTAAACATAAACGTCCGGGTTTTAATTAAGTTGTGATCCTCAATGGTCTGCTGCAAAGCCCAATCGACCGCAAGGCGCTCAGGGATAACGCCTGTTAGCGTCATGGCTGGGGACTTAGGTTTGAAACCCTCTGCTCAGATTTCACCGTTATCCCTCTCCTTGAGCTGGGGGTTCATCGAACAGGCTGAGCCCCAAACGCGATGCGAATCCAAATGGCATTGAATGATGCTCTCCGGGAAAATACGACAGCTCATGGGAGAAGTCACCTTATCCCATGACCCTTTCAAGCTATGAGGATCGCATATCAAAAGTAAGGAAATGGGTCAGGAAATGGTAAAGAAAACGGAAAGAATCGGAGATGGTAATAAATCTTGAAATTCCGTTGTATTTATTTAAGATTATTGATTCCAATCTGTGATTGGGCTGGAGTTGTGATGAAGACTCGGCTCAGATGTAGGGTCGCATTAACTTGTAAAATTCTAATGGATGAGCCTTGAATAGCGCGTTTGATCATCTCCGATCACACCCAAACTAATCGAAGAACCCGATTGGGCAATGGTATTGATGTAATGCTTTTTTGTGGCGCGGGCGTCGCCCGCGCCACAAAAAAGCATTACATTGCTAGGACTATCCCCGATTGAACTCATCCACCACCAATGGTTTGCTTCATTTCCCCTGCCACCAGACTATGAGAATTCTTTTGGTTGAAGATGATATCCGTCTTGCAGAAACCCTAGCAGAAGCCCTGACTGACCAGCGCTATGTGGTCGATATGGTGACGGATGGAGAATCTGGCTGGCATCAAGCAAACGTGCTGGACTACGACTTGATGATACTTGACATTATGTTGCCAGAGTTAGATGGTATGAAGCTCTGTCAACGATTACGATCTCACGGATATACCTTGCCCATCCTCATGCTGACGGCTTGTGACACCATTAATGATGAAATTGATGGGCTGGATGTGGGTGCGGATGACTATATCGTTAAACCCGTTGATTTACAAAAGCTGTTTGCCCGCATTCGTGCCTTGCTGCGGCGGGGCAGTGTGACAGCATCCCCGATTTTGGAATGGGGTGCCTTATGCCTCAACCCCAGCACCTGCGAAGTCAACTATGGCAAGACCCCCATTCATTTGACACCCAAAGAGTATGGTCTTTTAGAACTACTGCTACGCAACGGTCGCCGAGTTCTTAGCCGCAGTTTGATGATTGAACATGTTTGGTCCCTGGACTCTCCCCCCGAAGAGCATACTGTCAAAGTTCACATTCGGGGACTGCGCCAAAAGCTCAAAGCAGCAGGGGCTGCTGAAGACTTCATTGAAACCGTTCACAGTATGGGCTATCGCCTGAACCAATCCACCTAATGTTGAGAGAGCCGCACTCCGCGCAGCTCTCTCAATACCTTGTACTTCATGCCATTGAGAATGGCTATAGCCAGCGCTACTGATTTTGAGAATGAAAGTGAACGTGAACCCAAGGGGTTCACGTTCACTTTCATCCCGATGTTAAGCCATGCTCATGCATCAGAGTGCTTAAACCGCAGATTGCTCAAACGGATCTGTAGGCGTACCCTGGTGAAATACCAGTTGCCAACCTGACGAACTAAGCCGCCAAATTGATGAGCGGTTGGTATGCCGGAACAACTCTCCCGATGGGTGTATATGAGCTGATCGATAGGTGAGTAAGGCGATCGCGTCTGAAAGTTGGTTGATGGCAAAGTCCTGGGCATAGATCTGTGGTGGTTCTGGATCCGTCGGCAGTGACATCAACAGGCGATCGCGTGTGTATGAAGCCCCTGAGCGACCGAACTCCTTGAAGTCAGGTGCAATCAATTGTGTCAAGCGCTCTCGATCCCGACGGCATTGGGGCTGATGCAATTCGCACTCTAATGTTTGAAGGATAGATAGCAGTGACAGGTTTTCCATGGGGCTACTTCATAACGTCATGTGCAAGATTGATCCATTTCATCGGGACTCCCCATAATCCATGCTTGAAAAAGCGATCGCCGCTTTGGATAAAGCCTACTTTCTGGTAAAAGCCAACTGCTTTTTCTGCGGCGTTAACGGTGACTTCATCGAATCTATGGCTACAGCGGGTGAAGAGTTCTCGACCGATTCCTTGCCCAGAAAATTCTCTTCGGACGAACAATAATGACAAATGATTGCTCCTCTTAAAAGCAATAAATCCAATAACGATTTCATGCCATGTTGCAACTAGCGTTGTCTCACGACTTAAGATTCTGTCTCTTAATTCTTCTAGACTACATAGCTTGTTCCATTCGGCAACGCTTTCGGGTGTGCCATCAGTAAGTTCCCATAAATCCGCAGAAGCCCACATACAACCACTGATTTGATGCTCGTCTCCAATCTGTGGAAGTCTGTAGGTAACTATGGTCATGGTCATCTGTTAATTCCAACTTTGAACATCAGCAGGTAAGCTTTCGATGCGTCCCAACCAGTGACCGTAACAATAGCTCAGAAAAACTGGATTCTCGAAGTAATTAATTGATTCAACTTACCAACCTTGACTTCATCTCATCTAATAAATCTTTAGGCATACCCCAACTATAATTCGTAACAATTTCTTGCATAATTTCACGCTGAATTGATTGCTTCTCGTTAGAAGAACCAATGGTATAAGTTCTAACACGATCTTGTGTCAGAACTCGATGGTAAATCTCATCTACGTTGTGGTAGGTAGGGTATACATTGTAAGCTGTTTCAAACAAACGACGAGCATTTTCTAAATCTCCTTCTAAAATGGCACGGAAACCCTTAGCTTCATCGACGCTGGGTACTTGTGAGGATCCAGACAAGGGTGGGGGCAGAGATGGTAATGGATTTTCGCCAGCACTCTGGCCAAGAGAATTAATCTGATCATCAGTCAAGCTAATTAGCTTTAAACTAGATAGAAATAGCAAGTTCGCTGCCGCCGCTTCTGTATCTCCTGTCTTAATTGCTTCTAAAATAAGACTTCCTTCTTGCCTTTCGCGTTCAAGTTGCAGAGCTTGTTGGCTGTTCACAATATTATTGATGAGGCCAATACCACCCCCTACAAGGGCAACGATGATAGGAACGATCCACTGTGATCCTTTAGACTGCTTACTCAAGATGTCTAATTCCTTGAGTTTAAGCTCTTTATCTTGATCGCAACGTTTTTGCTCAAGTTCTAACTGTTGCTTGTCGAGACTGATCTCGCCTTGGTTGTCCATGTTCTTGACTCCAAATCAGTAATTCTTTCCTTATGAATATGAAAGTTAATGGTGAAGATGACTAAGTATAATTTATAGAGGCTGAAGGATTCTGCCTATCTGCCAAAATTAAGTGGATAAATAGAATCTTCTGTCTATTGCTCCAAAATGGTTGGATAGGTAGAATTCTTCCGTATATTTTCATGGACAGAACATGGTTAGTATTCAAGTAGTGATTTGTTATGCGGACGACGCCCGCGCAACAAAATCATTACTTTTTTAGGACTACTTAGAATATTTAATGCCCCTATCAGGATGGGCTACGTTGGGCATGGGTTGGACTACTTGCAATCATGACAGCAGCACTACAACTTTGGGGCGATCGCCTTATTGCTATAGATCAGAATTCGACAAATGAAAGTAACATCTTGACGCTGAGGATGAGTGAAATAACGGCGAATATCTTTTTCAAATAAGCTTCCGACAAACGATGTGACCAACGAGCGCCATACGGAGCCGCGATGAAGCTAGCGATCGATATGGCAAAAAATGCAGGCAGGTAAATGAAGCCAATGGTATAGGGATCATTCAATGTCTTAGACCAGCCGCTAATCATGTAACCAATTGTTCCTGCGATCGCGATGGGCAAGCCAATTGCAGATGAAGTACCGACAGCGCTTTTCATGCTGATATTTTTATAGCTCAGGTAGGTAACGGTAAGAAAACCACCCCCTACGGCAGCGAGTGCGGATACCGAGCCGATGACAACTCCGGCAGTCAGTAATCCACGCAGGGTGATTGGCTTCACGCTAGGTTTTGGTTTCCAATTTACAAACATTTGCACGGCTACAAGCGCCATAAACAGGGCAAAAAATAGAGCAATGTAAGCGGAGTTGAGATGGGCAGCGACCTGAGTAGAGAGTAAAGCGCCCAAGATAATTCCGGGTGCCATGCCACCAACTACCTTCCACACCACAGCATCCCGAGACATATGGGCGCGAATACTGGCGATCGAAGAAATGATCATGCACATTAATGATGTGCCCAGGGCTAAGTGAATGACATCTTCTCCACCCATACCCTGGTAGACCAAGATGGATGCCAGCAACGGCACCAATATTCCACCACCCCCGACACCGAGCAAGCCCCCCATAAACCCAACAAAGCTGCCCAAGGCAATGTACAACACGATCCAGGCAAGTTCAAACATCTGTATCTAGCTCATAAAGTTGCGTATAACGCTACAATACAAGTTCAAGTTAACTTGAGGTCAAGGGCGAGTTGAGAAAAGGACATGATGGATATATCTGAAGTTGCAAAGGCATCAGGGTTACCCGCTTCAACGCTACGGTTTTATGAAGAGAAGGGGCTGATTCAGTCTAATGGACGAAGTGGGCTACGCCGTCTTTTCAATGCCGATGTCATCGATCGGCTTGCTTTAATATCGTTGGGGCGGAGTGCTGGTTTCTCGCTGGATGAGATCGCTGAAATGTTTACTCCGGAAGGTCCTGCAATTAATAGAGCTTTGCTTGCCGCGAAAGCAGACGAGCTAGACAAGAAAATCAAGGAACTTACTTCAATGCGGGATGGGCTTCGTCATGCCGCCGTTTGCAAAGCACCAAACCATTTTGAATGTCCAAAATTTCTTCGTCTTCTCCATATTGCCGGTAAAAATCGGTCTAGACACCCCAATCAGTTGCAGAAAACCAAACTTGAACGAGGTGGGCAGAAGACATCAACCCGGTGAATTGTAATAAATTTCTTGCAGATTAGGGTGGGCGGGGGCTTTGCCCCCGCCCACCCTAATCTCAAACACTGAATTTGCAAGAGTCTAATGGTGGTAGAAATCCATGATGCTGCCGTAATTACAAGCGTTGCATCAAAGTTTGTGTATCAATCACGGTGGCATATTCTTGATGCATGTTCGCTAAGGAAAGTGCATGAACCTGCTCTGCCCGGTAGAGGTTTTGGTCTAAATCTCGCTTGTCAAACGTCGCTGTAGCATCGGAGACAACATAGGTATCAAACCCAAGATTGCCTGCAACTCTGACTGTTGCTTCAACGGAGTTGTTTGTGATTACACCCGTCACAATCAAAGTTTGATAGTTGTTGCTTCTTAACCACTGTTCTAAATCAGTGCCAATAAATGCACAATTGACGTGTTTATCAACAACTTTTTCACCTGGTTTTGGCAGTACAGCATCTTTAAAGTCACACCCTGCTTGTCCAGGGCGATAGGTTGAGTCTGGCTCCGTTGAAAGGTGTCGAACATGAACGACTGGGCGCTGAGTTTCACGCCAAGCATGCAGTAACTGTGCAATATTTGCCTCTGCTTGCTCATTGTTGCGTCGTCCCCAACGGGGATGATCAATTGCCTTCTGGACATCAATGATGATGAGAACCGCATTGGATGAAATACTTGTCAACTCACTCTCCCTCTCCATTACAGCGCTTCCCGCTTGAACATCGCGCTTGAACATGGTTAGATTTTTTGTTGTGTGCCGCGCGGAGCGCGGCACACAACAAAAAATCTGTGGCTTAATCAATTGAAAATGGCTGTAATTCCCTTGATCAGGACTGGGTTGATCGCAGAGAACGTCCCCGCCAGGTCCATCCCCATCCGGTTTCCGTCTTCACAATCGACGCGATCGCCAGCAGGGCAACAAACGCTCCGCCCACACTATGTAACCACCAGTATTTTGGGGAACAGTTCAAGGCACGTTCAGCCAGCCGTCGTAGCTGATATTGCAAACCAATTGTTGCCAGAGCCAAAATGATTGCACCATATACGAGCAGCGTTCCACCCGTGTGCAACCACTGAAATGTGGCGATCGCCAGTCCTAGCCAGGGAATCGTGTAGATCATTAGCATTACTGCTACCAGAAGCAGCATTAGCCCGACACTGCGATTGGCACCGACATAGAGTACCTTAGTCCAACCCTCCCACAAATTAGCCAGTGACGTGTACATCCGTAGCGTTGCTAATTCTGGTGCCAGACGATATTGCAGCATCAAGCCCTTGTGTTTGAGCGATCGCGCCAGGGCAACATCCTCAGCAACCTGGTCGGCGACAGCCCGATGGCCACCAATTTGTTCGTAAGCGGTGCGACGAAATAGCATAAATGGACCCGCAGCAAATGCCGTGTCTGTGGTTGGATCGTGAATCGCTGGCTGATTGAACGAAATCAACATACTGATGAAAAGTAATGGTTGAACCAGCCACTCTACCAGAGAGCCACAAACGACTGCTGGAATGCAGTTGAGTAAGTCGATCGAGTCTGCTGTCATGAGCTGCAATGCGGCTTCAACGGCTCCCGGTTTAAGCCGGACATCTGCATCTATAAATAGTAAAAAGTCGCCCTGTGCCCGGTCTGCTGCCTGGGTGCAAGCCCAGGTTTTACCTACCCATAGGGATTGCGTTGGGCGAGGTCGTCCCGGTACTACGTTCAACCGGGGATCGTTTAAGGTTCGCAGGACTTGCAGGGTTTCGTCGGTGGACTGGTCATCCACGACCCAGACCTCCAGATACTGGCTCCCTAAGGGTGTGCTATTTAATACAGAGGTCACACAGTCATGAATATTATGGACTTCGTTATAGGCGGGGATAATCACCGATATCATCGGCTGGTGCCATGTCGCTGAAAGCTCGACTGAATCTGTCATCAGCGGCGGGGAAAGCGTCTTGATATCTGCGATCGCGCACTTCAGTTGGTGCAAGTAAATCCCCATCGTGACCAGGGATAAACTCAGTACACTATCCAGAAGTAAAGTAGTTTGAATGACCATCAATTCACTTCGGTAAAGAAATTAAGATAAATCTAGCCTGCTTAAAGCAGACAGATCCTCACAAAATTAAAAACCATAGATTTTTCAGGAGAGTGCGGCGAAGCCGCACTCTCCTGAAAAATCTATTCACATTATTTTTATGAGCATTCTTAGATTATGATTTAATTTTTTGGCGTAAAATTTAGCCTGTCAACGGCTTCAGGCGGCACTAAACGCCTAGTGTTGCAAACACGAAATTTTGCAACATGGGGGTTTGGGGGCTGCGCCCCCAAGAGGGGGTAAAACCCCCTCCACCCCCTCTAAAACTTTTAAGTTGGTGTACTAGTGATCATTCATACTGCATTTACCTGCGGTTAAACGCATCTTGCTATGACCCATCATTCCAGTGTTGCAGCCAGCTCAACCACTGCTTCAGAAACGCCCCGAAATGACATCTTTATCTCCTATTGTCGCCGAGATAAGACATTTGTCCAAACGTTAGACACAGCTCTGCGGCAAGCGAATCGAGACCCCTGGGTCGATTGGGAAGACATTCAGCCGACTGAAGATTGGTGGCACGCGATCGAACTGGGGATTGAAGGGGCAAATACCTTTATTTTTGTCATCAGTCCCGATTCTGTAACCTCTAAGGTCTGTCGCCAAGAGGTTGAATATGCCATCAGCCATAACAAGCGTCTGGTACCGTTGCTGTGGCGAGAAGGTTTCAGTATGGACGATGTTCATCCCGCGATTTCTCGGCATAACTGGATCTTTTGCCGCGAGAACGACGATTTTGAGCAGGCGTTTCAGAAATTGATTGGGGCGATCGCAACCGAGATTGACTATGTTCACCTGCATACCCAGTTACTCATCCGCGCCAAAGAATGGGAACGCAAGTCTCACGATCGCAGTTTTCTCTTGCAGGGAAAAGGACTGGAAGAAGCCCAAAGCTGGTTGGTGCGGGGAGAAACGCTACCACCTCATCCAACAGATTTACATCGGCAGTATATTCAAGCCAGCCAAAAATATGCTGTCGAATGCCAGGATATAGAATTACGATTGCGAAAAATGTCGCCGCAGCAATATCGTAATCGTCAGGCATTACTCAATAAAGTCGATCATTATTGGATTAAAAGTGTTTTGCAAAACTCCCTGTCGGGTCAGGTCTTGATGGACTTGAATCTGGCAGACCGCACCGATCTGATCATGCATCCCTGGCAAATCACCCTAGAGAGTGCCGATGCTGGTTCTCAGATGTTGCAGCCGGGTACTCGCATCGTGGCGCTGTTGGATCAATTGGGGGAGGGGCGAACGTTACTGATTTTGGGCGCACCGGGGGCAGGCAAAACCACCCTACTACTAACCCTGGCTCAAGATCTGCTGGCGCGAGCCGAACGTGAACTGGATTACCGCATTCCCGTAGTCTTTAACCTGTCTTCCTGGAAAGGTGGCAGACAAACCATTGCCGACTGGTTAATTGAGGAACTCCACACCAAATATCAGGTGCCAGAGGCGATCGGGCAAACCTGGCTCGACGAACAACAACTGCTATTGCTGCTGGATGGGCTGGATGAAGTTGAGGAAGGAAAACGCAATAGTTGTGTTGTGGCTTTGAACTTTTTTCAGCAACAATCGGGTGCAGAGATGGTGGTATGTAGTCGTTTGCAAGACTACGAAATCCTGACTGAAAGACTCTACTTTCAAAGTGCGATTTGTGTTCAGGCGTTAACCTTAGACCAGATTCATCAGTACCTGAATCAGCCCAGGGCAGAATTAAGTGCGTTGAAAACGCTACTTGAACGAGACATGGCTTTGCAGGAGTTAGCGCGATCGCCGTTGATGCTGAACGTGATGATCCTGGCGTATCAAGGATGTTCGATCGAGCAAATTTCCGACATGGATCTGACCCAACGCTGTCAGCACCTGTTCGATTCATTTATTGAACGGATGTTCAAACGCCGGGGCATTGATGAGCCGTACGATAAGTCACACACCCTGTACTGGCTAAGCTGGTTAGCACAACGCCTGCGCCAGGAGTCGCAAACGGTGTTTCTCATCGAAAATCTGCAACCGAGCTGGTTACAGAGCGGCTGGCAAAAGATGGGTTATCGCGTACTGGTCAACATGGCAATCGGAGTCGTTTGCGGATTGGCGATCGGGATGTTTTCCAAGGTGGTCAATTACAGCCTTTCGATCCCTTTGGGACTTCAGGTTGGCAGCCTGGCAGGTTTCTTCTCCGGCTTGATTACAGGTCTGCTTCACCAGCTTTACTCTAGAAGCACGTCTGGGATCGTTGCTGGGATTACCGCGAGTGCCCTTTTTGGATGTGTCAGCCTGATGTTGGGCAGTCCTCAACCGCTGAACTTGTTGATCTTTGGACTGGTGTTTGGAATTATTTTAACCCGGGTCAATTACCAAAGGATCGAGGCTGTAGACGTGACGCAATGGTCCTGGCGGCAGGGTAAGCGGATCTTTTGGGTCAGCGGACTCTGGGGACTGATCGCCGGACTGTTTCTGCTGGTTGCTCGCGCTTCGTTGCCCAACTTTCACGATCAGTACTGTCAGAACTCTCACGTGCTAGCGCAATGGGCGGGTAGCGTTTTGATCAACTTTTTATGCCGACCCGAGCATAGAATCGGTGGGTTAGCTGTAGTAGGACTGTTAGCACTCGGTCTTATGGTAGGGTCAATCGTTTGTTTGATCCTGGGGTTTGAAAAAGTTCCAAAAGTTGAGCAAAGAACGCGCCCCAACCAGGGAATTTGGAACTCAGCCCTGAATATGCTCAAGTTAATGTTTATCGTGGGACCTCTGACGGGTTTAATCAGTTTCGTCTTCTGGCAACTTTACTTCTATTCGGCTCAATTCTATTCAGCTCAAATGCCTGTAGCACCAGGAGTCGCTGTCAACTCCCCCTTAATCTGGTGGATCTATTATGGAAATTCTCTGGACGATGGTCTGGGGTTTGGCGGAAGTGTTGGGTTAATGGTGGGATTATTGGGCGGGCTCGTGAGTGGCGACAATTCAGGCTTAGTTTGTTTGCAGCATGTCATCTTGCGAATGGTGCTGTGGCGGCATGGATACATTCCCTGGAACCAGGCTCGGTTTCTCAACTACGCCACGGAGCGCATTTTTTTGCAAAAAGTGGGAAGTGGCTATATTTTCACGCATCGATTGCTACTAGAGCATTTCGCTCAGATGAAAATTCACAAACCTGAGTAACTTTTTTGGGAGAATGCGGCGGAGCTGCATTCTCCCAAAAAGTTGTGGTCTTTAATTTTGTCAGGATTCTAAGAATCGTGGATTGAATCAGATCGAGTATTGAATCGTTTGGAGGGGCGAACGGCCGTTCGCCCGTACAACAAATCATCGGAGTTATTTAATTCCCATTCCTAAGCAGATCCTACGGTCGCCAGATTGGGATATTCATCGTCCATGGAAGTGTGGAAGAAGAATCGGCAGCCCCCAGTGGTGTAGGGAGCATGACTGGAGCCTGGAAGCGAGCGAATGTAATCTCCGGCTCCGTAGACCTGATCCCCAATCACCAGATCGCCCTCCATCATAAAAATTTCTTCAATCGCCGCATGACGATGAAACGGATAATAGACTCCGGGTTCAGCCTTGAGAAAGCCAACCAGTTCTCGGGTCACGTCATCCCGATGGACGATCGCAACCAACACTCCTGGTGTGGGGTGAGGTTGCCAGTTGAGATCTTGCGATCGCATCGCAGAATAGCCTGTCGTTGTCGGGGTAGCTAATCCTGGCTCAGGTAGCGTCCGTGACGATGGGGCATCCAATCCGAGGCGATCGAACAATTGATTTTTTAAGCCTGCTGCCATTGGCAAATCCGGAGCATCGTAAGCCACAGCCGTGACTGCCAACTGATACTCTGCCAGTTCTTCTGCCAGGTCGGGGCACTTGGCAACCTCCTGCTCGACCCAGGCTCGTTCTGCCTCGGTCAGCAAATCTAACGCATAGAGGGGAGCGAGTTCACAAAAGCAGTCGTTAACTCTGTCCATGTTCGCTATTTCCCAACGACAATCCCGTGCACTGCTGTTATAAGTCCTCCTTTGAGCCAAGAGCAGACTTTAACTTACTCAATCCTAACCGAATCCGCGTTTTAACGGTTCCCAGAGCCAAGCCCGTCTGAGCAACGATTTCACTCTGGGTGAGCCCCTGGTAATACGCCAGTTCCAGCACCAGTTGCTGCTCTTGGGGTAGCGTTTGCAGAGCCAGCTTGATTTGGCTACGACGCTCTCGGATCGATGCTTCTTCAAATAGATCTACGCCATCGGCTTTGGGTTGGATCTCTACTGCATCCATTGATACGGTGGTAGAGGGGTGGGTTCGGTGCAGTTTCCGTACCCGATCTAAAATCCGACTGCGAGCCAGGGTAAATAGCCAGGTGTCTGCTCTGCCCTTTTGCACATCGTAGCGATCGCCAATTCGCCAGACCTGAGCAAATACATCCAACACAACTTCTTCGCTTTCTTCAACGGATCGCAGACTTTTGAAGGCTAATCCATACACGATCCGGGCATAGCGATCGTAAAACAGGGACAGAGCGGTTTGATCGCGCTGAGCAATTCGGGTAAGCAGCGAAATATCATCAACCGCTGTAGGTGGCTCCATCCGAACACGAGTGATCTTGCTGGGAATATGGGCAGAAATTGTACCCCAATCCCGTGTCAGTTCAGCAATTTTTTTTGAAGACTCAATAATTTGAGGATGGTCTTCGATGATCGCCGTGTTCTTCATAGAAGCTGATCAATCCATTGAATGTTTATAGCAATGGGCAAGTTGACTCAGTGCAGGGGGTGCAGAGGACACCGCGATATCGTCAATAGCAGTCATTATCAGCACCCATCATCGGCAACCCGGATCAATGAGCAGCAGTCAATCAAGTAGCTTTAGACTGTTCCGCACTATCCATGTCCAGTAATTCTGCTTGAAGCCGTTGAGCCAATCCTCTGCCGCCCTGCTGCATGATGGCATTGTGGTTCCACTCCAATAGCGGTCGAGCGATCGCAGCCAGGGCATTCATCCAACGTTTTGTTGTGCGTACAGTCCAGGTGTAGTAAATTTCTGTGCCGCGATCGGTTGTGGATAGCTCCCATAAACCATGTCCTTCCACATCACCGAGAGCGATCGCTGCCATTCTCACGGGAGCCTGGATCTGAACAACGCGAGTATCAAAGGTCAAGGTATAAGACAAAGGCGTCTTCCAAATAAACCGCCGCACATTGCCCAGTCCATCGGGTTCCCCGGATTCCAGTTCAACCACAGAGTCCACGGCAGGCCACCAGAGATGCCAATCTTCAGAATGGGTAATTGCCTCCCAGACTTGCTCAATCGGTGCGGCAATATGCCAGCGGGTAACAAACTGATATTCTGCCATAGTGATTTGCTCCTGATGAGTGAATGAATCATTAGCTTAAATCTTGCATCTTTCTCAAACCCGCCCCATTTGCAGGAGCGCGAAGCGCTCCTGCAAATGGGGCAAGATCGGAGTTAAACGTGTTGTAATTCTGCTGTGTTGTTTTCTGGTGGCGGTGGCATGACAGTGAATGGCGTCATCTCTGGTGTTGCGATCGCCAGTTCCAGTGTTTGCATTGCCTGTTTCACCAGACTTGATTCTGCATCCGAATCCTGGCAGACAACGGTATAAAACAAGCGATCGCCCAGCGTTGCTACGCCGCATACGCGTTCTGGTTCAAATCCTGACAGCACTATGGGACCATAAATCGCGTTCAAAACCAGATTGCCATAGTGCTGAGGTATGGCTAAGCGTCCCAGATTTGTCACCATCACATCGGATGTGCACTGTTGATTAAATACGTGTTGGACAAACTCAGGACGAGGATTGGTGGCTATCAGCACTTCATATCGTTGTGCAAGTTCGAGTAAGTACTTCGCGTCTGTTTGGCGCATGAGGTCTGATTTGAGCGATCGCGCAGTTTGCCAAAATTGAGTTTGCGCCGTGACTGTATGGGTGGTTTGAGCGGGTGCAATGTAAATGCCGCACGCCTGTTCACATTGATCAGTCAGGTAAGGGCGAAGATTGATGGGTGAAAAACACTGGAATAGTTTCTTAGAGCCGCGATGATTCCGGGCGATCGCAAACAGCCAGGCTGTGCAAATTGCGGCATGAATGGTTGTTCCTTCTTGGCGACAGCGGTCAATCAATTGAGCGGTGATGGTCGCTGACAAATACCCAGCGTTTACTTGCAATGGAGCACCCACAACCAAGTTAGGATTTATCTTCTGACGAATCCTTTGCCACACTTGCTGTAACTTCAACACCCCAAACCCCAGAACTTTCTGAAGTGTTGGAACAGGTTGATAGTGAGGCAACAATGATTCTAGAGGAGGTAAAATAGTCCGGTTGAACTCAGCGTGTTGAGAGTTTTCTAGTAAGCTCAAAATCTCTCGAATAAGATGGACCGTTGCTATACCATCGGCGATCGCATGGTGACACACGACAATCAGTTCGGACACCATTGGAGAGTTCAACCAGATAACTCGGATCAATGGGGCTTTTGTCCAGTCAAAGGGCTGTGACAACTCCCAGGCGACTTCTGTCTGCCATTGTGTTTCTCCTTGCCGTGAGACAATTCGACAGGGAATCGGAGTGGCGTGTTCAACAAAATAGGGCGTTCCATCTGACTCCAGGGCAATTTTGACGCGCAGGAGCGGGTGCTGTTGTTGAAGGTGATGTAGGGCGTTGGTCAGATGATTAGAATCAATGATTCCTTGAACCTGAGCTGTCAGAGCAAAATGTAGAGGAGTGGTGCGATCGCGCAACCAGACTGCCCACTCTGTTGCACCCAATCGTCGATGAGATTGCATGGCTTAACCATCCTGTAATTGCGGTAGCAATGCTGATGGATTCCAGTAAGCTCGGAGCGATTGAATCTTGCCATCCAGGTTGATTTCAAACACATCAATGCCTTCAAAGGTAACGTTGCGCCCATTTTTGCCAATTCCACGACCTGTCCACTTGACCGCAACCTCTTGACCATTGACCGACATAAAATCTTCAGTCAGTTCAACCGATGCAAACAGATCCGCAATGGATTGCAGAAATTGACGCACGTCGGCAGGACTGGTCAGAGCAGGGGCTTCTGCTGGATCGTGATGCATACAGTTTTCGGCAAAGCAGGCAGCCATGTTGTCTGCTTTGTTGTTAGAACGACTGGCAGCAAAGTACTGTTGTACAACTGACTGAGCCATCTGCGGCAGTGGCGTAATAGGGGTAGTCATGGATTTTAGTTCCTCGATCAGCGTTGGATCTATAGCCATTGAAGGGTTAATCAGGACGGGGTGCAGGGATGGAACCCCTGTCTCAATCAGTCCTTCAACTGCTATACATTGGATTACGTCAAAGAAAATGGTTTGGATCTGTTCAAGTTTCACAAACTCTAGACGAAGCCTGACCCTAACTTATTTCAGCGGGCTGATTCGCATCCTTTGCGATCGCTACCATAACGACAGCTATCAGAATCAACGCTCCGCCAATCAATTGCATTTTGGTAACTGATTGATGCAAAATTGTCGTTGACAACACGATGGTGACTACAGGTTCCAGCGTCGATAGCATTGCTGCTGTGGGTGCGCCTAACAGCTTAATTCCAGCAAATAACGTGCTGATCGCTAAAATTGTTGAAACAAGGGCAAGTGCGGCAAGGGCAAACCAACCAGATAGTAAGGTCGGCAAGCTAATTCCACGGATTGCCACGATGCCTCCATACACCAGTGCCGCAGACGATATCATCACAGCACAGGCTGTTAACGGCTCTTCTTCCTGCATCACCTGTTCACCCACAAGCACATACGTAGCATAGACACTGGCAGAAATCAGCCCTAAAATTACTCCAGATAATTGCGTGTCTACCCCAGATCCAATCGTCGATACGGTACCGAGTAACGCAATCCCTAAAGCCATTAACTTTGTAGGACTGCTGGGTTGATGTAAGAGCAGAATCGATATACCCACAACAATCGTAGGATATAGGTATAAAAGCAGTACAACAAGACCGGGCGAGGCAACGGTTAGCGCTGTAAAAAAGCTGAGTGATTGCAGGACAAATCCAATACCACCTATCAAAATCAATATGCGCAAATTTTGGTGTTTGGGCAGTGGAATCCTTCGGATCAATAAGTAAGCACAAAGACAAATGGCAGCGATCGCAAATCGAAAAAATAACGCAGTCAGAGGGGTGACCCCTGATTCATAAGCAAAATGGGCAAAGATTGGCATTGCACCAAAGGACGTTGCTGACGTGATAATGAGTAGAACACCTAGAAGTCGCATAATAGTCCTTCGCTTGGCGCAAACCAAACTTAACTAAATTCTAGGAACATTAAGTCATACTTTTTCTTTTTATTAAATAAAAATTTACAGTGTGCGACTTCTTCATCGGTTGGTGCAGGTTGCTCTGTTTTTAGTAAACCCTTCATGCGGCGAATTGCATCAGAACGGTCAGGCTTGGCAACAGTCGTCTCTTGTAGGGATTCAACGATCACAGCGATCAATGCGAGGCGATCGCTGGGGGACAGTTTGAAAACTTGTGCTTTCAATTCCTGAGATAACATAGACGTTTCTACACTCAACGAGTCTACCCTCTAGTATGAGCGACCCTGCTCTTTAGGACTAGATTGATGTCTCTGGCAAAATTCCCAACCCGTTACCGACGTTTCAATATCGTTCACGCAGGAAGCGTAGGGCGATCGCGTTTAGTGCATTTTATCCAACAATACAAGGCTTGAGCATTTCCCAGCATCTACTATCCATCTTGAGATGAACTCCTCAGCCTCAGCAAATAACTCACAGGCTTTCACTGAAATCGGCATTCAAACTCGTACACATTCTCGTACATATTCTTTTTTTCCACAGCTTACGAATCATTCATTTTCTACCTCAAATGAAACGGTCTAACGGCGTCCATCACCTGCCGCAGATAACCTCTGAATCACACCGATTTACTTCCGACGGTCAGTGTACATGGGCGTTGTTATGTATGCTGCGATTTAACTCAACTTTGCTTTTACAGTGGTACATATAACACGATATTTTTCCATTCGGCTTGTTCGCTACAATCTACTAGCAGTAGCAACTCATCGATCGACTGCCGAATAGGCATTCGATTATTTACCACAAACATCCCTGCCATCGACTCTCCTCTAATCAGGCGACAATAGAACCCATTTGACATTTATCCTACTATCCTTGTCAGATAAGGGTTCCAGGGAATTTTCTATTTTCCTGAAACCCTTTCGCAGCAACTGTTTTGCAAAAGATCTCAAATGGGTTCTATAAGCAAAATCTGGCATCGTTGCACGATCGTGAGTAAGAAGGATGTGTCCATGATGTGCCGCCCAGTCTAAGATTGCTGGGTCGTCTACTTCTCGCAAACCAACATCCTGAACTCGAAGTAAATCAAGTTGGGGTTGACGCAGCAGTAAGCCCCGAACAATGTCACCGTTGAAGTTTTCATCACTCAACAAACTCAACATATTTGCTACAGATTTTGTTGAGATATTAAGCGAGCACGAATAAAACTCAAATCAGGTTGAATACTAGATAAACGTTGCTGCACAGACTCAGCTAATTGCTCTCTCTGAGTTAGATATGCTTCTACAGCATCTTTATGCCGAAGGTAGTAGCCGATAGTGTTGTAGACATCAGACAAGGATAGAGTTGAGTACCGATTAACAATAGACTCGGGGGAAGCACTATCTTGAAACGCTCGAATTACAGTCTCCACCAAAACTCTTGAATTCCCAACTCGCACGGCTCCAGTTTCATCCTCATGGAGAGGTGGTGCTTCACGCTCTAAAATTAGCTTCATAGATTAAATTTTATCCTGGGTACAAGTTCATCCTAACTTGAATCAGAGCAAAGTCACTCTGTCAAAAAGCTTCAATTAAAATCTCACTATCTCCAAGATTTGCATGTTTCTTATTTTGGGATCTTTACAAATTTTCTAGAATGCTGACCAAAAAAGCATGAATAAAAACAGTAGAGTCCGGCTACTAATCTGAATTCATTTCTTCCTGCTTTGGCATGCCAACAGGTCTCGTAGATTTCTTAGCTCTAGGCACCTTGAATTTATCTATATCTTGTTGCCCTGATAAAAGAAATTTAAGAAGGGGCTTGTTTTGAAACCGACAGGTCTGCTTTATTCCAAGCAGCAATAAATAGTCTCGGGTGATAGACTCATAAAGAGAACCGGATATTGTGCGTTGTATTGCAAAGTGTCTTATACCATTTTCAGCTGTATTATTGTGCCAGGGGATTCCGTCCTCTTCTAAGTATTGAAATAGATTTTCTCGATGACGAATAAATCGCTTTTGGTATCTGCTAACCAATTCTGAGAGATATACTCTATCATTAATTTCTCTATCGTAAAATTGATCGACGGACTTCTTAAACTTATTAAGATTTCTCTTCTTCAAGCCATATTTTTCGATAGCTTCAAAAATAGGTACAATCAGATTTCTTACAGCTATCACAAAATTTTCGAACTCTGAGTCAAATGGCTCTTTCCAAAGATCATAATTTAGATCTCGAATTAAATGAACCCAGCACTTTTGTTGACGACATTCTAGAGAGTCATACCCAGGATAAAAATCAGAAATTAAAACGCCTCTGTAATTTAAGAGAATTTCACGAACTACCCCAATTTCTCTGGTCTCCGTGAGTTTAAAGACCGTATGTTTTCCATTTGTTATAACCCACACATACCAGTCTTTGCCTTCAATACTGACTCCTGTTTCGTCAACATGAATAAAAGGACTCTCTAGGAGGCTTTGCAGTAGTTTTTTCTCAGTTTCTTGGTAATAACGTGCAATATATGTAAGGCACCGGGCGGCCGTGTCATCGTTAATGGATTCATTAAACTGTTCCTCAATGGCTCGCACAATAGTACGGTAGGGCAAGCGCAATTCAAGTCTCTGATATACCATCCAAACCTGAAAACCATGACCATAAATCTGTTGCTTATCAAACTGTCGAATGCCAAGCGGGCTATGGTAACGCGAACATTTTGGGCAATAGCCTTGGAAACCCGTATATTTAACTACAATCTTTTTAATTCCGTTTTTTAAGAAGACCAAATCAATGATATTTCTCTCAGCGGCTCTATCGGTCTTTCTAAGAATTGAATTTTGACACTTATGACATATTTTGTCCCGAGGAACTTGAATTGTTTTCTGAGCCTTAGGTATTATTTTACGGTAGGTGCGAGTACCTGCCCGTTTGCTCCCTCTTTTTTTGCCATTATCATCTTGCTCATGTTTATTCTGTCGAAGGCTTATTTTGTTCTTATCATAATCTTTATGAGCTGTTTTTATAATGATCTCAAACTGCCTATGTATTGACTCACCACTTTTAGTAGAAAATTTTTGAGGTTGATCTGCGAAGCCAACTTTTAGTGAAGTACTACAAGCTTTTTCGAAATTGGAAATTGTATCTGTTAGCAAACCTAATGCTAGACAATCTTCTTGATTATAAGCGAGGATTGACTGCCTATATGAGTCGTTCTGAGTTTCCTCTAACTTATACCGCCAAAAAATACATTGCAGACCAGATGCTTCTGAAGATGACCAAGAGAATCCTAGAAAACGCCCAATCTGCTTCAAGCCATTTGAGTATACAGGAAAATAAATCTTGCCATAAATGTACTTGTTGATGTTTACTAGACGTTTTTCGATATCTAAGCAGTCAGTATTATATCTAATCTTCAAATCACTAATTGCTTTTGCCTCATAGCTTCCATAGTGGTAAATTGGAGCTTCAGGATATTCTTTAAGCTTTTCAATTAGCTTATGAAATATTTCTCTCTCATTATCTTTATCATCAGCCCAAAAAGAATAATAGGTTTTATCTCCATTATCACAGGTTAATAAACCTATTAAGTAATGGAAGTTCTGATCTGGAATACTTTCAATATCTATAAATAATTCTATTGGCTTTCGAGTTAATTCTATCGCTTCTTGAATATATATTTTTTGATCTCGAATTGCCAGCGCTTGTAACTCCAGGTTGTGTTTTACTGCTTTTGGTTCTTTTTGTTGTTTTCGATTACGGCGAGGCTTGAACAGATAGGAGAGCTGCTTAACTGTAAAAATACCCCGCTTATTATATTTCTGAATCACTTTTCCCGTCATGCGGTCTAATAAGCTTAGATGATTCTCCTTCTCAGCTTGCTTCCGACAAAGCTGCTGAAACTGGCAGGAGGGGCAATGCTTGTTCAAAATTAAAGGCGGAGGCTCACTTGGGAGGACGTTGCACCAGTCTTGCAATACTTTCAAAATTTGCTTGATGCTCTTATAACCACTTTTCAATTGAACTCGATGAGCTTTCCCATCCATGCCGACAATTTGTCCTGAAACAGGTAACTGCTTCTGAATTCGCCCTAGTACCCACCCAAGGAATAGTAGTTCCACTTTTTGCTCAAGGGTGATGCTATAAGTACCCGTAACGATTATTGGCTCGTAGCTGATCTGACGATTCGTCGAGCTAGTATCCGTTTTAGTCAAGATGGCACAGTCAGCTTCCAAATGATCTGACCGGAGTGTTACATCAAACAAGAACTTATACTTATTAAGAGCTTTTGTGTCATATGCCCTGGCTTCAGGATGGTATTGGAGGAACTTTTCCAAATACTGGAATCGATTATTTTCGCGGCGTTCTTCCAGAATTAACGAGTAGTCATGAGGCTTTCCCCTGTCCTCAGAAAACAAAAGCAGAAAAGCCTTGCGAGGACACTGCGAATAGGCAACAAAGATTTCAGAAGTGATAACTGGTGTGTCGCTCATGATAATCTCTCAAGTTTGCCCTGGATTGGCGACATAACTGTTATTAGGCTAAAGGATTCCGCCCATCTGCCAAAATTAGGTAGTATAGATAAAATCCTTCTGTCTATTACTCCAGAATGGGTGGATAGGTAGAATATTTCCCATAATAGTTTAGTTGGAAGGAATAGGCAGAAATCTTCCGTATGTTTTCCGGTGCAGCACATCAACACGAGTAGCCGTATGGGTTGTGCTGGGCATTAGCTTGACTGATTCTTACCATGCAATCACGTCCAGATAGCTTTAGATCAAGTTCGAGATGATTCTCAGCTCTATTACTGTGCGATCGCAATGCCATCGGCTCTGGGTTCTGAAGCAGCAATTAAAACACCATCTTGACGCAGGATGATTTGACCTTTGCCAAAGCGCTCTACTTCACCGCTCATTAAAATAGTGTGATTGCGATCGCTCAATCGCATAGCGGTGGCGCGGGGTACGGTTTGTTCGAGTAAAACGGTATTGTCGGCAATGAATCGCCAGCGGGGAGCATCCAGGGCAGCCTGGGGATTCATACCATAGTCCATCAGGTTGACCACGACTTGGACTTGTCCTTGAGGTTGCATGGGTGCGCCCATAACCCCGAAGGGACCCAAGGGTTGATCGTTTTGGCTGAGGAAGGCGGGGATGATGGTATGAAAGGGACGTTTGCAGGGGGCAACTTGATTGGGATGTCCGGGTTGCAGGCTAAAGCCTGAGCCACGATTGTGTAAGGCAATGCCAGTTCCAGGAATCAGGATGCCGCTCCCAAAGCCTTCATAGTTGGATTGAATGAAAGAGACCATCAAATCTTGATCGGCAGCTGCCAGATAGACAGTACCGCCTTTAGGAAGTCCTGGTTCGGCAAGTGGGATGGCGCGATCGCCAATCAGGTGTCTGCGATCGGCAGCATAGGCTTTATCCAATAGTTTTTCGACGGGCATCGTCATGAAGTATGGATCTGCGGTGTAATGATGCACATCGGCAAAGGCAAGCTTCATCGCTTCAATTTGCCAATGAAAGCTATCGGCAGAATCACGCGGATATTGAGCAATATCAAAGCCTTCTAATAGATTCAATGCCATCAAGGTGGCTAAACCCTGGGTGTTGGGCGGCATTTCCCATACGGTCAGATCTTTGTAGGTGGTGCAAATTGGCTCGACCCACTCTGCTTCATGGGCTGCCAAATCGGCGCGGGTCAAGTAGCCGCCTGTGCTGGCAGCAAAGTCTGCTATTTTTTCGGCTAATTCACCTGTGTAGAAAGCGTCACCGCCTGATTCAGCGATCGCTTGCAACGTCTGAGCATGGGCTAAACTTCCCCAGATTTCTCCGGCACGAGGGGCGCGATCGCCTTTGAAAAACACATCTTTCAAGGGTTGAAATTCCGGCGCTGTCAACGGTAAAAAGATAGCTTCTGCTCGTTTCCATGCCCGTGCTGTTTCTGGGGAGACAGGAAAGCCTTCGGTGGCATAGCGAATGGCTGGAGCAAACAATTGTGCAAACGGTAATTTGCCCCATCGATCGGATAGCGATCGCCAGCCGGATACAGCACCGGATACTGTCACCGCCAGCCAACTATAGGGGGGGACTTCAACCATCCCAGCAAATAAGTCTGGAGTTAACGCTTGGGCACTTTTGCCGGATGCATTCAAGCCATGCAATCGGTCATCCCAGACCAAAGCAAAGGCATCGGAGCCAATACCATTGGATGTCGGTTCGACAACGGTGAGCGCGATCGCCATTGCCAGGGCAGCATCGACGGCATTACCCCCTGCCCAGATCATTTCCATACCTGCCAGGGTTGCCAGAGGTTGGCTGGTTGCCATGGCACAGCGTCGGCCCATAACGACTCGACGACCAGAAGCATAGGGATAATCGGTCAGGGTATTCATGTTCATGAACGTGCCAGCGGGTTAGGTAGGGATACTATCAGCATGGGGCTGACTTGGGACAGAAATCAACTGGGACTATCAACAATCTCTATGTCGGCAGGGGTGAGATCAAGGCTCGCGTTCGTCAGCTCTTCGGCAACTTTTCTGCTGGGTTTCAGCTCTTGCACTGGGGTTTCGTCGGATTTCACCGAGCGAGGAATTTCTTCGATCTGGGGAAGTTTTTCCAGACTCAGCCGTTGCGGTCTAGAACTGCCCGCCAGCCGCTTCACCATGGTTGCACGCGGATCATGCAGCAGATAAATTAAGCGATCGCCAACTTGCCAATCGTCTATCCCCTGATTGATCAAGATACGCCCTTCCCGCTCTAGCAAAATCGGGACAAATTCACCTGACTCAACTAATGCTTTCAAGTGCGATCGCTGTTCCTCCACCGTAGCGGGTTGAATCATCGTTTCACCCAGACGAATCTTGTTATCACTGATGTAACGATTCCAGGTTTTCAGAGCAATTTCGGGGATAAATGCCTGTTGCACTTTGGGGCTTGTACTGGTAGTAGATGAAGTATCACCCGGAAAAATTGCCAACACTCTCGGCGGCTGAAATTCTTCGACGGCTCGCTGTGCCAGAACCACATTTACTTCACCATTATTGGTCATGGCTAAAAATGTACCTGCCGTTGCTAAGCCTGCTTTTTCCAGTACATCTGTATCCAGGGCACTGCTGACAAAGGTGGTGAATCCTTCGTCACGGGCTAATTGACAAGCATCGGCATCGGTGTCAATCAACACCACAGATTCACCCTTTTCATGAAACAGACGGGCAATTAATCGGCTGAGTGGGTTGCACCCGACAATCACAGCCCCCGTCGCCTGACTGGAAGTAATACCAAGCCACTGAGCAATCCAGCCTGCGGTTAACCCCTGCACAAATACTGTGGAGATAATCGTCAAAAAAACCAGCGCTTTGATGGCATCCCCCCCATTGATGCCCCGTTCCGTCAACAAAATGGAAAACAATGAGGCAACGGAGGCAGACACAATACCGCGCGGCGCAACCCAGCAGACAAATAACTTTTGTCGCCAGTTCATGCTGCTGTTGAGGGTGCAAAGCCAGACGTTAATCGGGCGCACGACAAACATCAGAATGGCGACGGTGATCACGGCTCCTTTACCCAGGGCAAATAAGCTAGCAATGGATAAATCGGCCGACAGCATAATAAACAGCACCGACACTGCCAAAATCGTTAGCTGTCCTTTAAAGCGGCGCAGCAGACGTTCGTCGGGCAAACCGGCTGCCCCTAACACGACCCCAGCCACCACCGTTGCCATTAGCCCTGATTCGCTGCGGATTGCCTGAGCCATGCCAAACAATCCCCACAGCCATGCCAGAACCACGAGATTCTTCAGATCTTCCGACAGGAATTTGGCATGTTTCAGCGTCAGGCTGAGCAGCCAACCCCCCAGACCTCCGATCGCCGCACCAACTCCCAACCGCAGCACTAGCCCACTGACAACGGAGACCACATCGGCATCGCCATTGAGAATCACGTCCAGTACGACCACTGCCAAAATCGCACCGACTGGATCGATCAGGACGCCTTCACCTTCTAACAGGGCAGAGACGCGGCGATCGACTTTGACTTGCTTGAGTAAAGGACCGACCACGGTAGGGCCTGTGACCACCACCAGAGAGGCATAGAGAAACGCGATCGCCCAGGGAAACTCAGCAAACCAATGCGCCGACATGCCGCCCCCGATCAACGTGATCAGGGTGCCAAAGGTAACCAGGTTGCGCAAGCTATCGGAGACCGTCCCCAGATCGCGTAACTCTAGACTCAGCCCTCCCTCAAACAAGATCAGGGCAACACACAGCGCGACAATGACCTCTAAACCAGACCCCAGGACTTGCGGATGCAACACGCCCAGACCATCAGACCCCAGGGCAATGCCGAAGAGAAGTAAAAAAACAATGCTGGGGACTTTCAGATAATCTGCCAGCACTTGAGCACTAATCCCTGCGACGATGGTCATGACCATCTGCAAGGTGATCTCAAGAGTTGAATCCATCAGCCTTACCTAAGGAAGCGCTCATCGGGTTTGCCAGTGAGTCGATGATGTTGACGGTGCCAAATGCCTGAACCGCATTGCCATGACTAGAAAGATACCGACACGATTTTTTTCGATCACCAAATCCGTAAAGTATATCATTCAGCCCTTCCCTGAGAAACCGTCCTACCAGCTGTAGTGCCTGACCTGAGATTGTATGGTGGATGTAGTGGTGTGCATGCAGGACTATTCTATGAAAGGCTGCGGCAGTAGGTGATATGTCTCAGATTTCACCCTCTTTTCGCACTCAGGATCACCAATTCAACAAAACCCGGATGTTGATTTTTGGTAGCGCGGCGTCGCCGCGCTACCAAAAATCAGCAATGCCCAAAATAATCCTGGGTTGATCCATCGGGGGGATTGATTCCGATATGTTTAAATCATAGGCGTTCCGCATTCGGGGAGTGGGCGTCGCCCACTCCCCGAATGCGGAACGCCCAAACCCAAGAAAACTAACCTGTAATCGAACCATTTGGCAGCCGCATGACCTCCGATCACTTTATCCAAACTGAGACGATTCGGTATCCCAGCATCCAACTCCCAACCATGTTTCGCATGGGGTTGTATCAGATGGGGTTAGGGATTATGTCGATTCTGACGTTGGGATTGCTCAACCGGATCATGATCAAAGAATTGGCGATCGCCCCTACTATCGTCGCTGTAATTCTCGCCGTTCCCTATTTTGTTGCCCCAGCCCGTGTCTGGTTTGGTCAACTGTCGGACTCAAAACCGTTGTTTGGGCAACATCGCACGGGCTACGTCTGGATCAGCGTTGTGTTCACAGCGGCGATCGCCTTTTTAGCCGTACAAGTGGTGTGGCAGTTGGGTGCCAGCCTCACCACAGAAAGTTGCACCGTTCAAACGACCGGATGGGCAGCCCTGCAAGACTTCTTTGTTCAAGCCAATTGCACGCAAAGCCGGGGGTGGGCACTGGTGTTGGCGTTTGTCTTTGCCCTGTATGGGTTAGGCATCAGTGCCGGGTCTACGCCCTTTGCCGCATTATTAGTCGATGTTTCCGAAGACAACAATCGCTCTAAGCTGGTTGGCATCGTCTGGGCAATGCTGTTGTTTGGCACGATTTTGGCAGCCGGTGGCATTTTTGGTTCTCTCAGCCAGCTAGAAGCCGATGCCCCACCTGCCGTTTTGCAGCAGGTCGTCAGCACCCTGTTCATCGTCCTGCCACTTCTGGTCATCGTCCTATCCGTCATCGGGACTATTGGGATTGAACCCAAATATTCTCGCTACCCATCGCGCTCGGTGGTGGTCGATCGGGAAGATAGCATCACTCTGGGCAGAGCCTGGAAGGTGTTGACGGCATCGCGGCAGACGGGGCTATTTTTTGCCTTTTTGATCACCATGACGATGGGCTTGTTTATGCAAGATGCCGTTTTAGAAGCCTATGGGGCTGAGGTGTTTGGCATGAAGGTGGGCGAAACGACCTTGCTCAATGCCTTCTTTGGCGTGGGGACAATTATGGGGATGACGACCACAGGGTTTTTGATCATCCCTCGCATGGGTAAGCAAGCGACGACCCGCCTGGGCTGCTTTCTGGTTGCTTTCTGTGCCCTATTGCTGATTGTGGCTGGCTTGACTCAAGTGCCCCAACTGCTCCAGTGGGTCATGTTGCTGTTTGGTTTGGCATCCGGCGTTGCCACCACCGGGGCGATTACCCTGATGCTCGACCTGACTGCCGCAGAAACGGCTGGCACATTTATCGGTGCCTGGGGTTTAGCCCAAGCCTGGGCACGAGGATTTGCCACCATTAGCGGCGGCGCGTTACTTGATTTAGGCAAGACGCTGTTTGGTGGAACTGCCACGTTTGCCTACGGGCTGGTGTTTTTTGCCGAAGCCACCGCCATGATCGTGGCAGTTGGGTTGCTCAGCCGAGTCAATGTCCAGGAGTTTGTCATCAACGCCAAAGCAGCGATCGCCAATGTATTGCAAGCAGACATCGACTGATCCGCCCATGTCATAATTTTTGGCGGTGCTTAATAATGGTATGAATTTGAACGTGAAACCTTTGGTTTCACGTTCAAATTCATACCCAAAATCAGCAACGCCTAATTTTTTGAGCGCACGACGGCGAAGCCGTCGCGCTCTCAAATAAGAACTAGGGTTGCGAACCCTAAATTTGGCACCCTGGGGGGTGGGGCGAAGCCCCACGCAGGGGTTCCACCCCTGCACCCCGTTTAAAACTTTTAATGGGGTCTACGAGAATTTATTTCATTCACGATCCTTATCCAATCTTTTCGAGTTCGATGGTGACAAACATGCCTAAGTAATTGTTGAACGGACTGAGTAACCATTCAAGCAATTCCACCCCTTTATATAAGGGGGAAGGCAACAGTTGCCTGAACGATAATCCGCCACTGAGCAAATATCGAAATGGCGTATGGACTCGCTGCGATCGCACTTTAAATTGGGGAAATTCTTCTGCAAACATTTGGGCATCGCGGCTAAAAATAATCCAGGGAATTGCCATATTGGCTCCGGATAACGGACCACCCTCTTCAAAACCCCATCCCCCTCTGGTTTCAAAGGGTTCGTGATGGAAATGGGTATAAATAAATTTTGACCAGAGTGTGTTGGCAGGCTCGATCATGACTACCTTGCCGCCGACTTTAAGACATCGCTGCATTTCTTGAAAAAACAGCCTGGAGTCTTTGATGTGGTGCAACACATCGATCATCAAAAAGGCGCTAGCGGTGCCATCTTTCAGCGGAATATCCATGGCTGAAAACACCCGATCAACACCGCTATAAGGCAAAATATCGGAGGTGACAATGGAGGGAGCCATGCTTTTTAAAAAACTGGCTCCACTGCCCAATTCAATCACATCGCCATCCGATGGAACGGTTTTAATTTTGCTGAGTAAGTCTTGATAAAAGCTCTTGTAAGTATTTCTTAAAAACGGTTTGCGCTTGATAATAGTGCGGATCGTATGAATATTGTCAGGGTTATCTAAATCCTGCATTTGAGTCGCTTCAGGCAGGCGTAACCAACTCAAGAGTCCGGTAGAAGACATATCGGCAAACTTTGGCAAACGAAGGGTCTAATTGCTTCAATCAGCTTAGCAGCATCGGGGGTGTTACTGGGTTTGGGCGCGAATCAGAACGGTAAACCGGGGGCTTGCGTCCCCATGCACAGCCGCATTCAACCATGCCCCACCCTGAGACGTGCGATCGCCCAACCCTAAAGGGCTAGTCTGAACGGCTCGACGTTGGTAAGCTCAAGGTATACAGCCCTAGATAGAAATAGGACGCAGGAACTCAACAATGGATATTAAGCATGGATTTGTAGGAACCATTGGCAACACGCCCCTCATTCGGTTAGACAGTTTCAGTGAGGCAACCGGATGCGAGATTTTAGGTAAAGCCGAGTTTCTCAATCCAGGGGGATCGGTCAAAGACCGAGCTGCCCTTTACATCATTGAAGATGCAGAAAAAAAAGGCTTGCTCAAACCTGGTGGCACGGTGGTCGAAGGTACCGCAGGCAATACGGGCATTGGCTTAGCCCACATCTGTAATGCCAAAGGCTATAAATGCCTGATTATTATCCCCGATACGCAGTCGCAAGAAAAAATGGATTTGTTGCGCACGCTAGGGGCAGAAGTTCGCCCAGTTCCGGCTGTGCCGTACCGCGATCCCAACAACTACGTCAAATTATCGGGACGGGTTGCCGAAGAAATGGAGAATGCGATCTGGGCAAACCAGTTTGATAACCTGGCAAATCGCCAAGCCCATTACGAAACCACAGGCCCCGAAATCTGGCAACAGACCGAGGGTAAAGTCGATGCCTGGGTTTGTGCTACTGGAACTGGTGGCACCTATGCCGGAGTCGCACTCTTCTTAAAAGAGAAAAATCCAGATATAACGTGTGTGCTGGCAGATCCGATGGGCAGCGGTCTCTATAGCTACGCCAAAACGGGACAAATTCAGCTGGAAGGCAGCTCGATTACCGAAGGCATTGGCAATAGCCGTGTCACTGCCAATATGGAAAATGTCCCTATCGACAACGCCCTTCAGATTCATGATCTGGAAGCAATCCAGGTGATTTATCAACTGCTGCGTCAGGATGGGTTGTTTATGGGTGGCTCCGTGGGGATCAATGTCGCCGCCGCCGTTACCCTAGCCAAGCAACTGGGACCCGGACATACCATTGTCACGGTGCTGTGTGATGGCGGTGCCCGCTACCAGTCGCGGTTATTTAATCAGGCATGGTTGGCAGAAAAAGGATTATTGCCAGCCTGATGGTCTATTTGCGGCATGGATGGTGATGCCTCAGGCATCACCATCCAGATCATCCCGTTTCAGGTAGGGTGTCGCGATCGCACTATTCAACCGCAACCCGATCGAAATCCACTCGCCAGATCTGAAACCGCAGAGGGTTGCCACAGCAGAACTCCTGTCTTTACGTGGGGCGAGACCCATTCAACTGGGTTAAGAATTTGCGGATCAAGCCGATGGTGACCGCAGGGAGTTCGAGTTGGGGGGTCAGCCCCACGTCATCGAGAATTTCTAGATGTTGAATGGCTTGGGGATTGAGTGCAGCCAGCCGTTGACCAATTTCGGGGCCGGTAAATTGGGCTTGCCGTCCCCAGAGCATGGCGGTTGGCACGGTCAACTGGGTAATGTAGCTGGCAAGGTCAAAACATAAATTACCCCGAACAAAGGAAAGCGCACTGTATTCAGCGTTGGGTTGTTGGGCAGACTTAAGGTAGGCATCTACAATTTCGGGATAAATTCGCTCAGGGCGAGCAAATTGGCGTTGTTCTAAAAAGCTGCGAATGCCATTGCTAGACGCGATCGCCACATTGTAAAGCAACCGATCGACAACGGGAGTGCTGACTAACTGAGCAAAGAAGCTGCGGCTATAGTCGTTGCCAAAGTCAGATAATCCCGAAGGCGTCACCAAAATCAACGACTGAAATAAATCGGGACGCGCGATCGCCACTCGAATCACCAAAGCAGCCGTTAAAGAAGACGCAATAACAGTGGTGGGTGCTTCAAAGGTTTTTTCTAAAAACTCGGTGAGTGTCGTCAGATAATCATCGATCTGGTAATAGCGACTGAGATGCTCAGAACGCCCCCATCCCAACAGATCGGGGGCAATGATGCGGTATTCGCTGGCAAATGCCGGATAGACCTTAGACCATTCATACGCCGAAGACCCGCCGCCAAAGCCATGCAGGAATGCTAACGTCGGGCGATCGCTATAGTCGCTTCGGTCTAGCCACATCGATGGTTGAGAAAAGGGACCATCCGCTGTGTAATAAACGATATTCCCTAAACTAGTCGCTACGGATTGTTGTAAAAAGCCGGATGGTTGTAACATAATGTAATGATATAAAGAAATAGTGCCTTCTTCCATAGATAGTTTAAATTCATGATGAAGTCACTGTTCTCTATCTGGAGTACAGGGTGCTGGGGCTGAAAACGGTTTGCCAGATTGACTGCGCCGATGAGATTCCAAGACAAATTCTCAATGTCTGTGAATACACTGAGGCTAATCTGAGGGCGTTCTATCAACCACAGCGATCGCTAAAGCGTTGAAAAACTACTCAACCGTTAAGCCGATATCTGAAAAGCACAGCCCATATATCTGCCTTAAGATAGATGACTCAGACGGTCAAAGATTAAATTTTGCTGCATAAGAGCGGTTGCATCTATCGAAAAGTTTGAGATTAAGGTAAAAATAAGAGTATCTACATAGAAAGCCAAGTATCTTTTGATACATGGGTTTTTGGTTTCGATTGATTTGGGTTTACGAGTTCCTCAGGGTGACATTGCTGCAACGTTTGGTTAGTGAGAGAGCCACTTTTGTCTAGAACCTAGCGTCTAGTTTGTATCTCTCATATTTTTTTCAGCTACCCGATCTCACACACGAGAGATCGATGTTGGCTGAAGTAACGAGAAACGGAACGATTCGACCGTTGTGAATGTTCTGTTAACCATGTTGGTCAGTGTTATGAGGTCATCTCTGGGAGAGGATATGGTAAAGCCATCTGGGTTTCAACGTGATTTTGACCAGCCCTTCAATCGTCTTGAAGTCGAAGCTGAGTTTGCTGAAGCTCCTGTTTTTCCAACCAGTCCTTTTCAAGATCCCGGGCCGGCTGGGTCGTCCCTGGTTCCGACTAAGCCTAAGTCTTGCGTCCATTTAGACTTAGAAAAGTTGCGGTGTTTTGAAGTGGTAGAGCGGCAGTTTCAGAAGTGTGGCGTCACCTTCTCTAATGCGATCGCACTGCAACCCTCTAATCCTGCCTTTCCGCCTCGGTCGGGCAAGACGGTGCTGATGGGTTCGCCCAAAGATGGCTGGGTAGAAGCAAAGTTTGAGATTCCGGTGCGGTCTGTGGCTGGGTTTGTCACCGGCTCTCGGCGCACGGTGTTGCTTGCCTACGACGCTGAAGGGCAGCCTGTTGCCCGTACCGAAAGCCCCGGAGCCAATCTGGCAGGGTCCAGTTCTCCTACCCCCGCTAATGTCAAATTAAGCCTGAAAGCCTCTAATATCCATCGGGTCATGTTTCAAACCTTCGATGGTCAATTTACGCTGGATGATTTTAGCTTTAGTTATTAGGGATCGGCTGTTAACGACAGCGCTTGACGCCTGGATCGATGACGGGCGTTGAGGGAGCCGCGCTCTGCACAGCTCCCTCTCAACGTGTATGTTACACAGGCGATCGCCATCGGTAGCGACTTAAATCAATCGTGCCTTCGGGGGTAAACTCAATGCCTTCTTGCTCTAACAGCGATCGCTGAAGATGGTCGCTGCCGTGACGAAACGGCGACTCTGAAACCCTGCCCTGGGCATTGACCACCCGTTGCCAGGGAATATCAGGCGATCGCATATCTACCCGATAGAGCGCATAGCCAACCAATCGTGCCCGTCCAGGTAAGTTGGCTAGATCTGCGACCTGACCGTAAGTGGCTACTGTCCCCGGTGGAATTTGGCGAACGATCGCATAAATGGCATCATACGTAGACATAAACGTCTTATACCGTTTCTATAGCGTTATGCAGGTTGATTCAGGACAGTGTTGTGGGGCGCGGAGCGCCCCACAACACTGTCTCTGTGCTTAACGAACTTGTACACCGTTGTATGGCTCTACGCAATCCAGTTAGGACATCGGGGGGATGGGGGCGGTGTCCCTACGCAGGGGTTCCACCCCTGCACCCCGTCCTAACCCTAATGCGTACCGTTGTATATGCTGACTGCAAAGCGATCAGAGATTTGCTAAACCTGCCCTTACAGAGATGTGTCAGGCAATCAGCGTGGGATCATAGTTCCAGTCATCCCGACTGGGATTGAGTAGGTCTAGACCCGTCGCGCATCAACAGGTTCAAGATTTCTTGGGCAGCGCGATCGCAGACCCCTGGTTCGCCTAAAACCTGCCGCATTCTGGCATAGTCGTCTAACATCAATTGCTGCCGATCGGGATTGAGTAACAGGTCAATGGCTGCCTGGGTAATATTGGCAGGCGTCGCCTGATACTGCATAAATTCGGGCACAATCGGCTGCATCAGTGCCAGGTTGGGCGGTGACATAAACGGAATTGAAAATTTTAGCAAATGTTCGCCAATCCAGGCAGTAAACGGACTCACCCGATACATCACCACTTGCGGAACGTTCATGAGGGCAATTTCCAGGTTTACGGTGCCTGATTTAGTAATTGCCAGGTCGGCAGCAGCGATCGCCATTTGGGTGTGCTGGGTCACCAATCGTGCTCGCAACCCATAGCGTTGAATGGCGCGTTCTAAAGGACGACGATAAATGTCCAACGAAAGCGGAATCCAGAACCGCACCTCCGGCAACTTCGCCTGGATTTCTTGGGCAGCCTGAAACATCACAGGCACAAGATATTTCAACTCTTGCGGACGAGAGGCAGGTAAAAGGGCGATCGCCAACTCGTCCGGAGCAATCCCTAAATACTCACGCGCCTCTGCCCGACTGGGTGCCGTTTGCATCCGATCGATCAGGGGATGCCCCACATAGGTCGTGTCTACGCCCCAATCTTGAAAATAGCGAGCTTCTTCTGGAAAAATTGCCAGCAACCGATCGGTCATCTGGACGATACGGCGGGTATTACGCGGGCTCAGTGACCAAACCCATTCTTGCGGAGCGATGTAATAAACAATCGGAATGTGAGACAGCTGATTCCGGGCATAGCTACCGATACCAATATTGGGACCGAGGTAATCAATCATCACCACCAAATCAGGGGGGTGTTGCTTGAGATAACGCTTGGCTCGGTGCTGAATCCAGATGGTGGGTAAGACGTAGGGCAATGATTCAAATAAGCCGATGGAGCCGATGCTGCTGGTGTTGCCCAATAGTGTTGCGCCCGCCTTTGCCATGCGATCGCCACCCAACCCCAGGATATCCAGCTCTATTCCTAAGCGATCCGCCTGACGAAACAATGCCTCAATCAGGAGCGATCCCTGAAGATCCCCAGAGACTTCTCCGGTGCTGATGAAGATACGGCTTTTCACAATACGTTTATCCTTAACCCCTCTTCACCCTTCCGCTGGGGAATCACAACACACCCCGTTCTGATACTCGTAATGCAATGCTCATCAAGCGATACTCGTGGTGGAATGGTTTGGAACCTGCGCTGAGCTTACGTTACCAACCGCTCCATAGCCAACTGACCAAATTTAACTGTTATCCCTTCTCGTCATCCTCTTCAATCCGTTTCTTTTTCTTAGCCGGAATAATACCCCGTCGTCCCGGCATCTGGCTGAGCTTGATAAACTGACAGAGATGTTGCAGTAGCTCGTTATCGGCTAATACATCTAATTGCTCCAGCGCCTGGTTAAACGTGAGTTCCGAACGATACAGCAGACGGAATGCTTTTTTCAGCGATTGCAATACCCGACCGTCTTCCAGGTCAGCAAAACCGGCTCGCTTTAAGCCCACATAATTGAGCGATCGCACTTTCGAAGGATTCCCCTCAACCAGCATAAACGGCGGCACATCCCGGTCAATACGGCTCATCCCGGCAATCATTGCCAAGCGCCCCACCCGGACAAATTGATGCACGCCCAAAACACCACTGATGCGAGCTTGCGACTCAATGTGAATATGCCCTGCCAGGGAAACGCTATTGGAAATGATGACGTGATCTTCCAGGACGCAATTATGGGCGACATGGGCATACGCCATCAGCATATTATTATTGCCAATCAGGGTTGCCTCACCCGACCGGGTTGCCCGATTAATCGTGACGTATTCTCGAATTAAATTATCATCCCCAATTTTTACCAGGGTTAGAGAGCCATCGTATTTCAGATCTTGCGGTTCCAGCCCGATCGCCGCTCCCGGAAAAATTTGATTGCGCGCACCGATCTCTGTCCAACCATCGAGCACAACATGGGGTCCGATTATCGTCCCAGGACCTACCTTAACCCTGGCACCAATCACGGCATACGCGCCAACCTGCACTGTCGGATGCAGATCCGCATTAGGATGAATAACGGCTGTTGGATGAATCAGAGTAGTCAAGGATACTGTGGGGTATGGGTGAAAGTTTAAAGAATTAGGAGTTGAGAAATAAAACTGAAAAATTTATAGGTCAGCGTCAATGCTGCAAAAAACGTGTAGCCGTCTCAAGGTGTTGAATTTTGCGAATCACTTGATCTTCAATACTTGATCTTTAATATTAGATGGCAAACGATCCCATACGAGTGCACCAGATTAAAAGTTTTGCGGGGGATGGAGGGGGCGACCCCCCTCTCTGGGGCGCAGCCCCAACTCCCAATATGGCAAAATTTAGCGGTTGCACGACTAGAGATCTTCAACACCCGACCTCTACTAATCCACAATAGAGAACATCAACTCACCCTCTGCGACGAGTTGTCCGTCTACTTCAGCACGACCTTGCATTTTGCCAAACCGCCGCCGCTTGACACTGAGCAACTCGACGGTCATCACGAGCTGATCACCGGGCACGACAGGACGACGAAACCGCACTTTATCAATGCCAGCAAACATAAATAGCCCAACTGGAATATCAGGCAATTGAGTCAGCACAATGCCACCCACCTGCGCCATTGCTTCCACAATCAACACACCCGGCATAATCGGGCGACCCGGAAAATGACCTTGGAAATGAGGTTCGTTGTAGGTAACGTTTTTGATGCCCGTAGCGCGCTCTCCAGGAACGAAGTCAATGATCCGATCGACGAGAGAGAAGGGATAGCGGTGTGGCAGAAGTTGATGAATTTCTTCAATACTAAACACTGATTTCAACGGTGCACGGTTGATCACCTCTGAGTCAGCTTCAGCCTGTACTTGAGCAGTATGAGTGTGAACTTCAGTCAATGTAGACATGGGTAAATTCTAGTAGGGCTATGCAACAAAGATTTAAGAGGAGGGAGAACCTTCCTTTAACAGGGTTAATTAACCTGCGCAAGTAACTGAGTGAGTTGAGTATGCAGGTGGTGACTGGCTTTATATGCCAGAAAATGTGCCAGGGGAAGAGTTCCTAGTAAACTTAAATCCCCTACTAAGTCTAAAAGTTTATGACGCACTGGTTCATTTGAAAATCTCAAGGGAGGATTTATCCATCCGTCTCGATCGCAGACTAAGGCATTCTCTAAACTTCCTCCCTTGATCAATCCACGACTCCGCAACTGTTCGACCTGTTCTGCCAACCCAAAAGTACGAGCCGGAGCGATCGCCTCGGCAAAGCTCTCTTGGGCAGGTGCCCAACTGTACCACTGGTTGCCGATGGCAGATACCGTGAAATCAATGCCATACGTAAACCGCAACTCTGGCGCAGGCAGGGCAGCGACGAAGGCATCGTCTTGTCGTATCCAGATGGGGTCTTGGAGAATTTGTTGGGGGCGAGGGTGGTGCTGACCGATCAGACCCGATTGGGCGATCGCCTCGACCCATTCCTGGGCAGAACCGTCGAGTAAAGGGACTTCAGGGGCATCAATTTGAATTTGAGCATTGTCTACACCCATGCCATTGAGTGCTGCCAATAGGTGCTCTACAGTGCGTACTGTAGCCTCACCCGCCTGAAGTGTCGTGGAAAGGGTGGTTTGACCTACCCGTTGAGCCGTGGCAGGAATCTCTGGGGCTCCGGGCAAGTCAACTCGGACAAACGAATAACCCCGATTCACATCAGCTGGCAGAACTCGCACCCGTACAGGCATGCCCGAATGCAATCCTACGCCACAGCGCTCAAATTCACGCTTCAGTGTGTGCTGCTCAGTTCGGAGCAGTGAACCGACTGAATTTGAACGGATTGTTGAACTTCGACGGTCAACTCCTGATGTCATCCCCACCTCTCACCCTTCACTGCTGGGATAAATTTAGGCTAGGAACAAAAGCCCTAAATTTACTCAGTTGTTTCATTCTTTAGACTCTATCCGAAAACTTGATAGAGTTCTGAGAATTTCCCAAGCGCCCTGGCAATTTGCGCCGAGGGGGTCTTAGAATCGCTCTCCAATGCCGAAATGAATCCGACCCTCTCCTTCATCGTTGATCCCGTAATCAACCCGAATTTGCCCCACTGGAGACTGAACGCGAACCCCTAACCCGTAACCAAAGCCACTCCCTGGCTTATTGCGGATTTCAGCAGGGCTACCGGGGACATCGCCCGCTGTGCCCAGGTCAGTGCCAAAGTCTACGAACAGAGCACCCCCGACAATTGCAAAAATGGGGAAGCGATATTCGACGGTTGCCTGGACAAAACTGCGACCACTTCCCAATTCTCCAGAATCATAGCCCCGAACGGAGTCAGTTCCACCTAAGGAGAAAGCTTCGTAAGGGGGTAAGTCGCCCAAAACCGTGCCGACCTGCACGTTAAACGCCAGAGTTTGAGGACAGTCTGCTGGCGTGGGATTGTCCATCTGACAACCTGGTGTAAAGTTGGTAAACCGCACCGGAATGTATTGGCTGTAGCTGGCTCGCAGACGGTTAAAGGTAATCGAGCCGTTACCGACAGGAATGGTTTGCTCTGTACTCAAGCGCAACACTGAACCACTAGTTGGCGCTGTTCCGCTGTTGCGCAAGTCACGCGCTACCGAAAGCTGGAGCAAAAACAGGTCATCGGTACCTGAGCCGCTAAAGCTGAGATCGTTGCCAAATTCATCGATCGGGCTGAGAGCTCCGTCTGCATCTCGAATCGATACGCGCTGATATTGAAAACCGGCAGAACCCCGCCAGTTGTCCCAACCCAGCCATTCATCTAGCGGACGGCTGAAGCTAATCCCACCTCCCAGACGTTGGACTCTGGGGCGATCGCCATTGGGCAACTCAATTTCTCGTTCACCGCCATCAAAGATCAGTGAAATCGACCGACGACTAAACGCATTGACGGTGTAGGACGTGCGGTATGGATCGGTCGCAATCCAGGGATCGCTAAAGCTGATATCAAACAGCAAATCTCGTTGTCCGACCTGAATTTCGGCTCCCAATGTCTGGTTGTTGCCACCCAGGTTTCGTTCTTGATAGCTAACCGTACCAAATAGCCCACTCGACGAGCTAAACCCGACCCCGGCGGCAATCGAGCCGGTGTTGCGCTCGATCACATTGACAATAACATCCACTTTTCGGGGATCATCGCCTGGATTTAGAGAAACCCGCACGTCTTCAAACAGACCTAAGTTGTAGACCCGTTGTAAGTCTTCTTGAATGCGGTTTTGGTTAAAAATCTCTCCCGAATAGGAATTAAACTCGCGGGTGATGATAAAGGTGCGGGTTTTTCCTTCAATCGGGTTGCCATCTTCATCCGTGGCACTGCCCTCTTCGTCCAAAAACACCACTTCGATGTCTTCAATCACCCCTTCCGCGACATTTAGCGTCACGACGCCATCCGGTGCGACACTCGGAGCATCCACGATCTGCGCCAAGACGTAGCCGTTGTCTTGATACAACTGGTTTAATTCTTGTATTCCCGCTTGTAACTCACGGAAGTTGAGGGTTTGACCATACTGTTCGTCAAAAATGCCATCGACTGCCTGTTGGACAGGAACCTCAGTGCCGTCAACCCGAATGGTTTGCAGCGCGCTATCCCCCAAGGTCACCTGGCGTAATACTGGGTTTGGCTCGACCTCAAAAGTGATTCTGACGCCCAATGGGGTATCTTCTGGCATCACTCGGACATTGGCAAAGTAGCCGGTCTCAAACACAGAATTGATATCTGCCTGGAGTTGCGATCGCGTTGTAGTGCGCCCTGCCTGCGTCTGAATGGCATCGTAAACAACCGTCTGCAAATCTCCCGCTGCACCATTGACGACCACCTCAGCCACTAAAACACGTGGCTCTGGCTCTGTACTCTGCGGCAAGATCGGGGTGCCACTGGGGGGTGGGGTAGTCGGGGGCGTTGCGGGCGTATTCGGGGTGCCATCAATTGTGGGGCCCGGTGCCAGATCAAACTGGATTGTGTCAGGTGCATCCTGCGTTGGTGTTTGGGTTCCGGGCGGCGGATTGCTAGAGTCTTCAGGTAATTCGTCCGGTGAACCGACCTGAGCTAACACCGCATCTGAAGAAAATTCTGGTTGGCTGACCGATGGCACAGAATCCTGAAGTGCAGTTTCTGTCGCCGCCTCTGGCTCACTCACTGCCGCCGATGGCGCTGGGTGGAGCGACGGATCCGCGACCAGCGATGTCAGGGTAATTTGAGATGTTGTTGAAAGGTCTGGCTCGCCCACACTCTCTAGCTCTGGAGATGAGGACGGGGGCAAGTTCTGCGCCTTTACGGAACTGGCTAAACCACAAGTTGCCGATATAGTCAGAAGTGCCAGTAAAACTGGGGAAAAACGCATAGTGTTCAAGTTGTTAGCCTCATCCACACACCACAGCCTGCAAAATTTTATCTCAATAAAGAAATCGCCGAGAGGCTATATTCTCAAACTCGAAGACAAATACGCAGGAAAAGAGTAATCAGGGAAGAACCGCATTCACAAAGCAAGCTCGTTACTTTGTGTAAACGGAAAGATTTTACAGCATTCGCTGCCATCACGCTCTAGATGCTTGGGCTAAGACCCGCTCTAGGACTTGCTGATAGGCTTTTTCTACATCTCCCAAATCGCGCCGAAAGCGATCTTTATCCATCACCCGCTGGTTGGCATCGGTGCTACTTTGATCCCACAGGCGGCAGGTATCGGGACTGATCTCATCTGCCAACAGCAAATTTTGATCGCGATCTAAACCAAACTCCAATTTGAAATCTACCAGGGTGATGCCACATTTCTGAAAAAAATCAGACAGAATTTGGTTAATCTTAAGCGCTTTGCTGCGCAATTGCTCGACTTGCTCTGGAGTTGCCAGTTCTAACAAGAAAAGGCGATCGCTTGTTAATAAGGGATCACCCAGGGCATCATTTTTGTAGTAAAACTCTACGAGCGGCTGTTTGAAAATCGTTCCTAGTTCTAGACCAGTCTGTTGACAGAGACTACCGGCTGCAATGTTCCTGACGACGACCTCTAGCAACACAATTTTGACGGCTTTCACTCGCATCGTGTTGGGGCTGGGGCAGTCGATTAGATGGGTGGCAATGCCCTGAGTTTCTAATAGTTGAAACAGATGGTTAGAAATGGTGCAATTTATCTCACCTTTGCCGATGATCTGACCCCGCTTTTGGGCATTAAACGCCGTCGCGTCATCTTTGAAGACGGTTAACAAGATATCGGGATCATCCGTAGGATAGAGGATTTTGGCTTTACCTTCGTAGAGCTTTTGTGGCGCAGACATAGAATCTAAAGTCCAAGAACAAGCTTCATTATTTTAGCGGTCAACTGTTCTATCCCTTTTGTAATTCTTTTTGAGAGGGCGACGGCAAAGACGTCGCCTGCCCAAATAAGTATTGGGTGCTATTTAAGCCACGGTTTTAAGAACTGCTGTTTACCAGCAGGATACGGAAATAAAGGGTGCAGGGGGCACTATCCCCCACACCCCCAATTCCAATCGCGATTGATGACGCAGTGTACTCAATTGGGTTGATGAGGCTAAATAGTGTTGCAAACACAAAATTTTGCAACATGGGGGTTTGGGGGCTGCGCCCCCAAGAGGGATTTTTACCCCCTCCACCCCCTCTAAAACTTTTAAGTTGGTGTAATAGGTTGGTGCCGTGAGAATACGGAATGACTGCCCTAAACGCTTAGAGAAATGAGCGATCGCACGAATGTTATCGTCCTACTCAACCTCTACATTGAGTGGAAAGAACGCAGATTCCGCCAGACTTTGTAATGTTTTTATTAAGGTTTTGCGCCGCGTTCTTTAGAACCGATCATTTCAGCTAATTTTTGGTTAAATTTAGGTTAATAGAAGGTTAACAACAGTCTTTGTTACTTACTTAGGGGGTGGGAACCATGCCAGACCGATCTAATTTTGTTTCTCCTTGCAGCCGTTACTACGGTCAGGTTAAGCCTGAAAATCTCGTGTTTAACGCCAACTTACAAGAATTTTCCCATCGCGTAAGTTTAATTACCAGCCTTCAAAGCAACGGTAAACTTTCCCCTGAAGAGTCTTTCAAGCAAATTGAATCTCTCTGGCACAAACTTGAAACCAGTAAAGATCAGTTAGGCATTGGTCGCAACCCATTTCAATCGGGTGCCGCTTAATCGGAAACGGCTTAACAACACCTTATGGTAACTACAAAGAGCAATCAGGGCGGGGGCTTAACCTCCGCCCTGATTTCGTTGAGGGGATAAATGTTGTGTTTGAGAGAGCGACGGCGGAGCCGTCGCTCTCTCACCAAAAATGACAGGTCAATAGCATCTGTTTTATCGCAATTGAGGAGAGGGTTAGGACGGTGGGGGTGTGGGGACTGCGCCCCCAGCCAGGGGTTCCACCCCTGCACCCCGTTCAACCAGCCTCTCGGCTGCTATACCTCGGTGTGGCAGGCTATATACCAATTCCCAATGGGCTATGAGAGGCTCACCCCTTCGGGGTGAGCCTCTCATAGCCCGTTTATCTGACAACTCATTTAGGATGGCGATATACAGCGCTTCGCGCTTGAATATGTTTAGATTTTTTGTTGTGTGCCGCGCGGAGCGCGGCACACAACAAAAAATCTGTGTCTTAATCAATTGAAGATGGCTGTAAGACGAGACCCAGCAGAAAAATTTAAAATCTAGAAGTGGAGATTGTGGCGTTGTTAGGTTTGGGCATGAACAGTTGTGCCGGGATTTAGCAATACCTGATTGTTGGCTGTTGAGAGACTCACTTCCTATGTTTGATCTACGCTTTTCTCTGCTGTTTCTGGTATTCAGTCTGGCAGCGTGTACTGCTAGCCCATCGATCCCTGATTCGGTTCCATCTGAACCGTCTGCCCGCAATGAGCCATCAGGTTCTCCCAGTGATGCGATCGCCAGTGACACCCAATCGCCTGTGGTGCCCCAAAACGCGGTGCCCCGAAACGTGGTGCCAACCCAACCGTTGAATCCCGTTCCTATTCAAATCAATCTGGCAGAGTTGCCGCTCCCGTTTGCCAGCCAGAGTGCCTCCCGATCGCCCACCGTTATCCCTGTCCCCCAAAATGCCTCGTTGCAGGTGCCCGACGGATTTGTAGTCACGGTCTATGCCGCAGGACTTGATCGCCCTCGCTGGCTCGCCTTAACCCCCACGGGTGATGTCTTGGTGGCAGAAACTCGACAAAACCGCATCCGTTTGCTGCGTGATCAGGATGGTGATGGCGTTGCCGACGTGAACCAGACCTTTGCGGATTCCAGCAATGGCTTAAATTCGCCCTTTGGCATGGCATTTACCGCTGGCAGCTTCTTTTTGGGAAACACCAACGAAGTCAGACGCTTTCCCTATGACAATGGTCAAGAGCAATTAACCGATCAGGGCGAAAAAATTGCAGATTTACCCGTGGGCGGACATTCGACCCGCAATGTAGCCGTATCACCTGATGGCAGACAGGTGTACGTCTCGATTGGCTCTCGCTCAAATGTGGATGAGGAGTCACTACCCCGTGCCTCGGTGCAGGTGATGAATTTGGATGGCTCCAATCAAGAAACCTTTGCCCACGGACTCCGCAATCCGGTCGGACTGGACTTTCACCCGACGACTGGAGAGTTGTATACGACGGTAAATGAGCGAGATGGATTGGGGGATGATCTGGTGCCCGATTATTTAACCCGTATCCAAGCGGGTGCATTTTATGGCTGGCCTTATGCCTATTTGTCTAGCGATCGCCTTGATCCTCGGCAAGCCCCCAATGGACGCAGTCGTAATCCTGATTTAGCAGCACAAACTCGCACCCCAGATGTCTTATTTCAGGCACATTCTGCGGCGTTAGGGCTGCGGTTTTATGATGGCGCGACATTTCCAGACCGTTATCGCAACGGTGCCTTTGTTGCTTTTCGGGGATCGTGGAATCGTAGCCAGGGGACAGGCTACAAAATTGTGTTTGTGCCGTTTAATGCAGACGGTCGCCCTGTTGGGCATTACGAAGATTTTGTCACGGGATTTTTAACCGATCCGAGTACACCCACAACCTGGGGACGTCCGGTTGGGTTGCTGGTCTTACCCGATGGCAGTCTCTTGTTTACCGAAGAGAGCAACGGTCGAATTTATCGCGTGCAATATTTGTAACGGTTGCTGTATGGCGCTGTACGGTTCGATTCAATACGGTGTTGTGGGGCGCTCCGTGCCTCACAACATCATTTCTGTACTGAACGAACTTGTACACCGCTATAAGTCTTCTGGCGTGTTGCAATTGAACAAAATTTGGCGATCGCTGAGGTGCCATTCTTCAACCTTCTGCGTCGCTAACCAGGTCTGAAACGATCGCCCCCCTTGCTGGATGAACGTTTCCAAACGTTCGCGACAGGCTTGACGATAAAACCCACATAGCGGCTGCCAACCTTTTTGATCTCGTGCCAGGAATGCCAGGGTTTCTGGGGATAGTTGCTCTAGCTGAGCGATCGCCCGTTGCAGCGGTTCCCGTCTAAGTTTCAATAAATCACACGCCAGCAATAAGACCCATTCAGTTTGTACGTGACTCAATCCCTGAGAAAAGCCTACAAGGGGTCCTTGGGTTTGTTTTTGCGGGTTGTTCCTTG
>NZ_JBSLYH010000021.1:0-119714 GCF_055793305.1 Calyptranema fuscum S582
ATTCTTAGGAGTATCGCGTTACGGATTTACGTTAGGAGGGGATGCAGGGGTAGAACCCCTGCATCCCCTCCTAACCTGTTACTGCCCGTGCCGATGTTCAACCCATTACCTTGTGGATCCTAAGCAGAACGAACGGTGGATTCGGTAACTTCGCTCAGTTGAATCATGTCCTGTCGCGGGTCGGAGTAGGTGACTCGAACCTCCAGGCGATCGCCCGGTGTAATAGGACGGTGAAACCGCATCGCCAGTTCTAACCCCAGGTCTTCTAACAAAATCAGACCCAAATTTTCGTGCTCTCGCAACCAGCGCAGCATTAACGCCTGCCAGACCTGGTCAGGATGCCGCCGCAAAAACTCTAACCCCCAATAGCGATTGGTCTGACGCTCGACCAGCGTTGCTTCGTAAGCCGTAGAACTAACGACATAGATCAGTTCTTGCATCGCATCCAGGGAAAATGGCAAGGGTTCGCCCCGCAAATGCGCCTTAATCTGAAAGTGTGCCAGTAGATCGGTGTAGCGTCGAATCGGAGACGTGACTTGAGTATAGGTATCTAAGCCCAAACTGGCATGGCGCAGCGGCGTAATGCCCACTTCACTGCGGGGCATACACCGCCGAATCGCACAATAGCGCACCGGCCCCGCAGGCAGTTGTAAAAGCTCTTGTTCTGCCGGAAGCTCGGGTTGGGTTTGCCCTCTAAACGGGAGTGGTAAGCTATGTTCTCGCCCATAGTGCCCCGCCACTTCACCCGCCAAAATCATCATTTCGGCAACCAGATTCCGAGATAGCGAATCTTCTAAGACATCAATCGTAATTTCATCGTTGCGCACTTTGATGGACGGCTCTGGCATCCGAATGCTGATAGAACCCTGGGTTTTACGCCAGCTTTGCCGCAACATGGCGAGATTGGCGATCGCCTCTAATTCTGGTTCTGCGCTAACACCCAGTTCTAAAATTTCGTCTACATCTTCGTAGGTCAGACGATACGTGGGTTTCACCAGACTGGGGCAGATGGTATAGTCTACAACCGCACCCGTTTCATCTAAAATGACGCCAAAACTGAGGGCAGTACACACCTTGCCCTGAATCAAGCTCATGGGTCCTGTTGCCAACTCAGACGGAAACATGGGCACCATGCCCGTTGGCAAATAAACCGACGTACACCGCCGCCGCGCTTCTAAATCCAGGTCATCGCCCGGAAACACCCAACGAGAAGGGTCAGCAATGTGAATCCAAATTCGCCGTCGCTGGTCTGCTAAAGTTTCGACACTAAGCCCATCATCGATTTCACACGTACTTTCGTCGTCGATGGTGTAGACCTTGTGTTGGGTCAAGTCCAGACGATTACTATCGGGGTCTATCGGAGGTTCGACTAGGCGGCTGTTCGCCATTTCCAGTACGCCTTTAGAAAACTGAGTGGAAATCTGGCTACGCCGCAAAAATAAATTTTCATGAGGATGCCAGATCTTGAGGTTGACTAAGAGTTGAAATGCGGCTTCGGCAGATTCAGCCAGATTGAGCGCTGCCAAAGTCTCTGAAGCCTGGACTCGATGAGTTGATTCTTCTCCTAGAGTAGCAAACCGTTCTAACGCTTCGACACGAGAGCGATCGCTATCTTGCCACACCACTAGATCTCCGGCTAAGGCACTACGAACGCGCTCTAAAAACCCCATCCACTCCTGCATGCGCTGGGCAGCTAGGCTAGATTGATGTTTTAAATCAGCAACCTGACTGGCAGGACGTGGTTCATAGCGATCGCCTTTTTGCTTAAAGTACAACTTATCTTCCGAAAGAAGATAATAGGCTGCATAGCATAGCGGGGGGCTTTGGCTGGAAAACAGCAACATTGCCATTCCCGCCGGATCAACATTTTCCCCTTCCTCGACGAGCAACTCCCACGCGACTTCTAAGCTAGAAGGATCGAGATAGGTTTGAGTTTCGTTCCAGAAAGCGGCAATGTCACCGGGCTGATAAACGGTGCCGGTGACTTCGTAGGTAATCTGTCGCGGGTGCAGCGTATGAGACTGTCCCCGCTCATCGATCACAAGCCAATGCTTCTTACCCTCTGGACGGTCAACCACTGCAAGACGGCGATCGCCATGTAGACGGAATTCAACTAATGTTCCCTTATCCATCGGGCTATTGGAGGTAGGAGTCAACAATTAAAGATAGAGGTTAAGGACTAAAAGCAGAACCGTATTGCAACAGTTTGCATTAATCCTTTGATCCCTGATATCCGAATACCTTCAACGGGTTTCCTTAGTTTTCTGAAAACAACCGTCAGGAATGCGGATATTGTTTTCTGCCTAACCTTCCTGATTGACAAAGGGCAGGAGAGCCAAAATACGAGCTTGCTTAATCGCTTTCGTTAGATCTCGTTGTTGCTTTGCCGTCAACCCAGTAATACGACGAGGCAAGATTTTGCCACGCTCGGTGACAAATTTGCGCAGCAATTCAACGTCTTTGTAGTCGATGGGGTCTCCAGGCTTAATCGGAGAAACGCGGCGACGATAGTAAGTCATATCTATTTGATTTCCTTATGAACCGTATGCTTATTGCAGTGAGTGCAGAACTTTTTCAGCTCTAACCGCGCCGTAGTGTTACGGCGGTTTTTGGTGGTGGTGTAACGGGAAACCCCAGCCGATCGCTTGTCGGGGTTAGTTCGACACTCCGTACACTCCAACGTGATGATGACACGGACGCCCTTAGCCATAGTTTCCTAAATTTAAAATTTGGCAGAACAGACACAATCTACTATTTTTTCACACGACCCCTCAGATCGGCAAGTAATCGCTTCAATTTAATATCTAACGAGTAGCCTCGGCGCGACTGCACAATCAAAGTGCTTGCCAGTTGGTCATGAAAGGCTTGTTGCCGTTCCTGATCCAAAGACGCTAACCCGCAGTCGGCGGCAAGGGGCAAGAGCAGTAGCGGTGCTAAAGGATTGGATGGATTAAAGTTGGTTAGCCCACTCAGGGCTAGAAATGCTGCCAGCCCTAAAACCCCTTCCCGGCGAGCTAATTCTTTTAAGCCAGGAATTTTTTGCCAGCGACTGTCAATCACCACCATATCAAATGCCCATCGCCCCAGGCTTTGCCCTTTATTTTGGACAACCAGAACGACCCGTAACAGCAGCCAGCCCAACATAAAGGCAACCAACTGGGCGATCGCCGACGACCCCATGAGGGAACTAAATAATCCGACAATCATGGCATCGATGCCCAGTGCCGCACCTCGTCGCCACAGCGGCACTTTGGGATATCGAACAGGAACCAGTTCAGAAGGCATGATCGCTGCGGTTAAGAGGTATCTCATTCCCATACTAATTGAGTCAGGCTCAAGCTTGGGTGTAGGGTAAAGGGGTCAAGACTCTCTACAAATCTCTACATAAAATCTCTACATCAAGATGCTGCCAGCCCAACACGCCGAAAACTTGATCTTAGAATGGGTGCAACCCCTGGATTCACAGACCGATATCGAACGGGTTGACGTGCTCTCTGCGGCAGGTAGGGTGTTAGCCACGGCTGTAACCAGCCAGCTTGACTTTCCCCATTGGGATAATTCGGCAATGGATGGGTATGCCGTGCGGTATGCCGATGTTAAGGCTTGCAGTGCCGACCAGCCCGTTACCTTAGAGATTATTGAAGAGATTCCGGCAGGCTATCAGCCCCGACAAACCGTGGGGAGTGGGCAGGCTGCCCGAATTTTAACGGGGTCGATGATGCCCACTGGTGCAGATACGGTGGTGATGCAAGAAGAGACGCAACGAGAGGGCGATCGCGTAACGATCCTGGCATCTCCCAAGCCTCAGGCATTTGTTCGGCATCAAGGCACTTATTACAAAGCAGGCGAACCGTTACTGCCAGCGGGAGTGCGGCTAGCAGCACCCGAAATTGCCGTGTTAGCAGCAGCACAATGTTTACAGGTAACGGTCTACCGCCGCCTGCGTGTGGCAATCTTATCGACAGGCAGTGAGTTGGTAACGCCTGATCAACCGTTGCAACCCGGACAAATTGTAGATTCCAATCAATATGCCCTGGCAACAGCAGTGCAGCAAGCCGGTGCCGATCCAATTCTTTTGGGCATTGTGCCCGATCAACCGAACGCACTCAGAGACGCGATCGCTCAAGCGATCGCCCAGGCTGATGTGGTGCTCTCTTCTGGCGGCGTCTCCGTGGGCGATTATGATTATGTCGATCAAATCCTGGCAGAGTTAGGAGCAACCATCCACATTCGTGCGGTCGCCATTAAACCCGGTAAGCCATTAACCGTCGCCACTTTTACAAAGGTTAGAGAACAGACGACAGGCGACAGGAATCAAACCCCCGACTCGTCCCCCCCATCTCCCCCATCCTCCTCATCTCCCCCATCCCTCCCATCCCCCCATCCCCTCCTCTATTTTGGTCTTCCCGGCAATCCGGTTTCTGCCCTGGTTACCTTTTGGCGATTTGTCCAACCCGCTTTACAAAAACTATCCGGGGTCTCCAACCTAGACACGCCCGTTTGGGTAGAAGGGCGATCGCTCCACGACTTAAAGTCAGATGGCAAGCGAGAAAGTTATGTTTGGGGGCAGACTCATTTAGTAAATGGCACGTATGAATTTCAACTGGCTGGGGGGTCTCATCTGTCGGGCAATTTAATTAACCTGGCTCAAACCAACAGTCTTGCCGTTGTACCCATCGGCACCACCTTGATTCCTGCCGGTGCGTCAGTCACGATCATGCTAGTCAAAACCATCCTTCTCTAAAACCATTCCTCACAATCCAGGACAATAGCGTATGACACCCGATTCTCACCTCACCCATGCGATCGCCAACGATGCCTCCAGCTCATCAGCCGCAAACTCATCAGCCGCCAGTCCATCAGCCGCCAGCCCATGCGATTTATACCCCTGGAGTTGTGGTCCTATTGTGGTTGAGTTGCAAGAACTGCTGAACGCCCACGGCTTTACCCTCCGCATTGATGGAGACTTTGGTGGCATTACAGAAGCCGCCGTCCGCATATTTCAGAAACGGCAGGGGCTGAGAAGCGATGGCGTTGTGAATACGCTTACCTGGAATGCTTTAAAGCGCTCAGTTCCGGTAGGTAGTCGCGTCCTGAAGCGTGGACATAGCGGTTCAGATGTCTACCAACTACAAGGACTGTTGCAAATTCATGGATATCATCTTCGCCGAGATGGATTTTTTGGAGCCGAAACCCAGGGGGCAGTGCTGGGCTTTCAGCAACGTCATAAATTATTGGATGATGGTATTGTAGATTGCAAAACCTGGACGATGTTGACGGGGCGTCCTCTTCCCACCCCACCTAAACAAAATCGCTGGTTTATTAATCCTCGTAAATGGTGGTGAAGGGATTAACTTGGTGTAGACTGTTATACTGGTTAATCGGTTGTGCCGATGTGGCTCAGTGGTAGAGCACTCGATTCGTAATCGAGCGGTCGCGGGTTCAAATCCCGCCATCGGCTTTATAAGTAAATGACCGTTTAGGGCTGATTTCTCCTATCCTGTAAAGGTTTTGGGCGATTTCATGCCCGCCTTGTCGCTAGTGGCTGCGTACTACTTTGGGCAAGTTCAGGCATCTTTGGGATAAAGATTGAGATAAAGATTGAGATAAGATGGTAGTGCAAACGAACTAGCACTTTGTAATTACCTATGTACTCAAAAAGTTCCCGTGGTCGCAGAAAGGCGAAAGTTGGAAGTGTTCAATATCGGAGTTCCAATAATCGCTTGCAACTCGTATTTACGTTTGGTGGTAAGCGTCACTTCCTTTCAACAGGACTCTCAGATACTCCCTATAACCGAAAACTAGTCCAGGATAGAGCGCTAGAAATCGAAAGGGATATACAGTATGGGGAGTTTGATATTACTCTGGCAAAGTACAAGCCGGATTCAGTTCTAAGTACCGCTGATTCAGCCGCTAAAATCCATCCTTCCACTCCAACCCTCATAGAGCTATGGCAGAAATACGTGGAGTATAGAAGTCCTAACGCTTCTCCCAAAACAATTAATGGAACGTATGAACCTGTTACAGCACACCTGTCTAAATGTTCAACCGATGGATTGAAAGATGCGCTGAAATTTCGCATGGAACTGCTTCAAGTTACAACGGAGTCTCAGGCACGTAGAACCCTAATGCAACTCTCAGCCGCTTGCAAGTGGGGAATGAAGCACGGTTTGCTTGGCTCTAACCCTTTAGATGAAATGTATAAAGAGCTTGAGCCTACTAAGCCAGTTCCTCCTATGTCTTTTACGGTTGAGGAACGCGATCGCATCATCAAAGCTTTTGAAAACCATCAAGGCAAAGGGATAAGCTACCGCCACTATGCTCCATTTGTAAAATTTCTCTTTTGGAGTGGTTGTAGACCCTGTGAAGCGATCGGATTGCGTTGGGGAAGTCTAACTCCAGATTGCAGCAGAATTCATTTTCACGAAAGTATTGTAGAAGTTTCAGGCAAATTGGTCAGGCGAAGGGAAACGAAAACAGGTGTAAACCGTTGGTTTAGCTGTACTCCGAAATTGCAAGCTTTATTACAGTCAATTAGACCTGACAACCCTGAACAAGATATCTTAGTCTTTCCATCACCAAAAGGAGGCGCAATCAGTGAAAGTAATTTTGCTGATCGTGCCTGGAAAGCAATTCTCACCAGTTTGAAACTGGATATAAAAGACGGAGTCAAGATGACTCCTTATAACTGTCGAGATACATTTATTACTCTCCAAGCAACTCAAGGCAATTCATCAACTACGATTGCCCGATGGGTTGGCAATTCTAGCCAAGTAATTGAAGAAAAATATCTTGATAAGCTACAGCTTGAACATTTACGCCCAACAGAAATCTGATATTGCTCAAATGTTCATCTGGGATGTTATCGAGAAGGCGATCGCTGGGACAAAAGTTGTGGTGCGAGAGAGCATGAACTCGTCAAAGATTAGATCGACCTTGGGGAGTGATATTCATGTCATGATTTAATGACTCATCTTTCCCTGCTTTTTTCTTTAAGCGTAAAGAGAACAAACTATTTATCACATGCTCTTATGGATCTCAATCAAATTCAAACGGAACTACAAAACGCTGATTTTCAATACCGACTTAAAGCGATCGCAGCCCTGAAGGATTATCCAGCTGATGTTGCAGTTCCTTTACTGGCAAAACACCTTCATGACCCAGAATTTTTAGTCCGAACCTTTGTTGCCAGAGAGCTGGGCAGGCAAAAAACGTCTGATGCTTTTGGGTTTTTACTTCAAATGATGCGGTTTGATAACACGCCTAATGTGCGGGCAGAAGCTACAAACTCATTGTCGTTATTTGGTAAAGTTTCTGCTTCCCATTTAGTACAGACATTTTTAAGAGACGACCATTGGTTGGTGCGGCGCAGCATTCTGGCAGCCCTGGTAGAACTGGAATGCCCGGAAGAAGTTTTGGAGGTATGTGGGGCAGGATTGGCAGGAGATGATGCTGCTGTACAAGAAGCTGCTGTGGATGCTTTGGGGGCTTTAGCAATGTCCCGTCAAGCTGAAACAGCACTATCTCAACTGTTGATGCTAAAAAATAGGGAGGCAGAGTATATTCGGGTGAGAGTTGCCTATGCCCTGAAGCATTTTGATACGCCCGAAGCAAAAGCAGCGCTTGTTCAACTTCGGCAAGATGTCGATCATCGAGTGGTAGGGGCAGCGATGGAACCGTTGGTTCCTTAATTCCTAAAAGTTACTTTACTAAAGCTACTTTTCTGCCCTGCATCTGTCTTCAAACTCAAACAGTATCGCTCTGGTCTATGGTTTGTAGACTCAGAAAAACTTACAGGGGAGTCAAGCTTTCTAAGGTGGTCTTGAGGGTCAGCGGATGGATGGTTTCTAACTGGTGGGCGGGTTGACTGAGCAAGCGCGATCGCATGGCGTCACTGAGTCCCTGGACGAGAGTAAAATCGGCTCCGGCAATACTTTCAAGCTGTTCAAACTCAACATTGGTGAGATCAGCAGCTCGCAGATCGGCTCCGGCTAAATTTGCATTGTTCAATCGGACGTGACGTAAACAAGTACCCGTTAACATGCTACTTCGCAGATCGGCTTGTACTAGACGGGCTCCACGCAGATTTGCGCCCGTCAAATCCGCCCCGGTCAAGTAAGCTCCTAACAAGTTTGCCTCTTGCAAATCGGCATGACGTAGATCTGCCGTATTCAGCGCTGCCCCATTGAGATTTGCGCTTGGACCAATCGCGCCACAAGCTTTATAAGCAAAGTCTGCTGGAAAGATAGTCTGGCTATCATATCGCGCCCATTGCATCTGGGCATCTGTTAAATTCGCACCTCTTAAATCGGCTCCACTTAAATTGACCCGATATAAACAAGCCCCCTGCAAGTTAGCATCTTTCAAGCTGGCATGACTCAAATCAGCACCCCGCAGATCGGCTGCACTCAGATCTACCTGATTGAGATTGGTATAGCTTAAAGTCGCCCGAATGAGCGTGGCATGATTCAGATCGGCATTTTGTAGGTCAAATCCACTGAAGTTGAATTGATAGAAATCTTTCTGACTCAAAGTAAGCCCTGTTTTGAGCGCCGTCAAAACATCTTTAGGAGTCTTGAAAATCTCCCTGCTTCTCATAATTTCAAGTTAAAAATAGCTTCATTCACGGGTATTGTACCGTTTATTGATCCGAATGCGGTTTGAAGGGTATTCTTTTGGGTTATAGCGCTTCGCAATGGGATAGATTACGGGTGTTGTGAGAGAGCCGTGCGGAGCGCGGCTCTCTCACAACACTGTGTACTTCATGTTATTAAGAATTGCTAGTGTTAGTCCCGTGATTGAGTTTGAGGAAAATTTCATGCCACTTGTCCAGCCGTTAACGATGATGGACTTTTTCCGAAAGAGTGAAGGTATTTGGTTTACCCAGCGTACCGTGCATCATTTTGATACGATCGCTGATCAGTCGGGAGAATCAAAGCTCTATGTAGAAGTGGTTGCAGCCGATGATCCTCGGATTCAGCAGGTTTGTGAGCCACAAGGCATTGATCCGGCGATCGCAGCAGGTGGAGCCAGCTTTATGTGGCAAGAGCATGAAGATAATCAGGAGCCTAACCCCGATCGCGCAGCGGTGTTAGTTGATGTACCTGATGATGAAACAGGGCGATCGGGCAAATTACTGCGCAACCAGGGCTACGTGGAAAAGATTCCTGTCGTGAGTCGTTACTGGTTTGGCAAAGACGGCATTTTGACAATCGATACCGACTACGAGCAAAACCAGGGACAGGAGCGCTGCTGGTTCATTACTGATGATTTCCGGGTACGTGTCAGCACTGTGCGGACGATTGGCGGGGTGTATTTGATGACGTATTGTTCAGAAAGACGGTATGTCTCTGAAGCAGAATTAATCACCATGATTCAACACAACGTATCCAGAGCTTCGTAAGAAAGTAATGATGACATAATATGAAGTGTTTCATCCATCCACTCTCTAACGTTACGGATTGTTGCTTTGTTTCTCACATTTGAGACGGCTTGCCTGGCAATCTCTTACTTTGAGGGAGCATGTATGTTAAGCCTTTTAGCAAATGTATCAGCCTTATCTTGAATATTTAGAGCAATCACTGTTTCAACAGTTTGATTTACAAAGTCGCTCTATTCCAGCAGGGCTAGAGGCTCAGGTTAGTGAACGTGGTAGAAATCCTGCCACCATTAAGAGCTGGTGCTATCAATGTCCTGAGTTTCGTAAAATTCGCTACACTTACATTGACGCAGGTACAAGTGCTCAGATTTTTAATAGCGTCATTTATCCCAATCATTACTATGATTTGCCGCTACTAGGGGTTGATTTCTTGTCATTTGGGCAGGTCAAAAACCTGATTGTGATGGACTTTCAACCCTTGTTTCAGGATGAAGCTTATTTGAGAAAATATATTCATCCTTTAAAGAGGTTGCATAGTCAGTATCCAGACTTGTCACAAGGTCTGGAAATGAAATTTTATGATGCGAATCAGTACTTTTCTAAGTATTTATTATTCGCTAAAACAGATGCCGAGACTGTTAGAACGCGGGTCTTTGAAGCATTCAAAGACTATTTGAATCTATACTGGCAAATGCTAGCCGATGCTAAGCCTCTGACCCGATCGGAAGATATTCAGCGGGTTGTGAAAGCCCAAAAAGACTATGACCAATACAGTGCTGATCGGGATCCGGCATCGGGCTTGTTTAGCAGCTACTTTGGACACGAATGGTCAGAACGGTTTTTATATGGGTTTCTGTTTGAAGATGCTGTGCCGTTAGTGGTAGCAGCTGCCAGTTAGTTTAGAGATGCTGTGTTTTGAGCGACAGTGGTCAAAAAGTAACTTGAGTTCCCATGACGTTATATCAACCATTTTTAGACTACGCGATCGCACTTTTAAACGAACGCCTTGATTTGCAACCCTATCCCATTCCAGAAGGGTTTGAGTCGAAAGTGGCGATCGTGGGCAAGGGTAAACATCAAGATGAAGTTCTGACGACTAGCTATGGGTATCAGGCTCCTAAACTGCGGCAAATTCGCGCTGCCCATGTGCAAGGTGGCAATGCTCTACAAGTTTTGAACTTTGTCATCTTTCCCCACTTAACCTACGATTTACCTTTTTTTGGTGCAGATCTGGTAACCTTGCCGGGAGGACACTTGATTGCCTTGGATATGCAACCTCTGTTTCGAGATGAGCTGGGGTATCAAGCAAAATATACTCAGCCTATCTTGCCGCTGTTTGAAACCTACCGGCAACACTTGCCCTGGGGAGGAGACTTTCCGGAAGAAGCACGTCCGTTTTTCTCCCCTGCTTTTCTCTGGACGCGACCGCAAGCCACAGAAATGGTAGAGAATCATGTTTTCGCGGCGTTTCAAGGTTATCTCCAAGCGTATCTAGACTTTGTTGACCAGGCTGAGCCAGTGACGGACTCTCAATCTTTACAGGCGATTGAACAAGCTCAACGGCGCTATCTGCGCTATCGAGCTGAAAAAGATCCAGCACGAGGGATGTTTACCCGCTTCTATGGTTCTGAATGGACAGAGGAATATATTCATGGCTTTTTGTTTGATCTAGAGCGCAAGCTGGTGGGTGCCAGTGTTAGTTAATCGCAAGTACAAGCATCTCTGAGGTGCTGAGCATCACAGAGCCATGAACTTGTAATTCTGTTTGAGAAAGTGACAGCAGGGTTTTATCAAACTACGATTCTTAATTTATTGATTCACATTACGCATCTATAGCAATCCCAAGTGGGTTGTGGGAGGCTCACCCCGAAGGGGCGAGCCTCCCACAACCCGCCTATCTTATAACTCATTTAGACCTGCTATATCTCTATACTTCGTACTTTTTTGAAAAGTAAAATTAATAGGTTTGCTCATTGGCAACGCAATCTGAGAAGATCAGATGTAGGTCTGAATTAAATGGTTTTTAGAAAAGTCAACGGATATGGAAAATACTCAAGAAGTTATCTCACTCGAACAAGCAACTCCTGAAGACTTGGCAGAAATTATTACTGAGTTGGAGCAATATCGAGAACGATTGGTGAATGAAACCCTGTCCACAGCGCAGCGAGCTAAAATTATGAAGTCGCAAGCCATGGCTAGTTTAGATCTGCAACTCACTCAAATTGATGCCCAACTCCAGGCACTCCGCCAACGGCAAGCCGTTCTCACAGCTGGCAACTAACATGATTGACCCACAATGGCGAATTGAAAATTTGTGATGACTCACTCGCATAACCCTGGATCTTCAGCGATGGATGCTACAACTCTGCCCGTTAAAGTAGAGCAAATTCAATCTGAGAATGATGCTCTTCTCCAGAGCGTGGATGAGCAGATTACACTCAGCACCTTTGAACCCACAGATCAACTTCTGCAACGATTGGTAGCAGGGTTAGGAGATCCACGGGGGCTGGTGCGATTGAGATTTGCAGAAACGCTGGGAGAAATTGGCGAACCTGCGACCCCTTTTCTATTAGAAGCTTTAGCACATCATCCTGATGTGGTTGTGCGGCGGGCAGCAGCCAAGACCCTTACGATTATTGCTGATCCATCGGCAGTGCCAACATTACTTCATTCTTTCTTGAACGATGAAGATACAGTAGTCAAGGGGTCATGTGCGGGCGCACTGGCAAGAACAGGAGAAGCGTCTGTTCCGGCATTGCTGGGTATTTTGGCATCTACGGATCAGCCTGAGGATATCAAAGGTCATGCAGCTTGGGCGTTAGCCTTTATTGGTTCTGAAGCGTCAGATTATTTATATCAAGCATTGAATGATGCATCGCTGGACGTGCGGTGTGCCGTGATTGGGGCATTAGGGCATGTGGCGCAGGAACAGTCTGACGAAAAGTCCTGCAATCTTCTAGTGTCTGCGTTGACCGATCCAGAACCACTCATCCGCACGGAGGCGGCGGCTGCCTTAGGGCAAGTCAATTATCCTACGGCTGTGCCCCACTTGATTTTGGCGATTCAAGATGCCGATTTAGATGTGAGGAAAGCAGCTATTAATGCTCTTGGCAAAACAGGCGATCGCTCAGCCTTACCCTCATTACAGTCACTGTTAGACGATCCGCAAGAGGTGATTAAAGTGCTGGCAAAGCTGGCGATCGCCCAAATCGAGCGACAATCTGAAGTAGACGATTGGTAATCTATTGTCGTGTGTTGAACTCTAGTTCAGCAGGACGTGCCAATCGCCTGGGACTGTGATGCAGCGGAAGCTTTACTGCTCTCTCCGCTGAAATTTGGTGGTCATCTCTAAGCGAGATAACGCGCTGGTGGCAGATTCGCGCACATAAGAGTCAGTTGATTCAGAATGAATCAGTTGAGTGAGAACCTCGACCCCCCGTTCATCACCGATTGAACCTAAGGCGTTGACGATTGAAATGGCTAGTGCTGGATTATCTGTTGTTTGCACAGCTTCAATTAAAATCTCTACAACCGGAGTGCCAATTTCACCCAGCGCCATCACAACGGCAATATTAACCACAGGATTTGGATCATTCAGTGCCGTTTTTAATCCCTGAACCCCTTCAACAGACAAGGGTGTATCGGGATGGTTGATCACGACTTGCGCTAATGCTTTGGCTGCACTACCCCGCACGGTCACATTGCCACTGTTGAGTAACGCATCTACCAACGGTGGTACCGTGTCGTGACCGATCGCTCCTAATGCTTTCACGGCTGCCCGTCGATACGTCGTATCGTCTTCATCCAAAATGCTCATTAACCGAGGGATAGTCGTTTCATCTCGGTTTTCTGCCAGTTCCCACATTGCCTGTTCACGCAGGTGAGGATTGGGGTGTTTGAGCTGTTGAAATAGTTCTTCAGTGGTTGACATGGTAAAAATTAAAAAGGCAACATTAAACCCAGAGAGTGCGCTGAAAATACAAAACATTAAAACTTGAGCGGTGGGCGAATCACGATCGAATGTTTAATTTTGTTTTTGCTTTTTCTTGAACTAACCAATCATCATCAGGGGTAACCTGCTCATAACCGCTGATATCGCCAAAACGTTCCAGTGCCATCAACGTTGCATATTTCAAATCCCAGATTTTGGTTTCCAGGCAAGTTTTTAGCTCAGGAATGGCACGTGGATCGCCCAATTCTGCAAGTGCGATCGCAGCGGCGGCACGCGATTTCTGAAACTGAGGTTGTTTATTATGCAATGCCTCAATCAATAAATCATAGGCAGGTGCATGTTTCAACCAGCCAAATAGCTTTACCACATGGAAGTGCGCCCCATAGTCCTGAGTAGCTTCTTCGGCATAGGTCGCAAAAAGGGCTGCCGGTGCTGCCTCCGGGTAATGCTCAAGCAGTGTTTTGGTGGCTAGATAACAACGCCCAAAATCAGTTTCATACAGTTCGCGAATCAAAAAGGCTAAGTCTGGTAGTTGATCGTAACAATGCACCAGATCCAGATCCCCTGGATGATCGCGTAAAGATTGTTCTAAAGCGGGTTGAATAGTCGCAAAGGTAATGGCTCCGGCAGCAATACCGACTTCTGCTAGCATTCGTATGCCGCGCAGTCGAAACACAAGTGATACCGGGCAACGGGTGATACTGGGAATGGCATCATAGTAGCGGGCATCAATCAAGTCTTGAATGGATAATCGTCGTGCCAGCACATTTGTATTTTGCAACATTGCCACAACTTGACCCATCTGGGTATCGTCTCTGGTCAAGCGGCAAATGGCTGTAATGGCAGCGCTTGCTGTTGGCAGGTCAGCATTATCTGTAAAGCGACGAATCCGTTCTAGAGCAGGCTGATAACCCAACTTTGCCAGGGTATGAATCAGCACCCGATAGGTTTGTCCTGGCTTATCCAGTAATCGAGCCATATCTTCCAGGATGGCAGCATCCTGGGTGCCTATTTCACCGATCGCCCAGGCAGCATTCTCTACCGTATAGCAATCATCATCGTTTAGACAGTCATGGATCACGGGCAGAGCCTGAACGGCTTGCAATCGTCCTAATGTTTCTACTGCTTTACGTCTGACAATGCGGTTATCGAGGGCAGGATCGGTTTGCTGCACTGCTCGTATCAGAGCATTGATAGCTTGCTCTGTGGGGAAGTTCACCAAATGAGATGCGGCAATATAACGCGAATCATCTTCACTGATCTGATCTTGAGGGGTATCTAATAGAGCGATCGCATGATCCTCCGTTAGATTGAAAAAATTAGAAAAGCGTCTATCCATAAATCACCTGATTTGGGGAAAGTTCGACTGAAATTGTCCTATCCCTCTTTAAGCAAAGCAATTGTAAAACCTGCCCCTACAAGAAGTAATTTTATTCTTTTTGATTAGTGTTGTTCACACAATATTTTTTGTGGCACGGGCGTCGCCTGTGTCACAAAAAATATATTACTTTTTCAGGACGACCTTTTTCGCAGTGATCTGGCATCCAAAGACAAACCTGGAGATTCTTGGTCACCACTTAACCTTAACAGGCAAAGCACAGAACTAAGAACCTCCAGGTCTACAAGGGAGGAGTCTAACCTGTCACGCAATCACTAATCTAGTCGTTGACTAGGACAGTGAGTTGATTGCATAGTCGAGCAGAGCATTGTACTCGGTCAATGCTTGAGCAGACATATCGCGAGGAGCGCAACCACGGTTGCGAGCAAAGCTCAATGCTTCAACATAAGGAGCCGTAGGTAGACCCAACGCACGATAAACTTCACGCTGACCTGCGATACCCCACTCATCCAAAGGACCTGTACCACCTACAACCAGGCTGTACTGGATCAAGCGCAGGTAGTGCTTGATGTCACGAGCACACTTGGTCTTAAAGGTGTCGGTGGAGTTAGCTTCACCAGCATTGTTCAGGTAAGGATACTTCTTAATGCAAGCATCATACGCTTCTCTAGCAACGTTGTCGAGGTTGTTAGCCAGCTTTTCAGCTGCTTCCAAACGAGCAGCTGCACGCTGAATAGAACCCTGAACAGACTCTAGATCAGAGGTGCTAGGGAAACGACCTGCTGCATCAGCAGCCGCAATAACGGTAGTAACAACGGATTTCATGTTTTAAATCTCCCAAAGTTTAGAGTGTTGATTGTTGTGCAATTTCTTTCTGAGCCAGTAGAATTCGACTAGCTCAGGGCAGCAATCACGCGATCGAAGTAGCTGGATGCTTCAGCAACCAGGCTAGCGCAACGATCTTCTACCACTGGGGAACCCATTTTGCGGAGCTTAGCACCAGCACGAGCTTCGCTGGGGGTGTCTTTGATGTGAGCAGCGGCTTGAGCCTTCATGATTTGCACGGCACGCACGGTGGATGTGGTGGGGACGCCCAGAGCTGCGTAGGTTTCTTTCAAACCGTTGAGGCAACGATCGTCTAGAACAGACGCATCACCAGCCAACAAAGCGTAAGTCACGTAGCGCAAAACGATTTCAGCATCACGCAAGCAAGCTGCCATGCGGCGGTTGGGGTAGCAGTTACCACCAGCCTGGATCAGACCTTGGTTTTCACAAATCATCCCAGCAACAGCGTCAGAAACCATACAGCTAGCGTTGCTAGCAATAGCGTTTACAGCATCTAAACGACGGTTGCCGCTAGCAACAAATGCCTTAAGAGCATTGATATCGCTAACTACAGAGGTGCTGGCATCAGCTGAAACGACGGCTCTAGAAAAGGCGTCAAGCATCTCGCTCTCCTTAAAAATAATAATCTGTAAAACTGTTCACCTGTTGGTTGAATCAGATGTCAAAAACATAAGAGATGGAGAAGACCCCCGTCTCAGTTATGAGAAACAAAGCAATAATCCGTAACACCTTAAAATGCATCCTCATCCAAGTAGACTCGGATGAGGATGCAAGTCGAGGGTTAAATGTTTAATTGGAGGTTTGACTAAAGCTGTCTAAACTTCAAGCTCTGCTAGCATTTCGGCGAGACGATGAAGTAAAGAATAAAGATCAAATTAAAGTATTTTAGCTGTGTCAGAAACCAAATTAAGTTATGTAATTTTCTTAGGCAAGAGCAAACTAATGCTGCACCCATCCTCCTATGATTGTGAGTAACTTTTGTAAGATTCCATTAAGGAAAGGGAGATTTACAGGCGTGGCAATTCCTCTTTTAGAATATTCTCCTGCTAGTCAAAACCAGCGGGTGTCAAGTTATGAAGTACCTGGAGACGAGCAGCCTAGAATCTACTCCATGGAAAATCGGCTTTCCCCTTCAGACGTGGATACTCTGATTGAAGCAGCCTATCGTCAGATTTTTTTTCATGCCTTTGCTGCCGATCGTGAGCGGTTTTTGGAGTCCCAACTTCGTAGCAGACAAATCACGGTTCGTGATTTTGTGCGTGGATTGCTGCTTTCCAATACGTACAAGCGTAGTTTCTATGACCTCAACAGCAATTACCGCTTTGTTGAACAAACTGTTCAGAGAGTGTTGGGACGCGATGTTTATGGTCCGCAAGAAAAGATTGCTCGGTCGATCATCGTCGCGACCAAAGGCATTGTGGGGTTTGTAGACGATCTCCTCAACAGTGAAGAGTACCTGGAAACATTTGGCTACGATACGCTTCCTTATCAGCGTAGTCGTGTTTTGCCTGGTCGATCAGAAGGTGAACGACCTTTCAACATCACATCTCCTCGTTACGACGAATACTATCGGGGTAAGTTTGGCTTCCCACAAGCCATCTGGCAGATGACTGTTCGTCGTTACGCTTCTCAAGACAAGCAGCCTAAAGTGGGTAGCCCATCACAGTTTCTTGATATGGCTCGGAGTATCAACCCACAGGGTAATTCACCGCAGCGAATCTCTGCGCTCAATATCGATATTGAAAAATCAGTTCCTTATCGTCGTAAGTAAAATTGGCAATAAAAAAGAGTGTGCATTATCTCTGATTGAGAGTGAGCACACTCTTTTTTATTGATAGCGGTACGCATTAGGGTTAGGACGGGGTGCAGAGGTTTCACCCCTGCGTGGGGGTACCGCCCCAACCCCCTGATATCCTAACTGGATTGCATAGACCTATAAATGACATTTTCGATAGTGTGAAGTACAAGTTATTGTGTGAGAGCCGCGCGCCGTGCGGCTCTCACACAATAAGCGTAATTTATCCAGACGCGAAGTGTTATATAAACAGCAACACTTCTAGTGTTGCAAACACGAAATTTTGCAACATGGGGGTTTGGGGGCTGCGCCCCCAAGAGGGGGGTTTACCCCCCTCCACCCCTCTAAAACTTTTAAGTTGATGTACTAGTCTTGGGTATCAAATCGAGAGCGAAAACTACCATATTTGAACCAGTACTGCTTCAACGCATGACAAGGTGTATGCAAACTGGCTCGGGCACGATATAAAACGACTTGTCGGTGATCGCCCATCCAGATTTTATCTACTGGATCGACTGCAATAACGGTTCCTCCCAGTGCTGAAACACTCTCACAAAAACGGTCAACTGCACTATAGTCTACAGTTTCAAACACAAAGAAATTGCCTGAACAAATTAAATGACGGCTGCGAATCCAGCACTGCATTTTCTTCTGCGCTTCTGGAGGCAGCATTTTAGTCTCAACGGATTTTAAACAGGGCAGTGAACTATCAGACAATAGTTGGGACTTCATGGGCAAAACTCTCCCGTTTTTCAAACCGCAAGGGACCGAAGGTAGAACCCCAAACTTGCTGGTGTGTGTTGATGTCTAAGCCTTTATCAAGGCTTACCCAGGTGTTTTCGGTGATTTCAACGTAGCTATCTAGATACGTCTGGCAACCCTGTTTTTCAATCAAGCAACGCTGACCAGGTTCAACACTGCCTTGAAAGCGATCGCCTTCTCGCTTAAAGATCATCGAACAGTGGTAGCGACGTTCAATACAATCAGGAGTAATAGTTCGGAGAATAGTTAAATCACGCGCCGATCCCGCATACAGCATCGGATTCTTTAAACCATAGTTTTCGATATAAATGCGATCGCCTTGTTCAATCAGGCGATGCACTCCTTGGCGGTAAGGACTCCACAAATCATAGTCATAAACCTGCTCAGAATAGAGACCAATACCAGAGAAAAACTCAAAGGCTAAGGGACGAAAAAACACATGGATATGAGCGTAATCTCTAGAATTTTCAAGCGCTTGTTTAGCATTGCTAAAGTCTCCTGCCATCCAACGAGCCAGGGTAATCAAATCATTGGATGTTACTTGAGACGAATGCGGTGGAGTCGATGACATGAGCATAAAAACAATGAAAGTGGAGAATTAAAAATTGAGATATTACTCGGCTCAAATATTCGATTGGGTGTTGCTGATTCTAAGGATGAATGTGAATGTGAAACCTTTGATTTCACATTGATTCCCTGATTAAGATGTGCTTTTAATTTCTTTACGGATTTCTGAAGCAAAGGAAGCCGTGACCACTCCCGTGCCAGCACTGGTTTTAATCAGAGAGACACGACAGCGAACATTAGGATTAACAAACCAGATTTTTTCTTCGGCAGCGGCACGATCATACGCTGTTACTAAAACAAAAGTGCCATCTTCTGTGAGATGGTAGTCGCCGATCGCTGCAATTTCTTCGGCATAGCCTTGATCCCGTAGCAGCTTGCCACGCTTGGGTTGGGTTAAATCAGGAAGAGGTACTAAGACACACGTTCCTTTGACAATCTCACTATCTTCCCAGTCTGATTGTCCTTCCCAACTCATCCGGAAAGGTGAAACAGCCGTTTGGGGGTCAACGCTATACGTTTTACAAAGTTCAATCACGGCTGGGTCATCGACTGAAAGCGAAATGATATCGATCTCAGACTGAACTGCTTCAAAATGACCAAATGCCAAATGATGAGCACTACGCTGCGATCGCCAATGCCCAATTGAATTCGCTACAAACTCAGTAATATCCATCAACGTTTTGGTTTCCGTTGTGATTGTTTTTCTGGGGGCTTTCAGTGGTGCTTGAACGTGAGTCTCTTGCTGATACAAACCAACAAGGTGCAATTATCCGGTAGACTCAATCAAAAAGTTTGCAGCGGAGTGCAGGAATATCGGGATTAACCCTCATCTCCCAACCTCTTCTCCCCACAGGAGAAAGGGAGCTGGATTGAAAGTCCCTCTCCCCTGGGGAGAGGGATTTAGGGTGAGGGCAAAAATGGCAGCACGCAAAGCAAACGACCCACTAGTAGTCATCGTGCTTCATTTGACTCGTGGCTCAATCACCCGTGCACACTTCCCTAAGCTACTTCAGTAATGCTGAGAATCTTGCCACCTGTCTTATGGATGTTTTGAATTTTCTGGGAGAGCTGGTTATATCCGACTTCAAAGGTAATAGCGCTCTGGGTAACACGGGCTCCGTAGTTGGCTTTGGACACTGATACACGGAAACGCTTGTCTCGACTATTGGAAGCACCGGAGGCACCCACTGGAGCTACGATCTTAGTGGGCAAATTATTACCAATGTCACTGATTAACTTTGCCGCTTTCCCTACATCATTAGCTGCAAATCCCCGCATCAGCGCAAAGGTACGGTTGAATCCTACGTTTTTGATGCCGGTTTGGGTGTGATTTCCTCGTGGAGCAGGGACAGCATTTTCACCAAAACTCTGATTGTATTCATCGCTGATGATGTAGGAATCAATCTCGGCTTCATAGCCTTGGCTGTTATAAATCTGTACATGTTCCGAAATTTCTGCTTGATCTTGTGGGGCACGACCCAGCAAATGCTTGAAATTTAATTCAACAAAACGGTAAGGCGAAGATGTTTCAAAAAACAGAGAGCGGTATAGATCGGATTGCGCTACGGCACGAACAAACCCCTTAACGGTAATGTCGCCATTGCGTAACAGGGATTCAGCGCTAATGAGCCGCTGATTATCCATGACATGCACATTACCTAAAACTTGCCGATAAGCTGCTCGAATCACAGCTTGTAGATCATCTTCAGTTGCGTTGGGTCGCAGTTCAATCGATTCTGATTCAATCCAAAGTGCCATATTTAAAGTCTCTTTAGTAAGTGTTGTGTTCAGGGGTCAGTGTAGCCACTGCTCACCCGACTATGCTGCTGTCACTTAATAACAATCGTGCTTTGCAGTAGGGTGGGTTACACTCACCCTACTAGTAGACACAATTAAAAGTTTGACAACGGGGTGCAGGGGTGGAACCCCTGCGTGGGGGCTATGCCTCTAGTCCCCGTGTTGTTTGTGCACAAAAATTAGTGTTTGCAACACGGGGGAAAGCATTAAAGCTCGGTAATGCTGACGATCTTGCCAGAGGTACGATTAATCCGCTGAATTTGTGGAGTCATCTTGCTGGCGGGAACAATATACTCCGTGCCACTGATTCGACGAGGGCTGTCAAATTTCGAGCCTGTCACGACAATCTTGAACCGCTTCTCAGTCCCAGAACCTATGACTGTTGCGGACGAGGGTTTCACCGCAGTAGCGCTATTGGTCGCAACGGCATAAACCAATTGAGATGATTGCACGGCACTGCTAATTTGTGCTGGACCACGGTCAAGGGCAAAAATTCGGTTGTAGCCTACTTGCTTGGGATTTGCTTCGCTTGCATTTCCACGAGTGTAAGGCACAACATTTTCACCGAATGCGGTTTGGTATTCAATGCTGTCAATATAGGAGTCGATTTCTGCATCGTAGCCTTCAGCCACTGTCCGCACAATATGTTCGGATACTTCTTTTTGGTCTTGCGGTGCCCGTCCCAATAAGTGTAAGAAGTTGAGTTCCACAAAACGGTAGGGAGCACAGGACTCAAAGTAGCGAGACCGATAAAAATCAGACTTTGCTACTGCCCGAACAAACTCCCGCACAGAAATGGAGCGATCGCACAATTGGGACTCTGCGGTCACCAAGCGCTCACTGTCCATCACATGAGGGTTGCCCAACACTTGCTTATACACTGCCCGAATGATGATCTGGATTTCTTCTAAGCTGCTAGTAGGCCATAGTTCCAGATTTGTAGAGGATGCCATTAGAACCCTATCTCCTAAAGATATAAAGCGAGTTTCCAAATTAAAAAGTTGTCTGACAGAAGTAGATTTGGGTCATACTTCAAAAAAATGCTTTTCACCTTAGGGACGTTCCATCGAATGCCCCTAAGGGGAGGGTCTAAACAACTGTGATGCTGGCAATCACGCCGCCCTGTTGGTGAATCCGCTGATATTCCTGGGAAAGTTTATCGTAGGGCACCAGAAATACCTGGTTGCTGCGGCGAAATTTGGAAACCCGATTGACAACCTTAGAGCGGTAGCCTGTGACTTCAATTCGATAGACTTTACCATCCGAAGTGGCACCCACACCCAGGCGTGTTCGAGGAGTGCTGGCAGGTGAAGAGAAGGCAGCACCGCTGCTGGCAGGCGAAATTACGGGAGTTGGAGTGTTTTGAATCACAAGAGCATTCAGCTTAGGACTCTTACCAGACAGACTACCTTTGAGACTGCTGCTAGATGCTCCACGCACTAGTTGGAAGGTATGAGTGAATTGCACCATGCTCTGACACGCTTCGCTCTTATAGCCTCGGATGTAAGGCACAAGGTTTTCGCCAAAGACCGTTTGGTACTCATCGCTATCAAGATAGGAATCAATTTCAGCTTCAAACCCTTCGGTATCCAGAATGGTGCTGTGCATCCGCATTTCTTCTAGATCCAGCGGTGGGCGACCCAGCAAATGCCGAAAGTTGAGTTCGATTGCCCGATACCGAGCACAACTGGTGAAGAATCGAGAGCGGTAAAGCTCAGACTTTGCCACACTGCGAACGAATTCACGGACGCTCAGTTCACCTCGCTTAAACTGGGATTCCGGCACGGTAAGCCGCTCGCTTTCCATCACATAGGCATTGCCTAACACTTGACGATAAACCGCTTGAATAATCGTTTCAACTTCTTCCTGTGAGCGACCCGGCACCCATTCAACAGGAGGGGTTTCATCAAACAGGCTCACTCCTAAGCGTGAAGCTGGTCCAAAAGTCATTACTGGTATCTCCTAGTTAACGACACAGTTTATTTAAGAAAATTGTTTCAAGACGTAAAGAAACCTTAGATCTGGCACTCAGGCAAATCAGACACCTGGATCAACTCGCTGATAACAGGGCAAACTATCAGCTCTCTAGAAACCAGAAGAGAATGATTTTCCAAGCGTGTAGGCTTTCCTGCCGCTGGATACGCTTTGTTATGATTAATCTTCTTATGAGTGCGCACCCATAAATGTCAAGATTTATTAAGTTGACTTAATTGGCACTCTTTTTGCACAAATGATTTTGGCGGGATCTTGCCGAATCCGGGTGTGAATTTGCCCGTAGAACCACGGTTCTACGGGCAAATTCACACCCGGATTTGGCATCACCATAGGGGTACCCGCTTGGGTTAAGTCCGGTGTTGTGGGGCGCTCCGCGCTCCACAACACCGTTTCTGTACTGAACGACCTTGCACACTGCTATAAGGTTGAGTGAAAACGCGATGGAGCGAAAGAACTGGATTACCACTCTATTTCTGGTTTTCGCGTCATTGGTCTTTTACTCGGTTGCTCCTGCCCGGATTAATAAGGCAGTTGCCTGTTCTGACCGAAAGGACTTGCGCGCTTCGCTTAAGGCAGTGGCACCCCAGCGATTGGTCGGACGAAAATCGGCGTTGTGTTCTAGCAGCAGAGTCATGTTTTCCAGGTTGCCTTGCGCCGCCGCCATCATGAGGGCAGTCCAACCGCCCAGATTGGCGATATTAACTTCAACTCCCAAGTCGAGCAATGCCTTAACCGTGTAAGAGTGTCCTCGATCGACTGCTAAGTACAAGGCAGTATCTCCAATTCGGTTGGTGGCGTTAACCGCTGCCCCCAGAGTCACCAGCCGTTGCACAAGATCGGTCTGCCCATGTCGTGCCATTATCATTAAAACCGTTTCGTCGTAAGCGTTGCGGTGGTGAATGTCAGCACCATGATCTAGCAAAGTAGATATGATCGATCGGCGATCGCCCTCGGCGGCAAATAGTAATGCGGTGTAGCCAGCAGAATTTTGGGCATTCACGGCGGCACCGTGCGCCAAGAGTTGCTCGACAATCTCCAGGTAGCCTTCGGCGGCTGCCCACATCAATGCTGTATTACTTGCACCAACAGCCGTGACACCGCCCGTGGTATTGGCATCCGCACCTTGCGCTAACAAATCAGCCACCGCAACACTATCGCCTTGAACGATTACTCGGATTAAATCGTCGTTGAGGGAAGGCATAGTGGAATGATGGGGTAGAGAGCTAGATGGTAATGAAAGGATGAGAGAACAGGTCGCTTGTTCTGGGTTCTGACGAATTTTTCACTTTATATCGAGTTCATTGCATCCGGCTTTAATTCCACCTTAAAGATGCTGTCAGGAGGTTTTTGAGCGATGGTTGCTTCCCAGGCGATCGCTTGTAAAAAGGTATCCCCAGATCGAGTTTCCACGACATCAACCCCCCAATCTCCGGGTTGCAGAGCATCTGGGGAGTCGCTGGTTGCGGGGGTCGTTTTAATGCCACCCAGCACCAAAATATCTGGAAAATTAGTCGCATCTAAATGTTGCGATCGCCGCTTTTCTGCCAGGGCAGCAGCACATAGACCGCCAACTTGCGATGATGAAAATTGATGGGTTGGAAACTGGATTTCAACCATCCAATGGGGATGATTTACGGGTCGGCATTGGAGGTGTGGATATTGCTTCAAGCCTGCTTCAAAGACGGCTGCAAATTCCTCACGGTTCAGCGCCGGTATGATGTCGGATGAAACATCAAAGTTATGGGAGAGCAGCATCCGACCCTGAATTTCTTTATTCACAAGTATTTAAGGATGATGGTATAAGGATGTGTTGCATCCTCTAGATTATCATTCCTGTTTACTTCTTCCGGTTTACTCTTTCATGTCTACATCTGCATGATCTGCTTGCAATGTTGTTTCATAGAGAAGAATAAGGTGCCCATCAAAATCGTAAAAGCCTTGCTCCGTAAACATTAGATTGGGAGGAACTGTAAAAGTATTGGGTGGCAATATCTCCAGACGAAGAGCCTGAATTTGTTGCATCACTGTTGCTAAATCGCCGACTTGAATCACGATTGCAATGCGGTATGGAGGCTGCGGAGGTGGTAAATCAACGTTTTTGACTTCAGTTAGTGCGATCGCACGTGGTTCACGGTCAGTATCTAACGCCGCGAAGGTCAAGACCCCATGCTTGGGAATTTTGAATACGGTGTAAAGATAAGAATCTGCCGATGCTTCACCCACATGGACAAGCTTGAAGCCCAAAATATCTTGATAAATCACCAGAGATTGCTGTAAATCAGTCACAAGTAAACAGGGGCGCTTTAGATGGAGTCCTGTTTTGACTGCCGCAGAAGTTTTGAGTTCAGAGTTAACGGTCATTCATCGTTCAATATTTGATAAAACATTGTAGATGTTTTTGGGATGTACTAACTGCTTTGAATTCGTATTCACAAGTTGGGTCTTGCTTAATTCAGCTATGAAATCTGGTGTGAGTGCCGCACAGAGCGCGGCACTCACACCAGATTTCATGACGTCAATCAGCAGCGTCACAAATTGAGGCATTGCTTAATAGTGGTATGAATTTGAACGTGAAACCTTTGGTTTCACGTTCAAATTCATACCCAAAATCAGCAGCGTCACCAATTGATTGGGTCGTCCTGAGAAAAAACATCATGCTTGTGGGTTGAGCGAGTGTCACCCAGACAACCCACAAGTATGACATGCATATTTCCATCACAACGTGGAGGCACTGTGACTTAAATAATTGTTTTGGGAGAGTGCGGCGGAGCCGCACTCTCCCAAAACAGTGATGGATTTAATGTTGCGAGAGTTCTTAGAGGGGGGAGCGTTCCATGGGATCGGGATGCCGTAGTTTATAAGTTTTACAACATTTAGGTTGTAAAATTTGAAGTTTTTAATCTATTTCGTAAACAATTGAGAATGTACTGTGGCAATGGATAAGGTTCAGTGTCTAAGCGATCTTCCCGGAAACCCTCAAAATCTGGCAAGAAAAGTTCTCAGCGGCAGGGCTCAATGCGGGCAGAGTTACGTCAGCAGCAGCAGCGAGTTGAGCTATTTTCCGAAGTCACACTTAAGATTCGGCAGTCACTCCAACTCAAAGAAATCTTGCATGCCACTGTTACAGAAGTGCAACGCATTTTGCAAGCCGATCGCGTGTTGATTTACCACGTCTTACCCGATCGTACAGGCAAGACCGTCAGTGAAGCCGTATTACCCCAGTATCCGGCATTAATAGATTTAGAGTTTCCTGTAGAAGTGTTTCCAGAGGATTATCAGCAGCTTTATGCGCAGGGCAGAGTAAGGGCGATCGCTGATGTGTATGATCCAGCGGCAGGTTTAGCCGACTGTTTAGTTAAATTTGTTGAGCAATTTGGCATCAGAGCAAAACTAATTGTGCCAATTGTGCAAACGCTGAATGTTCGTTCTCAAATCAACACTCCAATACAAAGTTATCTCTGGGGGCTATTAATTGCCCATCAATGTCAGGGTCCACGGCAGTGGGTCGAATTTGAACTGGAGCTGATGCAACAGCTGGCAGACCAAATCAGCATTGCCTTGTCTCAGGCACAGCTGCTGGAATATCTAGAAGAAGCCGTAGAAGCCCGCACAGCAGAATTGAAAGAAGCCAACCGCAATTTGCAGCAGGAAGTCAATGTGCGAATGCAGGCAGAAGCGGCTCTGCGGCAAAGTGAAGAACAATTGCGTCTGATCACCAATGCACTGCCAGTGTTAATTGCTTATGTGGATGATCAGCAGCAATATCGATTTAACAACCAGGCGTACGAAGATTGGTTGGGGCAATCTCCTGTCCATATTAACGGGCAGCACCTCCAGCATGTTTGGGGTCAGGATTGCTACGAGCGGATGCAGACTCAGGTGGAGGCGGCGCTGTCGGGTCAGGTGGTTACGTATGAAAACGATATTGTGCTGAAGGATGGCAATGCCCGATCGGTCGATGTGACGTATATTCCCCACCGGGATGGTCATGAAACTGTGAAAGGGTTTTTCTCGTTGACCAGTGATATTAGCGATCGCAAAGCTATCGAACGGATGAAGGATGAGTTTATCTCTGTCATTAGTCACGAACTGCGAACGCCGCTGACGTCGTTGCACAGTGCCCTGAAAATTTTGGCGACGGGGCGGTTGGGCAACCTGTCAACGGAAGGGCAACAAATGCTGGCGATCGCTGACGAAAGTACAGAACGGCTTGTGCGATTGGTCAACAACGTCCTTGATTTACAGCGGATTGAGTCGGGCAAAGTCATTATGGAACGGCAAGCGTGTAATGCCGCTAACTTAATGACCCAGGCAGCAGAAGCAATGCAGGCAATGGCACAGCAACACGGAATCACCCTCGTGACCCAACCCGAAGACATCCCGATCTGGGCAGATGCCGATTACATTCTGCAAACCCTGACCAATCTCCTCAGTAATGCCATCAAATTTTCTTCTCCAGGAAAAACGGTCTGGTTAATGGTTGCGCCCAATGAACCGGAAGAACGCAACACTCAAAATGGTTCCAGCGCAGACGCTACAGCAACAAAACTCAAAACTCAAAACTTACCTCCTGAAGTCGTCTTTCGCGTTCGTGACGAAGGGCAAGGCATTCCAGCCGATCAACTAGAACGCATTTTTGAGCGATTTCAACAAGTCGATTCTTCAGATTCTCGTAAAAAAGGAGGCACTGGCTTAGGGTTGGCAATTTGTCGAAAAATTATCGAGCAACATAACGGCAAGATTTGGGCTGAAAGTGCTCCGGGTTGTGGAAGTACCTTTGCCTTTACATTACCTGCTCTAATTCACCCAAGCCTAAATAGAGGAGGAATTGATGCTTAGCAAACGGATCTTAATTATTGATGACGAAGAAACCATCCAAACCGTGGTTCAGTTTGGCATCAAGATGGCAGCAGGTTGGGACGTGTTGACGGCTGGGTCGGGAGCGCAAGGGATTCAAACTGCACAGGTGGAGAAACCCGATGTGATTTTATTGGATGTGATGATGCCCGATATGGATGGCATCGCTACCTTTAAGGCGCTCCAGTCCCACAGTGAAACCGCACAAATTCCCGTAATTCTTTTAACGGCTAAGGCGCAAACAGCGGAAAAGCGTCAATTTAATGATTTGGGGGTGAGTGGGGTGATTACCAAACCCTTCAATTCTCTGAATTTACCTGAACAAATTGCCCGCATTCTCCATTGGTAGCGACTCAATGAAAATTTTGCTGGTTGAAGATGATGACGCTTTTATTAAAGTGCTGACCAGAACGCTGAAAGCGCATCATTATATTGTTGACAGCGTCAAAGATGGGGAGATGGGGTGGACGTATGGCTCTACCTTTGAATATGACTTGATCGTCATGGATATTCTTTTGCCCAAGCTGGATGGCATTAGCTTATGCAAACGATTTCGTGCCGAGGGCTACGTCACCCCGATTTTGCTACTCACGTCGCAAGATACGTATACGTCGAAGGTACAAGGGTTAGATGCGGGTGCTGATGATTATGTAGTGAAACCGTTTGATCCGGCAGAACTGGTGGCTCGAATTCGGGCATTGCGGCGGCGGAGCAGTCCGAATCCGTTTCCGCTGCTGACCTGGGGGAATGTAAGTCTCAATCCCAGTAGCTGTGAGGTGAGCCACAAGGGACAATCTCTTGCCTTAACGACGAAGGAATATGAGTTGCTAGAGCTAATGATGCGCGATAGTCAGCATGTGTTCAGCACCAATGAGTTGCTGGATCACCTGTGGTCGTCAGAACGATTTCCGTCGGAGGCAACGTTGCGTTCCCATATCCGACGAGTGCGTCAAAAATTGGTGAGCATTGGCGTGCCTCAAGATTTTATTGCCACCCTTCATGGACGAGGCTATTATCTGAAAGCCCTAACGTCCGACACAGCCCCCCAAGCTACCTCTCAACGCTCGCGATCGCTCCAGGATACCTCTGGTTTGACATCTGAAATTGAGTCCAAACCAGACGGAGCAAACGCGTCGGGTGATCAATCGCCTCGTAACCCTGATTCATCCGATGCTCAACATCAATATCTGGCATTTCTCAACGAGGTCTGGAGCACGACGAAACCCAACAGCCTCGACCAGGTAGCAACGTTGTTTCAGGTCATTCAAGACTTGGAAGCCGATCAACTGACTCCCCAAGCCCAGGCCTTAGCCAAGCAAATAGCCCATAAACTGGCAGGAACACTGAGTATCTTTGGGTTGCATAAGGCAGTTTATTTGGCACGTCAATTAGAATATTGGCTGTATAGCCGAGACCCGTTGCACTCGACTCAGGCACCGCTTATGAATCGCCTGGCGATAGCATTACAGCAAGAAATTCAGGATACGACCCAGATCCAGTTATCTCAAATTCCAGATGGATACTCACCCTTATTCCTGCTGGTGAGTGCGGATGATGAGTTCAATCGTTCCCTGCAAGCGATCGCCACCAGCCATAGCATCAAACTTGAGATTGTATCGCCGCTAGATTTAAACCCGTCTTTGACGACGGCGATCGGGAGCGATGTGGTAGGGCAATCGCCGGATGTCATTTTGCTACGCTTGCCGCTAGACTCCGCCGCAGGCAGTGGCAGGGAGCCGTCTACAGATCAGTGTCATACGCTTTTGCAATACTTGCAGATCTGTACTCAAAGATATCCTCACCTACCCATTGTGGTCATGGGCGATCGCATTGAGTTGCGCGATCGTCTGGAAATAGCGCGGCATGGTGGCACACTCTTCTTGCAGATCTCGACCCCGCCCGAACAGGTGATTGCGACGACTGTCAATGTATTACAGCGATCGAAATTACCCACAAAAGTCATGATCGTCGATGACGATCACACCTGGTTAAGTACTCTACCAAAGCTGTTAAAACCGTGGGGATTTAAAGTGACGACCCTGGATGATCCGCAACAATTTTGGATTGTATTGCAAGCTGTTAACCCTGATGTTCTGATTTTGGATGTAAATATGCCGGAAATTAACGGCTTTGATTTGTGTCAGATTCTCCGCTGTGACCCTCATTGGCAACGGTTACCTGTATTATTTCTAAGTGTGCTGACCGACTCTACTAGCCAGCAGCAAGCGTTTAGGGTGGGTGCAGATGACTATCTGTGTAAGCCGATGATGGGAGGCGAGCTAGCAAATCGCATTCTCAGTCGCTTACAGCGCGTTCGAGCCTGGGCAAGTTGAATGCTATATATAGCGATCCTAAATCAGGTGTGAAAGCGCCCGCCCGAAGGGCGGGCGCTTTCACACCTGATCATTTTCACGAATCAAATAGGATTGCTATAGTTGTTGCAAAAAATTAACAACACGTTGGAAATGCTACTCAATTAATCTCATAATTTAAACCAAAAATTAGTCAACGTTTATGCAAGTGTCTTTAAGAAGTCATCAGCATTCCCTAATTCGTCGATTAGCGGATTGCATTGAGCAAGTGTGGCAGCAATATCTGGAGCTGTCTCCCTATTCAATACCAGAGGATTTGGGCTACATCGAGGGCAACCTGGAAGGGGAGCGGATCACGATTGAAAATCATTGTTATCAAACCCCACAATTCCGTAAATTGCATCTGGAATTGGCTCAGGTTGGCAATGGTTTAGATATTCTTCACTGTGTCATGTTTCCTAACCCGGAGTATGAACTCCCCATTTTTGGCACCGATCTGGTGGGCAGTCTCCGGAGCAGCATCAGTGCTGCGATCGCCGATCTGTCTCCTATTAGTAGCGATCGCACACTCCCTTACCGTTACCAACAAGCTTTATCGGGTTTACCCAAACTTCAGTTTTCTCAACCTCGCGAGCTGCCTGAATGGGGCGATATTTTTTCAGATTATTGTCTGTTTGTGCGCCCGATGGGTGCTCAAGAAGAAGAGCAATTTCTCGATCGAGTCAGAGCCTTCCTGACCGTTCATTGCCAGATTGCCAGCACTGAAATCCCCTTAGACTCCCACTTTAATATCACCAGAATCCTGGCAGGACAACAAAACTACTGCACAAAACAACAACAAAACGATAAAACCCGGCGTGTCCTGGAAAAATCGTTTGGCACAGAGTGGACTGAACGCTATATGAGCACGATGCTCTTTGACGTTGTAACAGCCTAATACCAGTGACATAAACCCCGAACGTTTACTCTTGGAAGCGTGGCATCGCCACGCTTCCAAGAGTAAACGTTCGGATTTTTTTAATTTGTGCTCCTTAATGCCTAACCAGAGATTTTTTTTGCGCTATGGCGGTACGCATTGGGGTTAGGACGGGGTGCAGGGGTGGAACCCCTGCGTGGGGGCACCGCTCCCACTCCCCCGATGTCTTAACTGGATTGCGTAGAACCATATATCCCCAAAGAAGAGATTTTTGTTTTGGGTTCTTCAAACGATTAGGGTTGCGATATAACCTTAAGAACAGTTACATATAAGATCATCCTGAATTTTGTAAGGTCGCATCTACAGAAAATTCTTCCGCGATCCAGGATCTTTACGCTGAACGCTAGCGTTCACAAATCGTTTGCAAGTTAGGGAGATGGGTCAACCTGATGCAGGATGCAATCCCTGTAAGCGGTTCTATTCCGTCAATAGAGCAGCTAATTAACGAACCCCCATCTACTGTAGTCGTGCTTTTTGCGACTCTCGTTTGGGAATAATGACAGGGTGTGTTTGTGTGCCTGCGCAAGGGTAAATCTTCGTACCCTTGAATGAAAATGCCTGTTGATGACGTCGTGGCTCAGAGAATTTTCGTACGGTGGAATGCCAACTTCCACGGTCTATCCCTTGTGCAACCCTACTAACATCCATCACCAGCATCCAATTACCGAAACCATGTTCGCTAACACAACCGTTCTTCCGGGCTACCGCGTAACTGAAGTCCTGTATGAAACGATGAGCACGGTTGTTTACCGGGGAGTTCGGGCGGCAGATGATACTCCCGTCGTAATTAAGCTGCTTAAAACTGAATACCCTTCGCTCAAAGAAATTTCTCGCTTTAAGCATGAATACACCATCACCCGTGGTTTAGAGATTCCCGGTGTTGTCTCTATCTACGACTTGATTGAGCATGGCAATGGGCTGGCTTTGATTTTAGAAGATTTTGGTGGGGCAGCCCTGAATCAAGTGATTAAAACCACAGCGATTGGGTTGGAAGAATTTTTGCGGATTGCGATTTATTTAGCTGAAACTCTGGCAGGTTTACATGCTTGCAATATTATTCACAAAGATATTAAACCGCAAAATATTATTGTCAATACCGCCACCGGGCAGGTTAAGCTGACGGATTTTAGTATTGCCTCCCGCTTGTTGCGGGAAACGCCTCGGATTGGCACACCCGATTCTTTAGAAGGCACGCTCAGTTATATGTCGCCAGAGCAGACAGGGCGGATGAATCGGGGTGTGGACTATCGCACAGACTTTTATTCTCTCGGTGTCACTTTCTATGAACTGCTGACGGGACAGTTGCCGTTTCAATCCGATGACTCGATCGAGCTGGTGCATAGCCATATTGCCAAAACGCCCATTCCCCCTCATCAAGTCAATGTGGCAATTCCGGTCATCGTCTCGGATGTGGTGATGAAACTATTGGCAAAAACTGCCGAAGATCGTTATCAAAGTGCGTATGGACTCAAGGCAGATTTAGACATCTGTTTACGCCACTGGCAAGCTACTAGAGCGATCGCCCCATTTACGTTAGGACAGTTTGATCGCCGGGGACAATTTCAGATTCCCGAAAAACTATACGGTCGGGAACAAGAAGTTGCTGAGTTGTTAGCCGCATTCGAACGAGTCGCAGGCGATCGCCGCATTCGTCACCCCGCCCTCGCCTCCCTATCTCCTTCATCTCCCCCATCCCCCCTATCTCCCCCATCCCCCCTATCTCCCTCCCCCTTTTACTCCCAAAGCGAACTCATTCTGCTGGCAGGCTATTCTGGGATTGGCAAATCGGCGCTGGTCAACGAAATTCATAAGCCAATTGTGCGCCTCCGGGGATATTTTATTTCTGGGAAGTTTGATCAGTTCAAACGCAATATTCCTTACTCCTCTCTGGTACAGGCGTTTCAAGAATTAATTCGGCAACTGCTGACCGAAAGTGAAAGCCAGATTGCCCATTGGCAGACGGTGTTAACAGAAGCGTTGGGTAGCAATGCTCAGGTTTTAATTGAAGTATTGCCGGAACTTGAACTGATTTTAGGAAAACAACCTCCCGTACTTCAGTTGGGGGGTTCAGAATCGCAAAATCGGTTTAACCTGCTGTTTCGCCGCTTCATTCAGGTGTTTGCTCAGCCCCAACATCCGCTGGTGCTGTTCCTGGATGATTTGCAGTGGGCAGATCTGGCATCGCTGAATTTAATTCAACTGTTGATGACAGATGCTCAAAGCCAAGCATTGCTGATTATTGGAGCATATCGCGATAACGAAGTAGATCCGACGCATCCATTGATGACGACGGTGGAGAGCATTCAACAGGCTCATAAAGTGGTGCAGACGATTACGCTGAGAAATCTTGATGCCTATCATACCAATCAGTTAATTTCTGACACGCTCAACTGTTCTGCTGAGGCAGCGGCTTCATTGACCGAGCTGCTGTTGAGTAAGACGCAAGGCAATCCCTTATTTCTAACGCAATTGCTCAAGTCACTGTATCAAGATGGCTTACTGCGATTTGATTTTAAGCTGGGAGAGTGGCAGTGGGATATTGAGCAGATCCGGCAAAAAGCTATTACCGATAACGTTGTCGAGTTTATGGTCGAAAAGTTGCAAAAGCTGCCCACCTCGACCCAAGATAGTCTGAAGCTAGCGGCTTGTATTGGCAACTTGTTTGCGTTGCAGACTCTGGCAACGGTTGCTGAAAAATCTGGGGATGCGATCGCCCAAGATTTATGGTCTGCACTTCAAGACGGCTTGATTTTGCCGGTAGACAATACCTACCGAATTCCTCAAACGATTGCCCAGCCACAAGTAGGGGCGATCGCCTCTGAGCAGATCGTTTCCTATCGGTTTTTACACGACCGAGTGCAGCAAGCTGCCTATAAATTAATTCCTAGAGAAGAGCGGCGGGGCACTCATCTGAAAGTAGGACGGTTGCTGCTGCAACGAACCGCAGAACACGAACTGGATGAAAAGCTATTTGATATTGTGAATTCGCTCAATATTGGCGTTGAATTAATTGTTGATCCGGCAGAAAAAGAGCATCTGGCACGGTTAAATTTGCGGGCAGGGCAAAAAGCGAGAGCGGCAACGGCTTACGAACCGGCGTTGCGATACTTTACGGCTGGGCTAGATCTATTATCCAGCCAGGATTGGTCGCGGTTATATGACCTGATGATGGAGTTGCATATTGAAGCGGCAACGGCAGCGTATTTGATGACCGAGTATGAGCGATCGCACGCCCTGGTGCAAATGATTGCAAATCAGGCTAACAACTGCCTCGATCGGGTGAGAGCGTACGAAATCAAGATTCAACTGCATATGGCACAGCTGCAAATGGCAGATGCCATTCAAGCGGGTCTGGATGCCCTGGAAATGTTGGGCATTCCACTGATGGATGCCAACCAGGACTCCGATAATCGATTGGCATTACCCGATTTAGCCGGTTTACCCACCTACCCTGAAATGACAGACCCGCACCAGTTGGCAGCGTTGCGTCTATTTCGGATTGTGCTATCTCCGGCATACCAGTCTCAGCCCGAAACCTTCCGGCGATTGGTGTTAACGCAAACTCAGCTGTGTATTCAACAGGGGTCTTCGGCTCCGGCTGCCTTTGCCTACGTTGCCTATGGTTGGCTGATGTGTGGCAGATTTGGAGACATTGATACAGGCTATCGAGCCGGTCAAATTGCCCTGGCGTTATTAGAACAATTTGATGCTAAAGCCCTGAAATGTAGTGTATGGCAGATTTTTGAAACCTTTATTCGTCCCTGGAAAGATCACATTCATACCACCTTTGTTCCCCTCACCAAGGCAATTCGAGTAGGGCAAGAAACGGGGGATATTGGTCATGTCAGTTACTCGGTAATGAATTACTGCACCCACCTGTTTTTGAGTGGCGAAGTATTGGATGAAGTTGCGCGCAAACAGTTGCACTATGTGCGATTGTTAACTGATTTGAAACAGGAGTTTCAGCTGTATTACACGCAGCTTTTGCGGCAATTGGCATTGAACTTAAAACAGCCTGATACGACCCTGGTTGAGTTGACGGGTGAAAGTTTTGATGAAACCAAAATTTTGCCCCGATTGCAAGCTGCCAGCAATTATCAATCCTTGTTTGCGGTCTATGTGGTAAAGCTAATGCTGGCATACTTTGCCAAAACCTATGATGCTGCGATCGCCTATGCCAATTTGGCTGCAACCTATGCTGAAAGTGGTGCAGGTCTGGCGTTGTTTGGTGCCTATCGCTTCTATCAGACCCTCGCCTTGCTGGCACACTATCCTCAAGCATCAGACAGCGAAAAAGCAGCCGATTTAGACCAAATTTTAGCCAACCAGCAAACGATTCAACAGTGGGCATTGTCTGCGCCCGTTAACTATCAACACAAGTGGGATTTGATTGCGGCTGAGCTTGCCTGGATGCGTGGACAACCGTTTGAAGCCATGGACTATTTTGATCAGGCGATTCAGGGAGCCAGAGAACAGAAATATACTCAAGAAGAAGCGATCGCCAATGAGCGAGCCGCAGAGTTTTATCTATCACTCCAGCGAGAAAGAATTGCTCAGGCGTATCTGACCGATGCCTACTATGGTTACTTGCGCTGGGGGGCGATCGCCAAAGCTAAACAGCTTGAAGCAGACTATGCTGCACTCTTGACCTCTGTTACTGCCCAAGATCTAGAAGCAACGACGCTGACCCGTTCTCACCAATCCTCTAGCAGTCGTCAATCTAATCTGCTGGATCTGGCAACTGTGCTAAAAGCATCCCAAGCCCTGTCCAGTGAAATTGTTCTAAGCAATTTGCTGGAGAATCTGATCAAAATTGCGATCGAAAATGCAGGTGCACAAAATGGCTTTTTTATTACGAAACAGCACCATCAATGGGTTATCGAAGCGGAAGGAACCGTCGATCATTCGATTATTGCGACCCTTGATTCAACGCCTCTGGAAGCGACCCAAAAACTACCGATCTCTGTTGTCCACTACGTGATTAGAACGAAAGAAAATCTTGTTTTAGATGACGCGACATCGGAAGAAAGATTTCTCACCGATCCTTACATTTTCAAACACCAACCCAAGTCGATTTTGTGCTTTCCGGTGTTTCATAAAAATACGTTGACCAGTGTGTTGTATTTAGAAAATAATCTGACAACCGCAGCTTTTACAGCCGATCGCCTGGAGCTGTTGAATGTCTTAATGTCTCAAATTTCAATCTCGATTGAGAATGCTCGTCTGTATACCAATCTGCAAACCTATTCCCACGAATTAGAAACCAAATCGAAAGAATTGGAACTAAAAAACTGGGCGCTGTATCAATCTGGGGTGCGCGAACGAGAAAAAGCTCAGGAATTGGTGCAATCGTTGAAAAAGCTACAACAGACTCAGGCTCAACTGATTCAAACGGAGAAGATTTCCAGTCTGGGGCAATTGGTGGCGGGTGTGGCGCATGAAGTTAATAATCCTCTGGGATTCATTTCGGGTAATTTGAAATATGCCCACGACTATGCCCAAGAGTTAATGGCACTATTGCAGCTTTATCGACAGCATTTTGTTGAAGTTCCCGATGATATTAGCGACAAAATTGCAGAGATTGATCTGGATTATTTGTTAGAAGATTTGCCCAAAATGTTGGCATCTATGCAGGTGGGAACCAATCGTATCCGTGAAATTATGACGTCTCTACGTATCTTTTCGCGCATGGATGCTGACCAAAAACAACCTGCTGATATTCATGCTGGAATCGAAAGTACGTTATTGATTTTGCACCATCGCCTAAAAGCAAAACCCGAACATCCTGCCATTCAATTGGTCAAGCACTATGGAGATTTGCCGCCTGTCGCGTGCTTTGCCGGACAACTCAATCAAGTCTTTATGAATTTGATTGCCAATGCGATCGATGCTATGGAAGAAGCCAATGATCAGCGATCGTACAGTGACCTTGAAGACAATCCCAATATCCTCACCATTCGCACTGAAGTGGTAGATAACTATGCAGTGATCCGCTTTTCAGATAATGGACCGGGTATGCCTGAAGAGGTGCAGGAACGCTTGTTTGATCCCTTTTTTACAACCAAAGTTGCCGGGAAAGGGACTGGTTTAGGGTTATCCATTAGCCATCAAATTGTCACCGAGAAGCATGGTGGGCGATTGATCTGTCAATCGGCAGAGGGACAAGGCACCGAATTTATTATCGAAATTCCGTTATCAGAGTCGGTAGTCCTGGAAATGTCATGATTGTGTGTGGCGCGGGCGTCGCCCGCGCCACACACAATCATGACACGAATGCCTTTACTCCAGAGCCTTTGTCTGAAGTTTCACACACACCGCTAGTGCGATCGCCAGTTCTATGCATCAAACCCTTTATCAAGATGGCATTGCCCAGATCGCTGCCCATGATTATGCGGGTGCGATCGCCAGTTTTGATCACGTCATTCAGCAAGCACCGACCTGGGCTGAAGCCTACTATCAACGGGGACGAGCACACTTTGAGTTGAAGCACTTTCAATTAGCGATCGCTGATTACACGACTGCCCTGCAATTGGAACCAGATAACCCAACGGTTTACTTTGCCAGAGGGCTGGCAAATCTGGCGATCGCTCAATGGGAAGCAACGGTTGCCGATGCCAAACACGTTCTCTTGCTCAAACCCGATCAGGCGGCAGCTTACAATCTCCTGGGAAGTGCCCGACAGCAACAGGGCAACCTTCCTAAAGCGATCGCCTGCTACAAAAAAGCGGTTGAGTTTTATCTCGATCAACGAGATATTGCTAACTGCCGTCGTTGTCTCGATCTGATTCGCAAACTGCAAGCGCACACATCCTCTGAGCCACCCTCCCCGTCTCCCAGTTCCGACCCCGTCCCCATCATTGATGCTTCCGAATTTCTTCAACAGGCGGTGGCAAAAGCGAAGCAAGGTAATCTTCGGGGTGCCATGGATGATCTGGATTGGGCACTACAAATTGATCCGCAAGATGCCCATGCCTATGCCAGTCGAGCGCAGGTGTATCGAGAGTTAGGCAATTGGCAGAGTGCGATGGATGATTATCGTCAGGCTGCTCGATTATTTCTCGATCGGGCAGATAAGCCAATGGCAGAGCAAATGCTACAGCAAATTCAACAGCTCAAAGCATTGCAGCCCACCCAACCGCCTCGCCGCCATGGCAAACCCCACTCTCCAGCGATCGCCTATCCTCCGGTTGGCAAACCCAGCCGAGCCATTCAAAATAAGCTTTTACGGCTGATTGGTAACGATCGTAAGATTGCGGCGGGTCTGGTGCAACGGCTGAAGCTAAAGCAACCCGGAATGCCCGAAGATTGGTATTGGGAAAAGGCAATTTATGATCTGGAACGCGATCGCCGATAATAAATTTTTAGGATCGTGAAGTAAAGCCCAATACTTTTTGAGCGCGACGGCGGAGCCGTCGCGCCCAACCCTGCGACTTCGGGCTACCCCACACAAGAGAGTCTGATGATAGCCATGCGTAAAAAACGCCGACGCCGACAATGGGTCAATGAAATTGATGATTTGATTCGGGGAGCCTGTGGTGGCTTTTTGTTTGGCATTCCGCTGCTTTATACCATGGAAGTCTGGTGGATCGGGTCTTTTGTGTCGCCTGAAGTCATGCTAGGGGCGATCGCCCTCAGTTTTGTGGTCGTGTTTTTGGTCAACCGAACGGCTGGGTTTCGCAAGTATCAAAGTATTCGGGTGATCAATGCTGTATTTGAAACGATTGAAGCGATCGCCATTGGGCTAGTATGTACTACGTTAACGCTAATTCTAATTCGCGAAATTACCTGGCAAGTTCCTTTGGATGAAGCGTTGGGAAAAGTAATTTTTGAAGCGATTCCCTTTACCTTAGGCGTTGCTTTAGCCAATCAGTTTTTGTCGGAAGGGTCGGAAGACAGCGACAGCGATTCATCGACTCCCAATACCAACGAAGAGCAACTGAATGCCACGCTATCCGACGTTGGGGCAACCCTGCTGGGTGCGTTAATTGTTGCCTTTAGCATTGCCCCGACCGACGAAGTCAATGTTGTGGCGATCGCCGTTTCTTACCCCTGGTTGCTTGTTATTCTTTCTGCCTCTCTTCTAATTTCCTACGGCATCGTGTTTGAAGCAAATTTTGCTAACCAATCCAAACGCCGCCAACAACAAGGAATTTTTCAAAGCCCGTTGAGTGAGACAATTATGACCTATCTTGTTTCAATCATTGCGGCAGTTTTGATGTTGTGGTTCTTCCAAAAGATCAGTTTCCATGATCCCTGGACGGTCTGGTTGAAATATGCTCTGGTGTTGGGTTTGCCTGCAACGGTTGGTGGTGCCGCAGGACGGTTAGCTGTATGAAAGATGCTGCTTCACAACCCGATATGTCATCCGAACGATCCGAACAATCCAAACAATCTGAACATTCTGAACCATCCAACCCTGCTGAGGTGTTGGCTAAGCGATCGCCTGCCGAAAAAATTACGCTTGCTGTTGCCTCTCTGATTTTATTAACCGTTGTCGGATTGGTCATCAAAGTCTGGCTTGATCCGCGTAGCCAGCTACCGCCCATCATTACGGTTTCGCAAACTGAATCTATCCGTACAGACAAGGGACAATTTTACGTACACTTTGAAGTCGTCAATGTCGGTGGAGGAACTGCCGAATCAGTACAAATCATCGCAGAACTTGAGATCGATGGCGAAGTGGTGGAATCAGGAGAGCAACAAATCGATTTTTTGTCGGGGGGTGAAACTGAAGAAGGGGCATTTATTTTCAGCCAAGATCCACAAAAAGGGGAACTTAGCTTGCGTGCTGCCAGTTATAAGCTGCCATAGCCCCAATCAACACCGTCTATTTAGGATCGTGGATTTAAGAAAACCCGATTCTTTTTGAGAAAGCGGCGGCTCCGCTGTCGCGCTCAAATGGCATAACAGGTGAATCAATCTGTGAGTCTTTGTCGTTTGGATGGCGATCGCCACCAATATAGCAGCGGTACGCATTAGGGTTAGGACGGGGTGCAGGGGTGAAACCCCTGCGTGGGGGCAGTGCCACCCCTCTAATGTCCTAATTGAATTGCGTAGAACCACCAATTTGAATTACAGCCATTTTCAATTGATTAAGCCACAGATTTTTTGTTGTGTGCCGCGCGGAGCGCGGCACACAACAAAAAATCTAACCATCGAGCGAGTTCTATGGATTAAAAAAACGAGGCGACTGGAATTGAAAGGTTAAAGTAAGAATGGAAGAATCGCAGTAAAACCAAAATTCATGGATAACGAACCTATCGTTTTGTTATCAAAACGAGAAATTGAAAAGATGCGCGAAGCCGGACAACTGGCAGCACGCCTGTTGGATTATTTAAAGCCACTGGTGCAGCCTGGAGTCAGCACGTTAGAACTCAATGATGCGGCGGAAGCCTGGACGCAACAGCACGATGCTAAAAGTGCCCCACTGGGCTATCCTGCGGGTGGCAAGAACCCTTTCCCAAAATCAATTTGCACCAGTGTCAACGATGTCGTGTGTCATGGCATCCCGAATGCTAAGCAAATTCTGCGCGAGGGTGACATTATCAATATCGACGTGACCCCGATCGTGGATGGTTATCATGGAGACACCTCGCGGATGTTTCTGGTGGGTGAAACCTCTCCTCTGGCGCGCAAGTTAGTCGAGGTGACGGAAGAATGTCTGCATCGAGGGATTGCTGCTGCAAAACCCGGTGGTCGGATTGGTGATATCGGCGCTGCCATTCAGGAATATGCGGAAGCCAATGGCTTTTCTGTGGTTCGCGATTTTGTTGGACATGGGGTTAGCCGCACGTTTCACACTGCGCCCCAAGTGCCTCATTACGGTACCCGTGGCAAGGGCAAAAAACTCAGACCAGGTATGGTGTTTACCATCGAACCGATGATCAACGAAGGTACCTGGGAAGTGGAAGTATTAAAGGATGGCTGGACGGCTGTGACTAAGGATCGAAAGCTTTCTGCCCAATTTGAACACACTATTGCGATTACGGAAGTTGGTGTCGATATTTTGACACTGCATCCCGATCTCGTGCCTGCTTAAACAGGGTGAGCCGATTCTAGTTATTTGCAAAATAAAGATTTGCAAACGTTTTGACGTGTCATGTTATCCATTTTCAGGGGGTATCGGTTCTGATTCTTCCATCGTTACGACGGCTATCGCAGTTTCTGGTTCTCGTCGTCAGCCTAGTGGGTCTTAGCCTCAGCAGTTGTAGCGCTCTGCCCCAAACCTTAGCCGTTGCCCCCTCAGCCAGCGATCGCCCAATTTACGACTATCGCACCCGGCATGATCCTGACGGCATTGGCAAATTTTATCTGGGGCGTGAGATCGCGCAGGTCATGGGATATCGCGGCGCTGCCTGGTTAGAACGATCCAGCCGCGAGCGAGAAGAACACCCCGATCAGGCGATCGCCGCACTCCAGCTTCAGCCGACCGATGTTGTTGCCGACATTGGCGCGGGAACGGGATACTTCAGCGTTCGCATCAGTCCACTGGTCAATCAGGGCAAAGTGTTTGCCGTTGATGTTCAGCCAGAGATGATCGAGATCTTGACGGCATTGAAACAAGAGAAACAGTTGGAGAATATCGAACCGATTTTGGGCAGTGAAACTGATCCAAAGTTGCCCGCTGCCAGTATTGATCTGGCGTTATTGGTCGATGTTTATCATGAGCTTGCTTATCCCCACGAAATGATGGGCAAACTGGTAGAAGCGCTCAAGCCAGGTGGACGAATCGTTTTGATTGAATATCGTGGCGAAAATCCCCTGATCCCCATTAAAAGGCTCCACAAAATGACGCAGAAGCAAGCTCAACAAGAGCTGCAAGCTGTTGGTCTGATCTGGGAAACCACCCAATCGGTCTTACCTCAGCAACATCTGATGGTGTTTCGCAAAGCTGACGCGATCGCAGCCCCACCTGCGGCTTAAAAACCGAAAGATTTGGCAGAAATTGGCGTCCTTACGCCAGAATAGAGGCAGAAATTTCCGATTTCTATTGCCTCACGTCCAAACCTGCTGACCTATACCTGATCCAAACGGTGATGACCTGTCGCCCAGGATCGTCCTGGCAAATTTATGTGAACATAAAATACCTGCGGTGCGTTATGGCTAGTGCTTAACACACCCTAGGGATAGGTGTTGTGTTGTCCTGACAATCCTTAACAGATGAAAAAATCGGCAGGTTCAGCCCATCGTTTTGGTCAGCTTTGACGTTTTTCTAAGTGCTAGACGCTTCTGGCTCACCCACTCGAATCTCTACCCCCTAATTCCTAACCTCTAACCCCTAACCTCTGATCTTTATGACTCTTTCCCTGACTGACTCGAAGCAATTTCTGACTGACCTGATTGCCCGGTATCAATCTAAAGTTGACTATTTAGCCATTCGATTGGAAGAGGCAGAAGGAACAGACATTTTGTTGCGGGGCGATCGCGTTGAGACGTTAAGTGAAGGTATTTCCATTGGTGGTCAGGTAAGAGCCTGTTATAAAGGCGGCTGGGGATTTGCTAGTTTTAACCGATTGGCAAACTTAAGCGATCGCATTCAAGAGGCGATCGCGGCTGCTCATCTGGTGGGTGAAGAAGAAACCTTACTGGCATCTATCCCTGTGATCCAAGACAGTCGCCAACTGACGATCGTGGGTAGCGATCCCCGCCAAATTCCTTTAGTCCGTAAAAAGGAACTATGTAACCATTACGCCGAAATCTTACGCAGTGTAGACGATCGCATTGCGACGACCTCCGTTCGCTATGGTGACAGCAGTCAACGAATGATCTTAGCTACCTCCGAAGGAACGCTAATCGAGCAGTCTTGGGTTGATATGGAAATGCGATTTGCGGCAACGGCTCGCAATGGAGAAACCGTCCAAACCGGGCGAGAAACCACGGGCTCGCGCAAAGCTTACGAAGATATGGAAAGCCTGGATGAGCAAGTGCGGGGTGCGGCTCAGCGTGCCGTTGATGCATTAGAATTGCCGCCGGTGAAAGGGAATACCTATACGGTTGTGATTGATCCCATCCTCACGGGTTTGTTTGTCCATGAAGCCTTCGGTCACCTGTCAGAAGCCGACATGACCTACGAAAACCCTGATCTCATGGAAGTGATGACGCTGGGTCGGCGGTTTGGTTCAGACGAACTCCAGATCTTTGATGGGGCTGCACCCGAAGGGCATCGTGGCAGTTACTATTACGACGATGAAGGCGTACCTGCTACTACAACCCAACTAATTCGCGATGGCGTTTTAGTCGGGCGGTTACACTCCCGCGAAACTGCCGGAAAACTCGACGAAACACCCACAGGTAATGCTCGTTGTCTTAGCTACCATTACCCGCCGATTGTTCGCATGACCAACACCTGGATTGAGCGAGGTCATACACCCGTTGCCGAACTATTCACAGATATCAAAGAAGGTGTCTATGCCCGCAACTGGATTGGTGGCATGACCAATGGTGAAATGTTTACCTTCACTGCCGGGGAAGCCTGGATGATTCGTAACGGCGAGATTGCAGAACCTGTAAGAGATGTAACGCTTTCCGGCAATGTATTCAAAACCCTATCCGATATCGAAGCCATTGGAGACGACTTCTTCTGGGATGAATCTGGGGGGTGTGGTAAAGGAGGGCAAAGTGGCTTACCCGTTGGCTGTGGGGGTCCCAGCTTGCGGATTCAGGACGTGATCGTCGGTGGAGACGTTGAAGCCTAGCTCGCTTCGGACGATTCGGCTGGCTCTTCGACTGATTCGGCGGTAGCGGGCAACTCTAAACAATAGCCCGCGCCATACACCGTTTTAATATACCGAGGATGCCGGGGATCTGGCTCTAGCTTGGTTCTTAAGTGTCTGACATGCACCCGAATCGTCTCAATGTCGTCGTCTGGATCGTAGCCCCAAACTTCTTTCAAAATTTCACTGGGCGAAACGGTCTGCCCGTGCCGTTGCAATAGGCAATGCAGCAAATCAAACTCTAAGTGAGTTAGCTTTACCGTTTTATCAAACCAAATCGCTTCGAGCCGCTCTGGAACGAGAGTCAGCGGTCCATAATTCAAAATCTCAGTATGCTTAGCTGCCTGAGGAATCCGGTCTGTGCGTCGCAACAGCGCTCGCACCCGCGCCAGCATTTCTTCGATTTCAAAGGGTTTGGTCAGGTAATCATCGGCACCCGCGTTAAAGCCTTCTACTTTATCCTGAGTTTGACCGAGCGCAGTCAGCATCAACACGGGAATATCAGCCGTCCGCTCATCTCGGCGGAGGCGCTGACAGACCGTAAATCCGTCTACCTTGGGTAGCATTAAATCCAGCATGATCAGGTCAGGCATTAGCTGTAATGCTAAAGCTTGCCCCTTAATACCATCTGGTGCCTGGTTGACATCGTAGCCAGCCATTTCCAGGTTGACAGCGACTAACTCTGAGATCGCAGGATCATCATCAATGACGAGAATTCGAGGCATCATTAACTAACTTTTTAACTTTAGCGTCTTAGGATCAGATGAAAATCTGTTTAGGAATAGGAAGATTCCTGTACAGATTATAAGCAAGGATTACAAATTCTTACTAATAGCAGATGAGGCGAGGGAGTATTGTTTCTTCGATGTCGAGCTTGAAACACAGACTGAGCTGCCAAAAATCCCAGTTGATCCACCCAAACAGTGCCAGAAGTAACACGTTATACAAAATAATACCCAGGCTATCTGGCATTCGCCCATCGCTGAAGGCATTGTTGCCGTAGGAAAACCAGGAATTGCCCTGATTTCTAGTCGCTGTCCGGCTTTGTCAAGCGCTAAGTTTATGACCTGCGGCAGTATATATTGAAGTTTCTTATCAGACAATTCTCACTACTTTTTTTTCAGGGGTAAAATTCTTGATTTTGTTGATTCTTGCCGTGGTTGCGTTCCTGGCGCTGGCAATCTATGCCTTGAAGTTAAGGACTGCAATTCAACAGGCTCCACGGGTGCAACGTAGGCTGGCAGAAAGTTTTGTCCCCCATCCCGATGCTGAAGAGAAGGCACCTGTTGTCCACGGGACCCACCTATCCTCTGCTGCCCTAGCTACCTCATCTGTAGCAGATGAGGATGGGATCTCTCCTCCAGAGGGTCTATTGGCATCGGCTTGTATCTCTGTGATTATTCCTGCCTACAACGAAGCGGTGAATGTGGCAGAGTGTCTGCGCTCGGTACTCGATAGTACGACCCTGTCGGGCGATCGCCTTGAGGTGTGGCTAATTGATGACCAGTCAACCGATGACACTTGGGCGATCGCCCAGGCGTTACAAAAAGAATTAAATGATCCCCGGCTGCATCTTTTAGCGGGTGGCGATCGCCCTGAGGGAGAAGTCTGGGTCGGTAAAAACTGGGCGTGTGTTCAAGCCGTGGAACACGCAACCGGAGATGTCTTACTGTTTATCGACGCGGATGTGCGATTGTATCCCGGTGCGATCGAAGCTACCTTGCAAACGGTTGATCAACAGCAGATCGATTTGCTCAGCTATGGACCCGCCATTTTGTGTGACTGTATGGCGGAGTGGGTGGTGCAACCATTAATGTTTAGCATTATTCTCATCGGCTTTAACTTTGAGGCTGTGAATGATCCCCAAAGCGATACTGCCTTTGCGGCGGGACCCTTTATGTTTTTCCGGCGTACTGCCTATGAAGCGATTGGGGGACACCGTGCCGTTGGCGATCAGGTGGTAGAAGATGTGGAACTGGCTCGACGGATTAAAGCAAAAGGCTTAACCCTGAAATTTATCTCTGGCTCTGAAATTGTTGCGGTGCGGATGTACCATTCCTGGCGATCGCTGTGGGAAGGGTGGACGAAAAATTTATATATGGGATCACAACGCAATTTCCCTAAAACCGTCTTATTTATTGGCTTAATGCTGTTGTTGTGTACGGTGCCCTGGATCGTTTTGATCGCCGTGCTGGTGAACCTGAGTCTGGGTAATGGCACGCTGGTAGATGCCGGAACGATCGCCTTGAGTTTGGTTGCGATCGCCCTACAGTATGACTTGCGCCGTGTGGGTGAACAGGGATCAAAAATCCCACCCCGATATTGGTGGTTAACCGGAGTGGGCGGCATGATAGTGGCAGCGATCGCGATCGCCTCCATCATTAAAACTGAAACGGGATGGGGCTGGACTTGGCGAGGTCGCCAGCTTAAGTCATCCCTTCCAGTTTCAACAACTTAGCGCGGATTTCTTCGACCCGTTTGCGATTCACGCCCATATCTGATTGCCCCAAGCGGGAGGCAGACCGAACGTGGATCACACCCGATTTGGGGTCGAGATAAAACTCAACATCATCCACAAAGCCCATCAAAGCAGTCGTGAACTCGGCATGGAGATAGTCTTTTTGATCGGTAATGATCTTCGTTCGCTCCATGCCCTGCACCACCGTTTTTAAGCGCATCATCGCTTGCTCAGGGTTAGACCGATAGGCTAAAGGAGCAATGCTGTGCTGTTTATCTGAGCCTGGGGTTTGGCTGTTGACGCAGTTGGGTGAATTGGGACAGAGGGATAACTTGTTGTCTTTGACGCCGAGAGTGCTGGGTCGCTTTCCAGAGAACGAAAACACGGATGCTCCTCCTGAAGAAAAAAGGGCAAGAAATGATGAATCGGAAACCGTGGGAATCAGGGGATCAACCGTTGATCCCACTATGGGGGCAAAGCGATCGCCTAAGGATGCAACCGATAGACTTTGCGCCTGGGCAGGCAGAACCCAACCCAATGCCAAAGCCAGCGTTATTAGCACAGAAACAAAGAGGGATAAACCTGCTTTAGGCATAGTAAGTAGGGGCGATCGCCCGATGACAACCTAACGTGAGTGAATCACATCTGTCGTAGGGGTATGACATTGCTACCGTCCTACTGAATATGATTTGGATAATCCTAAACCAAATTTAGTTTGGCGGATGGCAGTTTCTGTCGGAAACCGCTATTTGCCAAGGTGAACCCGGTCTAAATCAGTGATCATGGTTAGATGCGGGGGTGGCTGACTGCTCTAGCCGTCGGCATGATTTTTTTGAGCCGATCATGTCGCGATCGGTTCAAAAAAATCATCACCAGAGGTGCAGCATATCCGCAGGGGCTACGCCGCACACTTCATCATTGCATGGATTTCTTTGTCATGATTTGCGCACGTTTCAGCATGGGTAAGGGCAATCAGTGTTATGGACAACTCAATGTCTCGTTCTCCGTTCGATGTTCCCCGGCAAATCGCAACCCTGGTTGCTATCCTGGGAACGTTTTTAGTCAATACGCTTTCTAACCTTTACCCGTTGAATGGCGTCAACATCGGCACTCTTGCCAATACGGTGTTCAAAGATGTTTTAATTATTCCGGCAAACTATGCGTTTGCCATCTGGGGCTTGATTTACCTGGGGTTGCTCGTGTTCGGCGTTTACCAGTTGCTGCCTGCCCAACGCCACAATCCCACCCTGCGCTACGTCGATGGCTTGCTGATTTTGGCGTGTATTGCCCAGATTATCTGGATTTATGTGTTTCAGCTGCAATTGTATTGGCTATCGGTGGTGGCTATGTTGGGCATCTTGTTGCCACTGATGGGGATTTATTGGCGGACATCCAAACTGCATGGACGAGCGTCTCGCGGCGATCGCTGGTGTTTGCTGGCACCGATGAGTGTGTATCTGGGCTGGATTAGCGTAGCTACGATTGTTAATGTGGCGCTGGCTCTATACGACCAGGGCTGGGATGGTTGGCAGATTTCGCCCCAACGCTGGACAGTGTTGGTGATGATTGTTGCGGTCATGCTGGCCGCGATTACATTAGTCGAAAAACTGGATTTTGCCTATCCTCTGGTGATCATCTGGGCATTGATAGCGATCGCTATTCGTCATTTGGATGAAGCGTTAGTTTGGACATCGGCAGCAGGGATGGCGATCGCCCTGACGTTACTTTTCGTAGCGGTTCGTCTGTCGCGCGTTTAGATTTGCATCACTTCACCACATTCACCAGCGAAGCGCTCCACAATATCTACTGAATAGACTGCGTTATTTGTAATGATCGGGGATGAGATAAACTATTCTGCCGGATTTTAGGTTGAAGCCGTCAAATCCCGTAGGGGCGTAGTATTTGGTCAAGGATTTTCGAAGTACATCAAGGATTTTTACCCAATACTTACGTCCTTACGCCCGTCAACACAAACTGGGTTAGAACCAGGGATGGACGCCCAACGATTCTAAACCAGCATGACGCAGTAGAAGAATTGGATAGAGCGAACCAGGAGAAACCTAACCGTGAGTGATTTTCAAGATTTCCTCAAACATCAATATGCCCATGTTGCCGTCGGCGAGTTTAAACCCGGTAAATTTGCCGAAGCTCAACACCTGTATGAGCAGGCGATCGCGACCTATGGTCAGGGGTTTAAGGGGGCGTATTTATTGCGCGAGACCGATTCTGACCGAGGGGTTTCGATTATTTTTTGGGAAAGTGTTGATGACATGGATTCCAATCAAACGGCGGAATATCATGACATCCTCAAAAAAATGGCTCCGTTGTTTACCGGAACCCCCACTACAACCATTTATGAAGTGGTGTCAGAAATTGAACCGTCGCAATTGGCAGCGATCGCTAGCTAATGTTGAGTAGCACAACGGGCTAAGAAACGATATGGGTAGTGTTGACCAGCGGCACGCCGCTGGTCAACACTACCATAGGCTTTCTCACAGGATACCGATCTACGTACCTATTCCCATTGATCTAATTCTGTCATCCAGTAGCGGACAAAGGTAGATACCTGGGTGCGACGGGCTTCAAACGTAGCCGCAATCCACAGCAACAGTAGCCCCATGACAAACACGACTGCCCAGATGAGCAATGGGTAGGTGTAGAACAACAGCCATAGCTGCCGCAGAATTTCGAGTAGAAAGGTGGCAGTGCCAATAAACAGAAAGGCTCGTACTTGCAGCATTAAGCCCACCAGCAATAGGACAAATCCCAAGCCAACGGTAAACAAGGCGATCGCCAAACTGGTTTCAGCCTGATAGATCGCCGTTAAACAAACCAATCCCACTGCCAGACAGCGGAGCAGATGCCGTTTATCGCGTTCAGAAGGCGATCGCAAAGCGGGATCAATCTGAGCCAGATAAAGCAGTGACACTCCTATTGCACAGGTATACCAGAGTGGGTTAGAGATCTTGAGAGCAGCCAGCCAGCGAAAGATTGCCCAGTCTGCCAATAACAAACTCAGATAACTCAGGCGAATTTGGGCAGTGGCGTTGGCTAACCAGGCATAGAAAGCCGCAACGATCAGCACAATCGGGATCGTGGAAAATCCAGCTGTGACTGCCAGTACAGTCCCCGGTAACACAATGGCTGACTGTCGCCAGGGTTCAACCGACCAACCCCATCTCCGCCAGGGTGCCACATGAAATCCATAAGCAATGGGACAGGCGATCGCCCCTGCCCAGGTGAGCAGCTGGTTTGTATCGGGGATCACCAGATAAAGGAAATAACCCACTGCCATCAAGCTGGTGACGATTCCTGTATAGATCCAGGCGTGCTGGCGACGACCCTGCCAAAGCGCATACACGGCTAAGATGATGGCGATCGCAATCCAGAGATAACCTCCGGTGATGCTGCGGGGCAACGTCAGAGCCAGTAACAAAAAGGCGCTACTGACAATCCAATGACCCGTGCCAAACACCTGCACATCTTTCTCAGACAATCTTAGAACCGTGCGCCACCATCGAGCTGGCAAGCGATCGCCCCAGGTTAATAAGCACCCCAGACCTGCCAGTACAACCACGCCGTCTCCTGGTTTGCCACCGGGTGCCTGAAGCAGTTGATAGATCAGCAGTTCGTAAGCCGCCACCGAAACAGCGATCAGGGCAATAACCGTAAACGGTTTGAGGGCGGGTTGTCGTCGCCCAACGCCTATGCCAATCACCGCACCTACTAAGGTATAGACCCCGGTTGTTGCCGCAAACACGGCTGTATGTCCTAAGAACACACCGAAACTGGCGTAAACCAGCGGGATCACATGCCAGCTAGAGCGATAAGACCCTTGAGTGCGCCTGACCCATCGATCTGCCGCCAGTTGGGCAACCAGTCCCAGCAGCAGGTTGGCAGTTGCCAGGGGCATATGCCATCGGGTAAACAGGTCTGGCTGGATTGCTAGGACATTAGCCACGCAGAGTTCCAGACTCCAGGCGATGCCGTAAAATCCCAGGTCGGTGGGTTGTTGCCAGATGCGATAGGCGATCGCGATCGCCAGTACCGCACAGGCGGTTACTTCACTCCACTCCACTGTCTGGATGCCGTTGTACGTCAGAACTGTAGACCCGGTTAAGCATACAATTGTCACCCCAGCGATGGCGATCGCCCAGGCATTACTGGCTCGAATATAGAGCTTTGCCACAATCGTATGGCGACGACGCAACCAACCCCGAAACAACCAGAGTCCTAATGCGGCGATCGCCAGCAGATTCCACACCCAACCCGTTGTCAGGCGATCGCCAAACTGTTGCCAAATAGCATCGGCAATAAAGCCCAAGCCAAACCCAATGGTCAGTAATGCGGCACTGAGATCCTTGACTCGCTTGGTATTGAATAGCATCAACACCGTTGCCAAGCCCAGACTGATGAGACGAGATAGGGAAAAGAAGAAGGTGAGCGGCTGGATCACAATCAACGCAATAATGCTCAGCCAAACGGCTGTTTTGCGCTCAGGCAGTCGCCGTTGATATCCCAAAACAGTCAGGGTCAGCGGCGTTAGTAGCCAGATCCAGGCACGATTGATCGGACCATGCGCTTGCTCTTCCATCAGCACCCAGAAGGAACTATCGGTTAACAGCCAATAGCTGATCCCCGATAGCACTAAACCAAATCGCCAGGCACTGCGCCGCCATTGGTAGAGTTGTGGAAACCGAGCAGCCGGTGGTCTGCGACTGATCGGACGCCAATCGAGGCTAGCAATCCACTCGATCACCATGCCAATCAGCACAATAGCTGCCCAGCGATTGCGGCTGAGGTCGGGTAAGAACCAGTAGATCCAGGCAGCGATCGCCCCCAATGCAACCGCATGGTTCAAGTAAACCAGCGAGCGATGGATTACGCCCCGCCGATAGATCATCACCAACAATGTCAGGGCAGAAAGGGAGAGATTGAGCGATCGCGTTAGCGGGTTGAATAGACTGGCACAGGTGAGCAATCCACCCAATCCCAACGCAAAAAACTCGACGAATCTAACCAGGTGAGGCTGTTGGGCGCGTCGCAATCTTTTTGCCAGTCTCAGCAGCAGCCAGAGGTAGGGCAAGATGCCCAGGCCCAGTAATGCCAGCGGTAAACCATCTGCACCCGCTATACGGATGCAACGGTCGAGAAACTGCTGCCGGAACACAACCGGGAGCAAGCCCCACAGTAGACAGTACGCCTGAAGACCAACCAGAGCAAAAGCAGCCAGGTCTTCAGACTGATGCAGCCGTTTCAAGCGATCGCCTAATAACCCCAACCCTAACCCACTAATGGCGATCGCCTGCCAGGGAGGTTCGATCCACACCGTTGCCAGCCAGCCCAGACAGAGCAAGCCAATGCCCAATTTGCTCCATAGATGGCGAGCCGGATTATATCGGGATAGCCAGCAGAGCAACCATCCACAGATGCCAACGGCTAAACCTAAGCGATGAAAGGGTACCTGCGCCACCCAGAGCGCTCGGAACACCAATAGCAACACTGACAGGGCGATCGTGACCAGCCCCGAGGCTAAGGCGTCGTTCGGCGGATCAGGGGTAGCGACGGGATGGGTCGTTGGTTCATCGGTGGCTTGAACGGCATCCGTTGATGCAGATGCCGCTGAGGAGAATCCCTGATGACGTTGGTCTTGATAGGCGAGAACGGCTGCGGTACTTATCGTGCCCAGGTAAGTGGCGACGAGGGGAACGGATGCAACCGACCAGCCCCAATGCAACCAGCTCAGTGCCACACCGTTGACTAGCAAGCCCAGATTCATAAACGACGGCAACAGAGGTCTGAGCAGTTGCACGACGATCGCCGTTAGACTCAGGGCAGCAATCAACGCGATCGCCATTCCCCATCCGTATTGCCAAATCTGCACCGCATCCATCATCCAAAAGTTAATGGGAATGATCAGCAGTGTGGTTGCCTGAAGCATTTGTGCGGTGAGCCGCAAGCTGGGATTACGAGCCGTCCAAAGACTGGCTCCCCAAAATGCCAGGGTATAGCCCCATAACACGGCATATTGACCGGATGGAGAAAAATTATTCCACTGGCTCGCTGCCAGCACACCAGACGAAACCACCACCATGAAGACGCCCAGAAAGAGCAGCCAGATGACGCTGATCTCAGCCATCAAAGCTTGCAACCGCTGGCTGATAACACTGGGAGGAGGGGCGGGTGCAGGCGATGGCACAGACGACAGGGCAACATTATCTTGCCAGACGCCTGCGGCAATGGGTTGTTTGCGAGGGGGGGAGGTGATGAAATCAGTGATGAAATCGGGTTCGGAGTCAGTCTGAGTTGCGATCGCACTGGGCGTTGGCAGAGTGCAAACCAGATGTTGGCGGCAGATCTGTCGAACTTGCTCGGGGGAAAGCAGCCCTAATTCTTGCCAATATGCCAGTCCATCCAGCAGATTTGATTGATCCGACTGAACCGTGACCTCTACACGAATGGGGGATTCGGGTTTAGATGCCATGTAAGTTATGCCAGCATCGCCAGGATTTTAGTTGAGACAAATTATTTTCATTGTCCTCTATTGCTGGTAACGGTATTCATGCAATGATTTTTCGTGGTGCGGGCGTCGCCCGCGCCACGAAAAATCGAACAGTTCTGGGACTATCTACATTGCTATATGTATGGGCTATATGTATGGCTCTACGCAATCCAGTTAGGACATCAGGATGTCGGGGGCGGTGTTCCCACGCAGGGGTGAAACCCCTGCACCCCGTCCTAGCCCTAATGCGTACCGCCATATATGGCAATCCTATTTGATCTGTGAAAATGATTCGGTGTGAAAGCGCCCGCCCGAAGGGCGGGCGCTTTCACACCGAATTTAGGATCGCTATAAGAATTTAGGAACGTCGAATAATTTGGGCTTTGCCGTCATGAAGACGTTAGGCTAGTATTATCTGCAACCTTAGCTTGACTGTCTTAACCCATGACTGCTCCCTCGGAATTGGAAACTGCATCCAACCAAAATTCCAACCATGACGCTGCACTCAAGACGGCGAGTGGCGCTGCTGCGGTCAGTAAACCTGATCTCAACCCACCTGACGAAGTGCCGGATGACGAAGTGCCGGATGACATCGAGATGTCGTTGTTTGATCATCTGGAAGAACTGCGACAGCGCATTTTCTATTCCTTAATTGCTGCTGTAATCGGGATTATCGGCTGCTTCACCGTTGTCAATCAAATTGTCCGGTTGCTGGAAATTCCCGCACAGGGGGCAAAATTTTTGCAACTGTCTCCAGGCGAATACTTTTTTGTCTCCATTAAAGTTGCGGGCTACAGTGGGCTGTTGCTGGCAAGTCCGTTTATTCTCTATCAAATTATTCAGTTCGTTTTACCCGGTCTGACTCGCCGCGAGCGCCGTTTCTTAGGTCCTATTGTTCTCGGTTCCACGATCTTATTTGTGGCGGGCTTGTTCTTTTCCTATGTTGCTTTGATTCCGGCAGCCTTAAATTTCTTTATCAACTACGGCGAAGGTGTGGTCGAGCAACTCTGGTCAATCGATCGCTACTTTGAGTTTGTGCTGCTGCTCATGTTTAGTACGGGGCTGGCATTCCAGATTCCAGTGATTCAGTTGCTACTGGGTTTGTTGGGCATTGTGTCGTCCAAGCAAATGCTGTCGAGCTGGCGGATTGTGTTTCTGGGTGCCGCAGTATTAGGAGCCGTGTTAACCCCTTCCACTGACCCGATTACGCAGTCTCTTCTGGGGGGTGCAGTTTTAGCGTTGTATTTTGGTGGTGTTGGCATGGTGGTGTTGCTGGGACGGTGAGCGATCGCACCTGGAGAATTGCGATAAACCTTAACCTTAAGGCAATCTAGGGATTACCTCTCCTTTAGCTCAGCGCTTTAGGATGCGGTCAGGTAATCTAGGTAACACATATGCTTCAATCTTTTGCCCTGGAAGCGACCCCTGCGTTCGATCTACGACAATTGTTGGAGGAACTTTATCGGGGGCGTAGCCTTTACCCCTACTACAGTGGACAAGAGATTGCCATGTCACCTAACGAGATTTGGGTGGTTTGTCGGGGAGTGGTGCAGTTAGGGACGCTTTACGATACAGGCGATGAAGCATTGCTGGGTTTGGCAGGACCCTCGATGCTCTTTGGGTTGCCCCTGACCTTGATCCGTCCGTATCAGGCGATCGCCCTTTCTGATGTCGATTTGATGCGGCTGACTCAGGCAGAAATTGATCAGTCGCCGGTGCTGGCAAAAAGTCTGTTTCGCCAGCTAACTCGCCGCTTACGTCAGACAGAAGCGATCCTGGCGATGGTTGGCTACCGTCGGGTTGAAGATCGACTCCGGCATCTACTGATGTTACTTAAGCAAGAAGTCGGCTACCCAACTCCGGGTGGTACGCGCCTCAGTGTGCGGCTGACCCATCAACAGCTTGCCAATGCCATTGGCACAACTCGGGTAACCGTAACTCGACTTCTCAGCCAGTTGCGCGAAGAAGAATGGTTGAGTGTCGATCGGCATCGGCACATTATTTTGTCGCCCAATGCAACTGTCGGCATGGTCTAACGACAGAAACGGTGTTGTGGGGCGCTCCGCGCCCCACAACACCGTACCGAATCAACCCACGCAACGCTTTAGAGGGTGCGTGCCCAATGGGCACGCACCCTCTACCTCCAAATCACGCGGGAAATATTTAAGAGCCTCGCGAAGCGAGGCTCTTAAATATTTCCCGTCATATGGTAAATTAACGGCTTGCCATCATCCGTTGCTCTGGACGGTTTTGCACAATAGCGGGTTGGTCTACGCCATTTCCCACATCAATGACGTCGGATTGCAAGACAACAGCTCTGTACGGCACCACCCCCAGGCGATCGCTATTCAAACACTGGGCGGCTTCCTGTGATAGGTCTAGCGATCGTTGACCCACATAGGGACCGCGATCGTTAATGCGTACGACGACCGACTTACCGTTGCTCAAGTTGGTGACTTTGAGATACGTGTTAAACGGTAATGAAGGATGAGCCGCAGTCATGGCATTTTGGTCAAAGGTTTCGCCAGCGGCAGTTAAGCGCCCGTGAAACCGGGGTCCATACCAGGAGGCACTGCCTTCCAGCGTTGTCTCCGTGCGGGTTAAGTCATACATTAAACTTTGCGCCTCGACCAATGTAAACGGTTCGAGATCTAACGCAATGCGTAACTCATTCACCCAGGCGATCGCCAATAACTCAGCGTTGCGCTCCAGCGCGCTTGCCAGCGATGAATCAACCGTAAATAAAACCGTGTCGCCCACTTTTGCTGCCGGTTGGTTATTCACTACTGCGGGCTGTAAGGCAGCAGGGTCAAACCCTTCGGATTGAAATGTCTGTCGCAGTTGGTTGGCAATAGCATTGGCTTGTGCCTGATTGGGCAACTCGGCAATCAGATGATTGTTGACCCGAATTTGAAACATATTGCGATCGCCTGGGGTCTGACTGACCGCTTGTATCGGTTTCAAGACATCGCAAGACGATAGAGCTGTGAGCAAGGTGACCGATGGTGCCAGGTTAGGAGTTGCCGGAGAAGAAATCGATCGAACTACCGTCACTTGAGGGTGGGATGCCAACGGCTTGCCGAGTTCTGTCCAGCGAATAAAGAATCCCAAAAATCCTTGTACAGGGTCAATAGCGTCTTCTACGGTCTGCTTTAGCCTGGAATGAGTGGATGCCATCGCTGTAGGACGATGCCAACCAGCTGCCGCAAAAGACATTGCCAGAGGGGGTTGATTGCTTAAAAACGGAGAACTGATGATACTTCCAGCTGATCCAACCCTGATAGAAAGAGAAGTCTGAACTGATTCGACAGTTTTTAAAAAACTCTGGAGAGACAAAAAACTGCCTGCCAGTGAGGCAATCCAGAGAAAACTAATGAGGTTCATACACGAAAATAACTTTTTGGTAGAAGCGTGAAATTTTCTATGGAAGTGTTAAAAACATCTAGAAACAATACACAACCGTATCACATCATACAGACAGATCTCAAAGATGTTTATCTCTCTATGGGGTGAAGACAAGCTTGAGTCCCTTGCTGTGACTGGGAAGTTATTTCTGCGCAAAAACGGTCGAAACGGGCGTTTATTTTAGAGTTTGGGGATCGATCGGAAACACCTATTCACCACGGTGATGGATCGTGCAGTTCGAGCAAGAATCATCACTTTTTCTCATCACGTTTAATCAGAATTTAGAAATATAGCTTTACGGATTCACGTCAGGACGTTGGCGTGTGGGCACTGCCTCATGTAGTGGTAGACCCCCTGCATGCCATCGCAAAATTCCATGTATAGCGGTACGCATTAGGGTTAGGACGGGGTGCAGGGGTGAAACCCCTGCGTGGGGGCACCGCCCCACCCCCCTGATGTCCTAACTAGATTGCGTAGAACTATAGAAGTTGTTTTTTCGTGCGCTTCGCGTACGAAAAAACAACCCTCTTAGCGAGTTTTAAAACACGCTTTAGGATTCGATCAGGCAAGTGCTACGGGCTCAGGACAAATCGCCCATCTTCACCCGATTGCGTAAAACTGTATAAGAACACCTAATTGATAACGGCACCAATTCATGACATCAATTGACTTGCCAGGGCAATGGGAAAGCTTGCTGAAAAATTTAGGGAGTTGGCAAGGTTCTTTTACCCGACTGTCGCCTCAAGGAAACCTAAGGGAAGACACCCCTTCTTTGGTGTCGTTAGCAGGGGTGAATCAGAATCAAACGGTACGCCAAACGCTACAGTACTTTTCTGCTTCATCGGGTGAACTGGTCAACGAAACTGTGTTGGAATATTCTTCGTTGAGCCGAGGCATTCTATTGTTTGGCAATGGGGCGTTTTCCTTTGGGTCGCTCCAGTTTGGTCCGTTTTCTGAGTTCGGCGCAGAAATCGGGTTTATTCATGGCGATCGCCGTTTACGATTGGTGCAACTGTTCAATCGCGATAGTCAACTTGATCAACTGACCCTCATCCGCGAACATCGCCAGGGCACTCCTGCTGCCGAAAAGCCCCACCTGACCGTAGACGCGTTGCTCGGTACCTGGGTGGGAGACGCTATCACCCTTTACCCAGACTTACGTAGACCCGATCAGTATGCTACAACGCTGTCGATTAGCTTGGAAGGCGATCGCCTCTGTCAGCAACTCACCATGCCTCAGATGGAGTTAAAGTCCTCTGCAACTATCGATGGTTCCAGATTGTTATTTGAAACGGGCAGTTATCCTATGCAGGTGTTGTTATTACCCGATGGTGCTTCTGCCAGCGCCCCCCTGACGGTTCCTAGACGACAACCCTTTTTTCTAGAAGCAGGTTGGTTGATCGAACCCCATTTAAGGCAACGCATGATTCGGAGCTATGATGCTCAGGGCGGTTGGACGAGTTTGACTCTGGTGATCGAGCAGCGACAGTAATTCAATTGAAACGTGCTATAGCAACCTTTGTCCTAATCAGCCCTTCGGCTGCCATAGTAGCAATCAGGGTTGAAATCTTCGCGAAGCGAGGATTTCAACCCTGATTGCTACTGTTTGAATGGCACAGCGGTATTACTTCCCGACCTTAACCCCAGAACGACGTACCAGTGCATCGGCGGTCACTGCCAGCAATAGTACCGCACCCTGAACAATGCTTTTGACACTTTGATCTTGGTTCAACAGGTCTAAGCCATTATCCAAACTGCCAATGACCAGCGCGCCTAACACGACTGCCCAAACCGACCCTCGACCGCCAAACAGGCTGACCCCCCCAATGACGGCAGCGGCGATCGCATTCAACAGCAAAGTAGAACTGACCTGAGTCGCAACTGCTGTACTGCGAGACGTTAGCATAATGCCTGCGAAGGCTGCCAGTGTCGATGCCAGCATAAACACGGCAATTTTCATGCCTACGACGTTGATGCCTGCCCGCCGTGCGGCTTCAGCATTGCCGCCTACCGCATACAGGTGTCTACCAAAGCCGGTTTTGCGTAAGACCAGCCAGAAGACCACAATAATGCTGAGCGAAATCATTACCGCTTGAGGCACACCTTGATATGACTGGAACAGAATAATCAGAATCAAGGCGATCGCCAGTGCCGCACCCGTTTGCATGGCGATATGCGACATGGGACGGGTTGGTAGTCCAGCTTGGGCGCGACGACGATGTTCGTACCACAATCCCCCGGCATAGAGTGCAACTAGCAGTAGTGGAATACCCCAGCCCAACAGATCATTGAGATAGGTCGGCGCTAAGGACCGAATCGTTTGATCGCGCACAATCAGCGTGGTTTGCCGTCCCATCACAAGCAACAAGAACCCGGCATAACCAATCGAACCTGCCAACGTCACAATAAACGATGGCACTCGCAACACGGCAATAAAAAAGCCATTAACTAACCCAATTAACGCACCGACTGCCAGCGCTACGAAAATAGCTAGCCAGGGGTTGAAATTTTGATAAACCGATAGCACTGCCATAATGGCGGCGCACGCCTGTGCTACGGCTGCCAAACTCAGATCGATTTCACCCAGCAACAATACCAGCACCGCACCGACGCTGAGAATGCTGATCGTAACAATTTGCTGCGTCAGGTTTGATAAGTTACGTGCCTGAAGGAAAACGCCACTGGTAGTCAGTTGGAAGTAAATTGTGATCAACGCCAGAGTCAGCAAGACAGGGATAAACCCCATATCGCCCCGCATCAGCGATCGCACACTAAACGTTTGTCGTTTGGTGGGTTGTATCGTGTCCTCTGGAGGGGTCGTGGCGATCGCCCCATCTGAAGGTTTTGAAACATTCGGATCTAAGCTTTCCATAGTGATTTTGGTTCCTTCCCCTTATATGGCGTCATTCGGCGTTACTTCGGCGACATCGGCACCTGTGATGGCAGCCACAACCCGTTCGCGGGCAATATTGCGCGTTTCAAATGTGCCGCCCCGCTGCCCCAGACGCATCACGGTAATGCGATCGGTCACTTCAAACACATCATGCAAATTATGAGAAATCACAACGACCGCTAATCCCTGTTCCTTCAACCGCAGGATTAAATTCAGCACCTGTCGCGTTTGCACCACACCCAATGCGGCAGTCGGCTCATCGAGCAGCACCACCTTGGGCTTCCGCAAAATCGTTTTAGCCACAGCAATGCACTGACGTTGTCCGCCGGATAATGCCGCTACAGGCTGACGCACCGATGGAATTTTGACATCCAGTGTCTTCAGCACCTCAATGGTTTGCCGCTCCATTTCCGTCTCATCCAACACCTTCAGCACACCCGGAATCAGGGTGCGATAGGCTTCACGACCCAACCACAAGTTGGCAACCACATCTAAGTTGTCGCACAATGCCAGATCTTGATAGACCGTCTCAATCCCCAAGCGAGTCGAGTCCTGGGGACTTTGAATACTCACCTGCTGCCCATCAATTAAAATTTCACCCTCATCTGGAATGTACGCTCCAGACATGGTTTTAATCAGGGTGGACTTGCCTGCCCCGTTATCGCCAACTAACCCGACCACCTCTCCGGCATAAACATCGAAGTCCACATTTTTGAGGGCGTGAACCCCACCAAAGTACTTGTTGATGCCCCGAAGTTGTAACCGGGGCACTCTACCCATTGACGCTTGTTCGTCTGGCGTCACGGTCACTGCGCTATTGGTCATAGTTTTGATCAACCCTCCCTATAATTTGGGTACCGACTTCAATAAAATTCGCGACAGATGGAGAGGACTGAGGGACTGTATCTCCTGCCAGAGAACGGTGCCTGCCGCACTCCGATCGGTTGCGTTTGCGGTTGAAATTGCTCTGATTTCGCAGGGACGATGGGCAGGAGTGAGAGAAACGGTTTATGCCTGCAAACAGCCCCCACGAACGTTCACTTGGATTAGGGGCAAACGCCGCCTGCGCCCGCTGGCAAGCCCTGGCAGATTTGTTCTTTTGTCAGGAAGCCGTCTTTAATCACCGTGTCAGCAACGTTATTGATATCCACAACGATGGGGGTTGCCAAGACAGAAGGTACCTGAGCGCCGCCTAAAACCTCAGTCTGACCATTCACCAAACTACCGGGATCTTCTCCTTTACTCAGGGCAGCTACCAATTGGGCAGTGGCTCTGGCTTCGTCGATGATGGGCTTATAAATCGTCATTGCCTGGTCGCCCGTGAGGATATTTTGAATGCCGGTGAGGGTGGCATCCTGTCCTGTGACCAGCACCTTACCGTTCATATTCTGCACCCGCAGTGCGGCGATGACCGTATTTGCCATGCCATCATTCGCCACATAGGCAATCTGGACGTTGTTGGTTTCTTTGGTCAATACCCCTTCCATCAACGTCTGGGCTTTGGCATTATCCCAGTTGGGTGTGTACTGGTCGAAAATCAAGTTTAGATCGCCACTATCCACCAGGGGCTGTAGCTTGCTCAGTGCTCCTTCTCGGAAGAGTAATGCGTTGTTGTCGGTTTGAGAGCCATTGATCATCACCAGGTTGGCTCCCTTTTGTAGCTCAAAGTTGCCCTGCTGGAATTGGTCAACAATGTATTGCCCTTGCAATTCGCCGACCCGCTTATTGTCGAATGACACATAGTAAGCCGTATCAGGATCTTGAATCACGCGATCGTACGCAATCACCGGCACGCCAGTGGTTTTGGCTGACTGCACAATCACGGCTGCTTTTTCGCTGTCGCTCGGGTCTACCACTAAAATACAAGCCCCTTTGGTCAGGGCAGCTTCGGCTTGATTTTGCTGCGTATCTGCATTGTTATTGGCGTTGGAATATTGAATCGTGACTCCAGGTAACGCCGCTTTAATTTCTTGTTCTAGCAATGGGCGATCGTAAGCTTCATAGCGAGCCGAAGAGTCAGATTCGGGTAGCAAGACACCGACATTCATACAGCCTTTAGCCGAGTTGAATTGATCGGCTGTCGATCCAGTTTCAGAGCCGCCTTGATTAGTTGTGCAAGCAGCGAAAAGCAAAATTCCTAAAATCGGTAAGCTGTAGTGCGCCACTCGACCTAGTTTCAACATTATTTCCTCCGTGTTAACGATTGTTGGGTTTGATGTTTGTTTGGTAGTAAAGCTTGGGGCTACTCAGGATCGTGAGTTGAATAAAACTGAAGATTTATGTTGGGAAACGCAGCGTCGCCGCGCTTCCCAACATAAATGTTGCGTTCTTCCCATACAAAATCCTGAATTGGATGGAATTTGTAGTTCTAAAAAATAGAAAACTCTTGCAAGTAAGGATTAAGCAACGTCGGAATGGAAATCAAATAATGTCGATGATTTGTTATGTAAGCGAATGGTCGTTCGCCCTTGCAAAGGATTCAATCGTCGATTTGATCCACAATTCTCAGGGCTTGATATTACTCAACCCTGACCTCGATGCTCAGGATCACAAATTAGTTAAAACCCGGACGTTTATTTTTGTCAGTGCGGCTCCGCCGCGCTGACAAAAATAAATCTTCGGTTTGATTAAATCCACGATGCTTATCTCGACTTTTACTTTAAACAACGCATCGCGTTCAGTTCATCTGCTGGCGTTGAAATCAACGCACTCAATGGGGTTATAAACCCTATGGTTCAACTTAGAAAAGTATGACGTTCAATGCTGCAATTTAAGGGTAATTAAGCTGCGATCGCCTTTACCGAATTCAATCGCTAGAGGTAACGAATCAGTCAGCCAACCCTTTGATCAGCAGCCTTTCAATTCAACGCTATAGGTCAGGATTGCGATCGCAGATTAAACAAATCTGGCAACCAATACATTCATCAGACTATTTTTTGAAATTAAATCAAAGCCAAGATATTGATGTACCTGACTTCAACCAACAAAATAAAATGTTGGCAACAAAGATAAGTGCAACAATCTGATGTTTTGTATTTGAAAATAGCTTAGAAAAATTTTTTCTACAAAAACAAAATAGATTACACCATTAGCACTATCCTTTGCTCAAAAGCGTCTTAAAATTAATGCCCTAATGAATATTACTTTTACAGATTTCTTAGGGTTACAGGGCTTTAGAGCAATAAAATGTAATGTGAAACACAACTTAATATGAAGAATCTTCCGAATGAAGGATGACAAAAATGATATACCTTATTCGTTTTTTAAATATTTTTTGCACGACTGAAAACCCTACCTTTTTAAGTAGCTAATCCCTGCGAGGTAGTCGCGATTTGCTATGTCAATCTCGATCGGTAGGCGATGAGATGCGATCGCCAATCAGCACCACTACAAAAACCAGAATCGTAATCGCGATGGATGATGCAACGATCAAAAGAATTTGAGTCCAAGTAATTGACATCATGGTTCGATCCATTTTTTATCTAAACTTATAGTTACTCACCTTTGACCGTCAATCATCATGCATGTCGTGTCAAAGGATTTTTCTAGTTTCTGGCTCTGTCGCAGGATTCAGAGCCAATATTGGAGTCAATATTTTTATTGCGAGTCGGTTCCTGAATGAGATTTTTTCAGGTTAATGTATTCCAAATCATAAATCCTATTAAGACGTTTGCCGTTGGAACAAATCTGATTGTTTGTAATTAGCTCTAGCTTGATCGCTCATCAATTGGGGTTGCTTAAGCAACCCCAATTAAATAACTTATAATTCTTTTCGAGAGAGCGACGGCTCTGCCGTCGCTCTCTCGAAAAGATCTGGGTTTTACGCAATCCTCAATCCTGTGAACCTATACTGTGTCTGATCAAGGGTGGGGTGACGTTGGGTTAAGACGCGATTTATCTCGTCTTTGCTATCAGCCAAATGCCAGGAATTCGATATAAAACATCAGATCTGTCAGAAGCAGAAAATATAATGTTTGGGGTGATGCAATTCTGAGTCTTGAGTTGCAAAACGGATGGTTCCCCCTTTTAAAACGTCTGCTTCCAAGCGTTGGGTTGAATAATAAACTTTACGTCATAAAAAAATACTGTACAGAATCTCGTATTACGGTTTGGATTGTGATAGCTTTCTCCATAATTTCTTATTACTGATTTCCCTATGCCCCCTAAATTAAATGCCGACCCCATTTACTCCTATGGGGCAGTCTTACTAAAAACGACCCTGCTCAGTTTTTGTGTACAGGTGTTACCTGCGATCGCAACAGATCTACCGCCTGTCGCCTCTTCCCATCCCTTACCCCCTCAGATGGTTTCTACCGCGAGTCCTAAGTTAGAGCCAGTATTGCCGAAAGTCTCTAACCCATCGATCGAGCGCCCATCACTTTCCCCTCATACCATCTCTGCACCGAAACCAGCTCTCGATTTAGCACGTCCTGTTGCGGTTGATCCGTCGCCTATTTCTGAGACCAAGCAACTGTCGCCCGATCGCCCACCCACAGAACCTCTTCCCGATGCTCCGCTACAACTGCCCCCTCCCGAAGAGTTATTGCCTGCTCCAACACCTCCAGCCACCCCATCCGATGAACCGATTCCGGGTGAAGTGCCTGCAACTATCCATGTGGAATCGTACGAAGTGGTCGGCAGCACCGTCTTTAGCCCGGAAGAGTTGGCAGCTGTGACCCAAGCCTTTACAGGCGATGTCTCCTTTGCAGAGTTGTTGCAAGCCCGCTCTGCGGTGACGCAGTTATATACCGAAGATGGCTACATCACGTCGGGTGCGTTTATTCCACCACAAACCCTGGACAACGGAATAGTTCGCATTCAGGTGGTTGAGGGTCAGTTGGAGGGCATCAATGTCACGGGCACCCGACGCCTACATCCCAGCTACATTGCCGATCGGTTGGCGATCGCCGCATCGACTCCGCTAAACGTCAATCGTTTACTGAGAGGCTTGCAACTGCTGCAACTTGACCCCCTATTACAAAATCTTTCGGCAGAATTGGCAGCCGGGATCCGCCCCGGTACCAGTTTGTTGAATGTGCAGGTCGAAGAAGCCGATAGCTTTAATCTTCAGGTTGAGTTGGATAATGGGCGATCGCCTAGTGTGGGTAGTTTCCGTCGTCAGGTCGAAATGACCCAGGCAAATCTATTGGGTCTGGGTGATGGTTTAGTTGTGGGTTACACCAATACCGATGGGAGTAATGGGGTAGATACCAGTTACACCCTGCCGATCAATCCCCGCAATGGCACCCTGCGATTTGCCTTTGGCATTACGGGCAGTGAAGTGATTGAAGATCCGTTTAATGCACTCGATATCCAGGCTAAATCGCGGTATTACGAACTCACCTATCGCCAACCGTTGTTCCAGACCCCTAGTGAAGAATTTGCGTTGGGTGTCACGGCTTCTCACCAGACGAGTCGTACTGAATTGGGCTTTGATGATATTGGCGGGTTTCCTCTATCGCCCGGTGCCGATGAAGAGGGTCGCACACGGGTCACGGCACTACGCTTTTTTCAAGAATGGACGCAGCGTAGCAGTCGGCACGTTCTGGCAGCGCGATCGCAGTTTAGTTTGGGGTTAGATGCCCTGGGTGCAACGGTGAATAGCAATGCCCCTGACAGCCGATTCTTTTCGTGGCGAGGACAGGGACAATGGGTACGCCTTTTAGCACCAGATACGCTGCTGTTAGTGCGAACCGATGTCCAGCTTTCCGATGGCACAATGCTACCGCTGGAACAGTTTGGCATTGGGGGTCAGACTAGTGTCAGGGGCTATCGCCAGGATTTTTTACTATCTGATAACGGCGCATTGGCATCTGCCGAGTTACGCTTTCCGGTTCTCCGAGTCCGCAGTATTGATGGTTTGCTTCAGGTGATTCCATTTTTTGACCTGGGGATAGGTTGGAATAATGGCAATAGCCCAGATCCAAGTCCTGATCATTTAGTGGGGGTGGGTCTGGGGTTGCAATGGCGACAGGGCGATCGCTTTAGTGCCCGCTTAGATTGGGGCATCCCACTGGTTTCGGTGGATTCTAGAGAGAAAACCTGGCAGGAAAACGGCATCTATTTCTCACTGATTTACTCGCTGTTTTAGCCTGATCCGTATAGCCCATATCATTGCAACACCGATTGATTGCTCACACCTCATGGATCTTTACAAAATTAAAATCCACAACTGTTTTGGGAGAGTGCGGCGGAGCCGCACTCTCCCAAAACAGTTATTCAAGTTAAGGAATGAGAAGTAAATCAGATCGGTTTTTGTAGGATGTGTTAGGCGATCGCCGTAACGTATCACAAGCCCTAGAGTCGATGCGTTACGCTGCGCTAACACATCCTACGCAAGAATCCGGTTCTATTAAATCCACGATTCCTAATGGAGCTGTTAATAGACCCACTTAAACGTTTTACAACGGGGGTGCAGGGGTGGAACCCCTGCGTGGGGACGCAGCCCCCACCCCCATGGGGCAAAATTTAGTGAAAATCCCAGGTTTGGTGTGGCACGGCGGAGCCGTGCCACACCAAACCTGAATTGTATGTTCAATCTCTAAAGCTATGGAGCATTTGATTATACGTGGTTGTAGAAACCCCAGACTCATGCCGCTATGGGAACTGTCATAGATCTGACGCAGTCATCCTGCCAGTAAACCTATGATCGAGACATGAAAGATACACACCCTAAGCCCGTATGTGGGGGAACGACAATTATGAAAAACCTAATGCATTGGATGGCAGCTCCCACAGCCCTGGCGATCGCTCTTGTGATTGCGCCAAGTGCTTATAGCAACCCTGTCCAAACACCGTTGAATTCGACTGTTGTGGTCAGAGGCAACTCGGGTGGAGCACAATCTAACAATTCCTGTCGGGGCTTCATGTTTTCTGCAACCCCAAATCAAGTCGTTCAGGTAACTGAGCCTGCCACGTCTCTAACCTTCGCTGTGCAAGGCAGTGGTCAAATGGCATTGTTGATTACAGGTCCAGGTAGCCCCATCTGCATCCCAGCAGAACAAGGCGCGGGTGGTATCACGGTGCCAGGAGTTTGGCAGCAAGGGAGCTACTCCGTGTTTGTGGGCGATCGCGCTAATGCCGGCAGTGCCTTTACCCTATCGATCACTCAAGAAAACTAAATTCCCTTTCATCCACGAACAAACTCCTGAGGGCGGCAACTGCCCAATTCTGGCAAATCTCTAGTCTTTGAGTTGCTGTGAGGACACTTCAATCACTTCCACATCAACGGTACCAGGAGGTGCTAAGCGGATAAAGTGTCCCTCTTTTACTTGCAGCGGTTCTGCACAGCTAGGACATCTAAACTCCATGCCTTTAACCGCCGTAAACTGATAACTGCATACGGGGCATTGGGCATCTACGAGATTGCGTTTTAGCCACCAACGAAACCCGATAAACGCAATCACAGGGGTGAGGATCAAGAAGCCGATCAAAATTAGAATGGATTTGATCAACCACACTACACCCACTGCCCCGATCAACCAAAAAAATACAATCAGCGTCAGCCAAAAGCCGATACTCGGTATGTTGATTTGGAGACTCTTAAAACCATTTTGGTTCACTGCAAGCTCCCGCTTCTAAAATCGTTATTCTATCCATTCTATCCTTCCTCAATTCATCAGGTCTCTGACAAATTGGAGGCGTTGCTGATTTGGGTTACGAAATTGGGTGGGGATGCTGCGCTGCGTACGGCACTCCCACCCAATTTTATGGCTGGGTGAAGCACGCGGAAAATTCGTATTATCGTGCGTCCAGGTCGGTGAGCAGTTTTCCCAATTGATCCGCCAGGGCTGGCTGACTAAAAGCAGCTAACGCTTGCTGCCGCAACCAAACGCCATCACAGCGTTGATCATAGTCCTTCCCAAGGGCTGCGGCTGCCTGATGGTTGAGCATATCGATACAGGCGGTAGCGACGGCTACCGGGTCACGATGGGGAACGCGCCAGCCTAAGCGACCATCTTGTAACGGATCGGCAGACCCATCGGCATCACCCGACAGCACGGGGACACCGCACGCCATCGCTTCTAAATAGACAATGCCAAACCCCTCTTGTGACGGCATGATATACGCATCTGACAGGCGATAATGCTCGACCAGAGCCTCAGTTGGGACAAACCCGGCAAACACGACACGGTCGGAAATTCCTAAATCGTTTGCCAGTTGGGCAAGACGCGGTTGGTCATCGCCCCGCCCCACCACTAAATATTTCACAGTGGGAAATAGTTCAGCGATCGCCGGTAATGCCCGGATCGTGACATCCACCCCTTTGTAAATATCGCCGGACCACAGGCGCGCAACTGTCATTAACACGATAGATCCAGCTAAGCCATACGTGTTAACCAACTCGGGCGATTTTTCTCCCGGTGTAAAGCGATCGCCATCCACCACACAGGGTAATAGCCGAAATTTTGCCGGATCAAGCTGGTTAGCGGCGCACGCACAATCGCGACTATAGCGGCTAATCGTCCAAATTTGATCGGCGTGCTGCAATGCCCACCGAGCCGAAGTCGGCACTGGCTGCCAGACTTCTTTGCCATAGGTCAAGACGGTGTAAGGGATGCCCAGCGGACGGCAGACAGATGCGACCAGCGGTGCCAGATTGATATGCCCACAAAACACATGCTGAGGACGATGCCATAGGAGATAGGTGAATAAGGCGATCGCCATGCGCAACCGTCCTACACTGGGCGGCTGAGTTTTAAAGTAATGAAAGGTCAACGAGCCGGTGGTAAAGGGATTGATACAATCGGCTCCATCCCTGAGCAGAAAGACATCCGCAGGTGCTTGCTGGGGCAATGACAGGTAGCTGCGAAAAATATCCTGCACGTAGGATTGAATGCCACCCTCTCGACTAAAAATCTCCAGAAAGACAAATAGATACGAACGATTTGACTTGACCATCGCAGCATGTTTTAGCAGTGTATAAGGGCAAATCTTTCAAATACGAGTCGTTTAGATCAGGAATTTAATGAAACCTAATTCTTTTTGAGAGAGCGACGGCAAAGCCGTCGCTCTCTCAAAAAGAAGACACGTTAACTTCAGGGGCTAAACCCGCGTTTAGGACACAGCCGGGGCGATCGCCCCGGACTGTAAACGCTCTACATCTTTATGCACCATCTCTTCGATTAACTGATCAAACGTCACCTGAGGTTGCCAACCCAGTTTCTCTTTGGCTTTTGTCGGATTGGCAACGAGTTGATAATGTTCATCAGGGCGAAGCAATTTAGGATCGACTTTGACATACCGATGCCAATCCAGATCTACGCAGGCAAATGCAGCAGAGACTAAGTCTTCGACTGAGTGAAGTTGACCTGTGCCAATGACAAAATCTTCTGGCTGGTCAACCTGCAACATCCGCCACATGGCATCGACATAATCCCCGGCAAATCCCCAGTCTCGTTTAGCCCGGAGATTACCAATTTCCAGGCGATCGCTCAACCCTAATTTGATCGAAGCAGCGGCTAAAGATACTTTTCGGGGCACAAAATTCGGCGGTCTTAACGGTGACTCATGGTTATATAAAATGCCGCTACAGGCGAACAGGTTGTAGCGTTGACGATGGTGCACCATCGTCCAATGCGCATGAACTTTAGCCGCCGCGTAGGGATTCATGGGACGAAATGCGGTGTTTTCATCCTGAGGTGATTCCGTCACCTCTCCAAACATTTCAGAACTACTTGCCTGATAAAACCGAGTCGCTAAACCCACTTGTCTGACGGCTGTCAGTAAACGGGTGGCTGTACCAGTAACCAGATCAAGGGTGCCTAATGGATCTTCCCAAGACGCCGGCACAAAACTCGGCGCGGCTAGATTATAAATTTCGTGCGGTTGAAACTGTTCAACGGTTTTTAATAAGGCATTTGGATCGGTCAGTAGCACCGGATAAATTTCAACCCGTTCCACCAGATCTCCTAACCTGGATAAATTGCTTTGTCGATGGGGAGGCACCAACCCCACAACGCGGTATCCCTGGCTTAATAACAATCGACTGAGGTAATACCCGTCTTGACCCGTAATTCCAGTGATTAGAGCTGTCTTTTCCATGGTTTAACGCATATCCTTTATCCTTCCGTTAGTGGAAAGATTCCAGGGTTTAGTAATTGGTTAGAGCTGAGCACGCATCCCAAATCCGGTCAATGGCTGGTGCTAAAGATCATGGATTTTACAAAATCCCAACTCTTTTTGAGAGAGCGACGGCTCTGCCGTCGCTCTCTCAAAAAGAGTGACAGGTCACACCAATTAAATATGAGTTTGCAACGTGTGAGAGGGGGTGGGGGTGAGACCCCACGAAGGGGCGTAGACCCCTCCACCCCCGCTTTGAATTCGATGCATCCTCTTATATAGCAGCCGAGAGGCTGGTTGAACGGGGTGCAGGGGTGGAACCCCTGGCTGGGGGCGCAGCCCCCACACCCCCACTGTTCTAACCATCTACTCAATTGCTATAGAGACGGGATTAGATGAATCTGTGATCTTCAGTCAGCTTGGCAAACGGATTGGACATCAGGGTTTAGACGTCAATGATTGCTACACCCCTTGATTGCTGCTAAATCCTAACAAATCGATCGCTGGAAAACTCAGATTTTTCAGAAAGGGTTAACCAAATCTTTAAGGCGATCGCCCCAATGTCCCTTCGAAACGCACTGGGAAACATTGATGTTTCAGATCCCTAAGTTGGCACTTCCGAACCACTGGGTTGCTTTACCCGATATTTGACAATCAAAAGACAATTTCGATGATCTGGCGATCGTTGATAAACGACCTGATCTGCCAACCGGCGCAATAAAAACCAGCCATACCCCCCCTGCCGCAGGGTTCCGGGTTTGGGTTCTTCTACAGAGTTTGGATCAAACGGGTTGCCTTGATCCCAAATGCGGATCTCAATTCGATCGTCCCATAGGGTTAAGTCAAGCTCGATACTTGTTTCGAGAGGTAAATTATGATGCGCATGGCGAACCGCGTTCGTAAAACCCTCGGTCAATGCCAGACTCAAGGGATAAACTTGATGGCTCAGCCAGAAAGTCTCTGAACCATAGTCTAGACAAAATCGCTTAAACCATTCTTGTATTTGAACAAGAAGGTTTAAGTCGCTGTTGACGGTCAAATGAGTTTGCTGCAACATCATGACTTAGCAGCTGATTTTATTAAATTTGCGATCTCATCAGAGCTGAATTGGCTGTGTGACGAACACCCCTCTCTATCGAGCGGTATTTAGCGAACCATCACACCATTAGCCCCTGATCAAGCCTAATATACCTTGCTACAGGGCATAACCTGAGGATTATTAAGATAGCGCAAGGCTCAACGGTCTGGATCAACCATTTTGGGGATTTAAAAAGAGAATACCTGCATTGTTGGGCAGACGTGCGATCGCACAACCCACTCAACAATACAGGCTCAAGCAATTGAAACGAAATCTTAGAACAAACCCAGTGTTAAAGATTTGTCAATGGGGAAGGTTGCACCAATACCCAACCACAGTGTTACGGCTGTGCCAAATAAGAATGCCGTGGTCGCAACCGGGCGACGGAACGGATTTTGGAACTTGTTCACACTTTCGATAAAGGGAATTAGCATCAAGCCGAGAGGAATTGCGGTTTGCAATGCAATACCCAACAACTTGTTAGGAACAATCCGAAGAATCTGGAACGCAGGATACAAATACCACTCCGGCAAAATTTCCAGAGGCGTTGCAAATGGGTTTGCTGGTTCCCCAACCATGGCGGGGTCTAATACAGCCAGAGCCGTGCAGCAGGCGATCGTACCGAGAATCACGACCGGGAAAATGTAGAGCAAATCATTGGGCCAAGCGGGTTCACCATAATAGTTGTGCCCCATGCCCTTCTTCAGCTTCTCGCGAAGTGCTGGATCGCTGAGATCTGGCTTCTTAATCGTTGCCATCTATTGTGTTCTCCTAAACGTCCTGGGTCAAGCAGTGAAGATCGGGGGATTAAAAGATACTAACAGTTGGACTTGAGCGAAGTCCACATGAAGCGAGCCTTTCTGTGTGGTCGTGCTGACAACAGGAAAGATTAATGCAGTTATAAAGGACCGGAAATACCTTGCTTACGGATCATCAAGAAATGCAGCAGCATGAAGACCGCAATTGCCCAGGGAAGAACGAAGGTATGCAAGCTGTAGAAGCGAGTCAGGGTTGACTGACCGACGCTAGCACCACCCCGCAGCAATTCCACCATCGAAGGTCCGACGAGAGGAATGGCATCTGGTACGCCAGATACGATTTTAACCGCCCAATAGCCAACCTGATCCCAAGGTAAGGAATAACCCGTTACACCAAAGGACACCGTTGTAACTGCCAAGATGACGCCTGTTACCCAGGTTAACTCGCGGGGCTTTTTGAATCCGCCTGTGAGATAAACCCGAAAAACGTGAAGGATCATCATCAGCACCATCATGCTGGCAGACCAGCGATGGATGGAACGGATCAGCCAGCCAAAGCTAACCTCGTTCATCAGGTACTGAACAGATGCAAACGCTTCTGTAACAGTGGGTTTGTAATAAAAGGTCATTGCGAAGCCGGTCGCAAACTGAATGACGAAACAAACGAGGGTAATTCCGCCCAAACAGTAAAAAATATTAACGTGAGGAGGAACGTATTTGCTGGAGATATCATCCGCGATCGCTTGAATCTCAAGCCGCTCCTCGAACCACTGAAATGCTTTTGAGTCAGTGACCTGCTTAGTAAACATGAAGCAAGATTTCCAAAAGATGTATGCCTGTCAATAAAAAATGTAACATAGCTCTCAGCTATAGCAGTCTTAAATGAGGAGTGAATTTGGTTTTGCCGTGATGAGATTCGATTTAGCCCTTATCACACCACAACCCAATTTGAGATGGCTATAAGGCTCTATGGCAGTCCTACCCATGAGTCGTAAGACAAGCGGATAAGCGGATTGTGAGAGGGCGCACGCCCTCTCACAATCCATTCAGGATTGCTCTGGAGTTGAGGTTGGGGTCGCTGGGGGATGATTCTGGTAATGATTTTTGTTGTGAGATCTTTGCCCTTGTCCCGAAAATCCTGCCATGGGTATCATAAGTTGAACGGGCTACAGACTGCACCGCCGCTTGTATCCCTTATCCCGTATCCCTTGTTCTGCCGTCGAGTGTAACTGCTCTCTCGACTCCAGCCTGGTTCTCGAACCCAGTACCCCCGCCACGTCTGCTAAGATAGCAATTTAATTCGTAGACCAAATTTGCTTAATTAACTGTTACAAAAAAACATGCCAGGAATAGGTTCGCTGGCGGGTTCTCGTTTAGCCTGACAAATTTTTAATATTTTCTTCACATATGAGAAGACGAATTCTTCGGATTGGGTTACTGTTCATTTTGCTGATGACGGTCGGAATGGGGTACTTTATCCCCCAAGCCGCAGCCTTTACAGAAGAACAAAAGTTGCTCAGTGAAGTCTGGCGAATTGTAGATAGGGCGTATGTAGACAGCAGCTTTAATCACCAAAATTGGTGGTTTGTGCGCCAGAATGCATTGCGCCAGCCTCTAAACAATCGCGAGGAAACTTATACCGCTATCCAGTCGATGCTCGCGTCTCTGGATGACCCCTTTACCCGGTTATTGCGCCCCGATCAATATCGCAGTCTTCAGACCAATACCTCAGGCGAATTGACGGGTGTGGGCTTGCAAATTACCAAAGACCTTCAGGCAAACGAATTGCGGGTGATTGCCCCGATCGAAGGATCTCCGGCAGACCAGGCTGGTATTAAAGCTCGCGATCGCATTATTAAAATTGATAACGCATCTACAGCGGATCTGAGTTTGGATGAAGCGGCGGATCGGATGCGGGGTCCCACGGGCAGTCGGGTAATGCTAACGGTGCTGCGAGAATCATCTGCACCCCAAGACATTGAGTTAGTCCGCGATCGCATTAGCCTGAACCCGGTTCATTCAGAATTGCAACATCAGGCGAATGGCACGAACCTGGGTTATATTCGCCTCAGCCAATTTAATGCCAATGCCACGGTTGAGCTAGCCCATGCTATCAGTCGCCTGGAAAAGCAAAATGCTGATGCTTATATTTTGGATCTGCGCAATAATCCCGGTGGCTTATTGCAGGCAGGTATCGAAATTGCCAAGCTTTGGCTAAATGAAGGCACCATTGTGTATACCGTCAACCGCGAAGGCATTCAAGATAGTTTTGTTGCCAATGGTCATGCGCTGACCGACGACCCCTTAGTGGTTTTGGTCAACCAGGGGACTGCTAGTGCCAGCGAAATTTTGGCAGGTGCCCTGCAAGACAATGGTCGTGCCAAATTGGTAGGGCAACGCACCTTTGGCAAAGGGTTGATTCAATCGCTGTTTAACCTGTCGGATGGGTCAGGTCTGGCTGTAACGATCGCCAAGTATGAAACGCCCAACCACAGTGATATCAACCGCCAGGGCATTAACCCCGATCTGGAGGTCGCGATCGAACCGATTAAACGAGATCAAGTGGCAACGGCTGCCGATGGTCAGTTTCAAGCTGCCGTTGAGCTGTTAGCCAACCCAGGTGTTTTGGCAGATGCAGCGTGAGTCAGTCCCTGAGTCGGATTTATCATGACCCCCTGCATGGTGCGATCGTGCTGGATCGCAGTGATCCGGTTGCCGTTCTGCTGATTCATCTGATTGATACGCCTGCTTTTCAACGATTGCGCCGGATTCGCCAACTGGGACCTGCCAGCCTGACCTTTCATGGGGCAGAAAGTTCTCGGTTTACCCATTCCTTAGGGGTAATGGCGATCGCCCGTCGCGCGTTCGATCGCCTTGCGCATCACTACCCGCTGCTCCAACCCTATCGAGCTGCTGTTCTTTGCGCTGCGTTGCTGCATGACATTGGGCATGGACCTTTTAGCCACACCTGCGAAGAAATTTTTGGCTGTCAGCATGAACATTGGACGGTCAGAATTTTGCGAGAATCTCAGCCTGTACGGCAATTGCTGGATGGATTTGACCCCAATTTACTACCGCAAATTGAACAGATCTACCGCAAAGACCATCCGGTTCCGCTGGTGTGGCAGTTGGTGTCGAGCCAGCTGGATTGCGATCGCTTTGACTATCTGATGCGTGATAGCTACTTTACGGGGGCAACCTACGGCAAAATCGACCTGGATCGAATTCTGCTTGCCCTCGACTACGACCCCGTCACCCAACAACTGGTTGTCGCCATTAAAGGGATGGCAGCGGTCGAACATTATCTGATCGTGCGTTATTTTATGTACGCCCAGATTTACAACCATCCCAAAAATCTGGCGGCATCCTGGGTGCTTGAACAAGCATTTACGCGAGCCAGAGAATTGTCATCGGCTCAACTGGTTGCGGATGAAACTGTTCAGGCTTGGCTGTGGAAAGATTGTAACGAATTGCCATTGCGCCATTACTTAGACGCTGATGATGGTGTATTTCTCTATCATCTACAACGCTGGCAACAGCAGACTGACCCCGTGTTGGCAGATCTCTGTCGTCGATTTTTAGATCGAGATTTATTTAAAGCACTCGAAATTACTCACCTTGAAGCCGACGAGCAACAAAGCTTACTCCAGCGGGTTCGAAATCAGCTGCACGAAAAAGGTATGGAACCTGACTATTACACCTGTTTGAGAACGACCTTTAGTAGCGGCTATACGCTGTATCAACGCGGCATTAAATTGCAAACCGAACGGGGGCTGATAGAAATCAGTGATCTGTCTCCTCTGGTGAAAACCTTGATCCAACCCTGGAAGCGCAGTTGGCTAATTTATCCGAGGGAAGTAGCCGTGAGCGATGTATGAAATGTCTTGGCATTGATTTTGGTTGGCGATCGCAGCCCAGTGGCTTATGTTGCTTAGAGTGGCAGGCAGGGCAGTTGCAGTTAGTCGCATTACAGCGCCTGGATGCGATCGCTGATATTTTGGCATGGGTTGATTGCCAAATTTCGCCCGATGAAGCAGGCATTATTGCCGTTGATGCCCCCACACTGATTCCCAATGCGACTGGAATGCGATTGTGCGATCGCCTTACCCACAAATACTTTGGGCGTTACCATGCAGGCTGCTACCCGGCAAATCTGGGCAGTCCATTTGCCGAACGAACGGTAGCACTGGGGCTGAGCCTGGAAGCCAGAGGATTTCTTCACGCTCCGGTCTTAGACCCGCAACACCCCGGACGCCATCAGATTGAAGTATTTCCTCATCCTGCGATCGTGCATCTGTTTGGCTTAGATCGCATTCTCAAATATAAAAAGGGACGATTGGCAGAGCGTCGGCTAGAATTGCTTCGCCTGAGGAATTATATGCTGACTGTGTTGCCGACCCTTACCCCAGCACTGGATCTGAGCGATCGCCATCTCCCCCCTATTCCTGAACGTGGCAGCGACTTGAAAGCCGTTGAGGATCAACTGGATAGCTTGATCTGTGCCTACGTGGCGGCGCATTGGTGGTACTGGGGGTTAGAGCGAAATCTGGTATTGGGCGATCGCAGTACGGGGTATATCGTTGTTCCAGTGCCCAAGGCAGAATGATGTACTCTCTAGCACTGCAAATCCTAAATGCGATATGGGTGAAGGGGGTAGAACCCCCTCCACCCCCTCTAAAACGTTTGGTTTTGGATACTAGCCCTAACTCAACGGGATAGGCGATCGGTGCCGTACTATGTTTGCTAAGAGGATGTTTGAAAAGTGGTCGGTTGTGATTTTCGACACCGGCTGATCCCCCCTAGCCCCCCTTCAAAAGGGGGGAACTGGTTCTAAAGTCCCCCTTTTGAAGGGGGATTTAGGGGGATCTGAAACATTTTGATACCAACAGTAGGACTTTCAAAACACCCTCTAAGACCTAACCCGCTCCGTGTCACTTACCCGTACCCATGCTAAATAATTCGTTTTCCTTATCCATTCAATTACCCCCAGAATTGCTAGACCGTCTGAAGGCATACCAGGACACTCAAAACATCACCAGTATTTCAAGTGCTGTTGTGGATGTGCTGATGCAATTTTTTGAGCTGGGCAATCATCCGACTTACGCTTCATTAGAGCGATTGGAAACATTAGAAAGTAAAGTTGCTATCCTGACTCTCCAGGTGCAACAACTCAGCCAGCTTTCCTTGCAATCGTCCTCGATTGCACCGACTACAAATCTGCATATTTCCGTTGACGACGACGATATTGAAGACGAACCCGACGAAATTTTATATGCTTTTTTGCCAGAAAATGAATGATTGCTATCAACCCTAAAAATTGTTGGCAAATTTTGCTATTTCTGCGTCATTTGGTTCAAAATTACCCTAGTACACCAACTTAAAAGTTTTAGAGGGGGTGGAGGGGGTAAAACCCCCTCTTGGGGGCGCAGCCCCCAAACCCCCATGTTGCAAAATTTCGTGTTTGCAACACTAGTATATAGTCCTAAAAAAGGAATACTTTTTCGTTGGACGAATGACGTCTGCCCAACGAAAAATATTTCACACATACCCCTACCGACTGGTACACCAAATTAATAGCTTTAGAGACGTTGGAGGGGGTGAACTTTTTGGGGGCGCAGTCCCCAACCCTCCCTTTGCAAAATTTAGTGTTTGAACTACTAGTCCATCGACGCAGTATAGGAAGAATTTAGCATGGCATGGTGTCCTAGCAAGGTGAGTAACCTTGTAATTGCAACCGGACTGTTAGGTGCGTTACTGCCGAGCAACGATGTTGTTTGGGCTCAGATTATCCCTGACGCTACCTTGGGTAACGAAACGTCGCATGTCACGCCTCGCGTCCGAATTCGGGGTGATTGGGCTGAGCAGATTGACGGCGGAGCGGTGCGCGGGTCAAACCTGTTTCATAGCTTTGAGCAATTTAACGTCAATGGTGGGCAACGGGTCTATTTTGCGAATCCTGCGGGCGTCGAAAATATTCTCAGTCGGGTGACAGGTACGGATGTTTCCAATATTCGTGGCACCCTGGGTGTAAATGGCTCTGCCAATTTGTTTTTGCTCAATCCCAATGGCATTATCTTTGCACCCCATGCCCAATTGGATATCAATGGCTCGTTTCTAGCCAGTACCGCAGATCGGTTTACGTTTCCCAATGGCAGTAGCTTTAGTGCCGTTGATCCGGCAGGGGCACCCTTGCTGCGAGTCAGTGTCCCCTTAGGTTTGCAGTATGGCAATTTAGACGCTGGCATAATTCGCAATCGTGCTACGTTATCGACCGGGCAAGATCTGACTCTATCTGCCAATGTTTTGAATCTGCAAGGACAGCTTCATGCCGGACATGATTTAAATCTTCAAGCTCAAGATCGATTAATTATTCGCGATCGCTCTACGGCTCCCTTTATTGCCACAGCAGGCGATCGCATGGTACTTCAAGGTAATGAATCAGTTAATATTTTTGCGTTGAATCATCCCAATAGTGGCTTTTTCTCTAATGGCGATATGGTGTTGCGATCGGCAAATACCATTGGTGGTGATGCCCATTATTGGAGTGGTAGTAACTTTAAGATTGAAACCCTGACCCATCAACTGGGGCAACTCGAAAGTCCCGATGATCCCGTGATTCGTGCCAGTGGTGATGTCAGTTTCGATAGCTACAATGGTGCCTCTTTGCATATTTTGGCGGGGGGTAGTGTCTCTATTCCAGGCGGCATTACCATTACAGGTGTAGATACAACCGCTAATTCACTGCAAGAAACCGTCAACCTTGTGGGTGGCATCACCGTGCCAATTGATGGCAGTGCTGTGCCAACGGTTGATATTCGGGCTGGAACCACTGCCTTTGCCCCTGTTGGACGTATCCCTGACCCCCCTCCAGGCTTTTTACCGGGGGCACCTGCGGTCAATGCCGCCGCAACGGGTGCTGATATCACCATCGGAGATATTATCAATGAATCGGGGTCGTTGACCAATCAAGGACAAGTACTGCTGACCAATCAATACAGTCCCAACACGGTTTCGACAGGAACCATCAGCACGGGGCGGATCAGCACCTATGGCAATACCCTGATTTATGCGCGCGGCGATATTCAAACGGCTGGCACAATTGACACTCGCACGATTGTAGATGGTCAGATTGCCGGCAATATCACCCTGCTTGCACCCACCGGCAGCATTACGTTGGGAGGAGACTTGCTCTCAAGTGCTGATCAGGCTCAAACACCCCCGACTTTGGGGGTTGGGGGTGATATTACCCTGTTTGCCCGTGACGATATTCGCACTCGCAACATTACGGCAACCAGCAATAATTCAACCCTGGATGATTACAGCCGAATTTTTATTGAATCAACCCAGGGATCGGTTTTTCTGGATAATGTTAGCATCCGAGCCGAGAATGTGGGTGCCGATCGCTTTGCCGGTGATATTTTTATTGACGCGGCTCAGAATGTTGAAATTACTAATGGCAGTGCGATCGCCGCTGATGGCAACTTTGGACGGATTTTTATTGGTTCGACAGACCCACTAGGCAGTAACGACCTCACCGTTCCGGTTGCCGTTGTTATTCGCAATAGTAGCTTAACTGCTACCAACAGCAGCATCAATGGGGCGCAAAATGCTGGGGAAATTATTGTGCGTGGCGGGTTGGTCAGACTGAGCGATCGCGCTTTTTTGTTTGCTGATACTTATGGTATTGGGTCAGGGGGTAATATTGGCATTCGTGCCCAAGTTCTGACCATTACTGGAGGCGCAGGTGTTTTAACTCGTACCTTTGGTTCAGGTGCAGGGGGAGATATTTTGGTGGTGCCGTTGGATCCGGCGTTGGATTCACTCGTGAGAATTTCAGGTGTCGCCCCCTTTACCGGACTTGATAGCAACGGCAATGCCGATGGGGGTTATTCCAGTGGCTTATTTGCTACGACAGAAGCGGGGGCAACAGGTCGAGGTGGCACCATTAATGTCACTACAAGTACCCTGCGCGTGCAAAATGGCGGGGTTTTAAGTGCCCGTAGCCGTAGTTCCGCCGATAGTGGCGGCGACAACGGACAAGCGATCGTGCTCAATCTAGAAAATTTAGTAGTCACGGGGGGCGGACAGATTCTTGCGGCAACCTTTGATCGGGGGGCAGCAGGCGATATTCAGGTAAATGCCAGCAATCGCGTCTTGATCCGAGGTAGTGACCCCGAGTTCGCAACGCGTTTTGGGCAATTGTTGAATGCTTTTCTAGATGCGGGGTTAACCCAAGATGAAGCTTTTCGTAGAACCCGGAGTACGATCGATCCCGTCAGTTCTGCCAGTGCGCTAGAAGCGTCGGATGTGTTTGGGTTGGGTAGAGCAGCAGATATTACGGTCGCCAGTCCACTCGTTGTGCTCTCTGATCTGGCAAATATCAATGCCACGACCCGAGGCAATCGCCGGGGGGGCGATATCACGCTCCGCAGTCAAGACTTATTTGTATTGGGTGGCGCTGAAGTTGTGTCCTCAACGGTGGGAGGCGCGGGTAGAGCCGGAGATATTACCCTGGAGCCGCTTGATGCCACCCTACCTTCGTCTGTAACGATCTCTGGAACGGCACTTGCTGATAACTTGCCAGATGGTAGAGTCGGCGGTTTTTCTAGTGGGTTATTTGCCTCTACTGAACCATCTGCCAACACCACGACAGAAACCACAGGTCAGGGCGGCAATATTCGGGTGACAACCGGGACATTGCGGTTGAACGATGGAGCCGTAATTGGTGTGCGCAGTCGTTCTGCGGGTATCGGTGGAACCGTGCGTGTAGATGTGGACGATTTGTTTATGACCAATGGGGGTCAAATTCTAGCGGCTGCTTTTAGCTCTGGAGCGGCTGGAAGTATTCGGGTTCGAGCAACGGGACAAGTCCGCATTTCGGGGAGTGATTTGAATTTTGGCGATCGCGTTCAAGACGTGACCAATGCGATTTTGAATCAACCTGGCAATACCCTGACCCGCGCCGAGGCAGAGGAACGTGCACGGGGCATCATTGATCAAGTTGGCTCATCCCTTTATCCTGACATTGCCCCGAGCGGATTGCAGGCACGCTCAGAATTAGCCGATGGTCCCAGCAGTGGTAGTATCTTTGCCCGTGCCCAGACGCTGACGGTTAGCAATGGTGCAGAAATCAGTGCCTCTAGTTTTGGTGCCTTCGATATTCCGCCTGGATTAGTCGATTTACGGGCAGGCGATCGCATTTACGTCACGGGTGAACGCAGCCGGATTTCTAGCGATACATTCGGTAGAGCCAATGCCGGAACTGTCTCACTCTCAGCTGGTTCTGTGGTGTTAGATAACTTAGCGCAAGTCAGCAGTAGCACCTTTCGCCAGGGCTTAGCCGGAAATGCAGGCAGTGTCTATTTAACGGCTCGAAATTTAGTCTCGTTATCCGGGACCGCAGCCGTCTTCACGACGGTTGAAAATGGTGCAAGAGGGAATGCCGGACTGATCTTTGTGGGTGCTCCGTCGGTGGAGTTGACGGACAACGCTGAATTGCAAACCCAGGTCAATCCAGGAGGTACGGGCATTGCAGGCAACGTCCTGGTCTTGGCAACCGATCATATTTCCCTGGATAACAGTCGTATTTTTAGCAATATCGAGTCAGGGGCGAGTGGTCGAGGCGGATTCATTTTGCTCACTACCCCATTTCTGTCGCTCACGAATGGGGCACAGTTGCAAACCCAGGTCGATGGCATCAACTTCGGTGATTTCAATGATCCGAATGATGATATTCCCGCAGGCATCGGTAATGCCGGAAACGTATTTTTAGATGTCAGCGGCGATATTGTTTTGGATAACAGCACCATCTTTAGCAGCATGGGCTTTGGTACGACCGGGAAAGGGGGTACTCTCTTTGCTGGCGATCTGATCTTTTCGAATTCTTTCGAGTTTCAAGGAATCGAGCGATCGCGATCGCTCTCTATCACCGATGGTGCCCAATTTGTAGCCAGCACCGCTGGGCAGGGTGATGCCGGAGACGTTTACCTGTTTGCCGATGATATTTTATTCGACGGTGTGAGTGACAGTGGCTTCGCCAGCGCCGTGTTTAGTGGGGTTGACTTTGGCGGTGAAGGACGGGGCGGTAGTATCGCCATCAGTGCAAATTCACTCAATATTTTCAATGGCGCTTTACTCACCGTTAGCAGCTTTGGACGGGGTGAAATTGGGGGTGGAGAAAGCAATTTTAATCAATTGCGAGAAGCTGGTGATATTACCATTGAGTCTCCTTCCATTCGGCTGGAGAATGGCGGTCAAATCATTGCTAGAACTGGGATTGGCGATGGTGGTAACATTCGTTTAGGTAGACTGGATGACATCCTATTGCTACGCGGCGGCAGTCGCATTTCTACTACAGCAGGAACTGTCAGAGCTCAAGGAAATGGTGGCAATATCCGCATCCGGGGCAGTAATGGCTTTGTCATTGGCGAACCTTCTGGCAACGATGACATCTCATCCGATGCATTTTTGGGACGAGGCGGTTTTATTGTCATCAATGCGCGAGCGATTGTGGGCATGCAATTTCGCAGCCGCAGCGACATCGTCCGTTTGCTAGGAGAAGACGCCCTCAGCGACCCAGACCCCACCAGCCAACTAGAAACCAGCGATATCACAGCAATTTCTCAGAGTGATCCATCGTTGAATGGCGAGGTGCGCATTAATGCGGCAAACTTTGATGTGCGCGGTGCCCTCAGCTTACCCGCCGATTTAGCCGATGCCTCGAACCTGATTGCCCAAAACTGTCCGACCGGCGATGAGGCAGGCGAAGAGCTGGGCAGTTTTACTGTCACTGGGCGTGGCGGATTGCCCCAAAATCCTACTGATGTCTTAGGCAACGACAATGTCTTAACAGAATGGGTTGAGGACGACTCTCTAACTTCCGAACCGTCCAGCACTTCAGCCCCAGACCCCACAGATGATCACGTGAATGCTGTACCCACTGATCACGCCGCGATCGCCCCATCTAACCCTGAACCTCAACCCATTGTGGAAGCCCAAAATTGGGTGATTGGTGAAGATGGGCAAGTTCAACTGATCGCACAACATTCATCATCCCAAACCCCTTCGCCAGCGATCGCCCCTCCTTCTACGTGCCCTGCGCGTTAAATCGAATAAAATAAGCTTTTCCAGATGCTTGAAGGCGAAGAGATAGTGTTAAAAAAGCGATCGTCCCTTTCTTCTTTTCTCCTCTATTTATCTTTCATAACCTAACTTCCAAGGTTCAGCCTTTATAACTTATCGCCTAACCTCGCCTATTCACAACTCCTTCTGGAAAACGCCTCAAGCCTTAATTATTGATGATTCCAGATATATTCTGTTTTTGTCAGTATATTTTATAAATAAAATTAAGGTGTAACGTGTACAGAGATTTCAGAATTTGCCAAAACCCTGGTGAATAATTCAGGATAAGCTCTACTATTTATTGATTAAGCTTCATCATTTATTACTTCTTTTTTTATCTACTCTGTTCCTTTTGTTTCTGAACCTTCCACCATTATTTCTTAATTATGAGTACTACTCCTTTATGGGCACTAAATACTATCCAAGCTGCTAAGGATCAACAGCTCAAATCTTTAAATCTATCAAGGAATATCTTCAGTCATGAGAGATTGACTGAAATACCACCTGAAGTTTTTGAAATTCAAAATTTAGAACATTTATATCTATGTGGTCAAGCATTAACTAACATTCCTAATAATATAGTGAAGCTAGAAAATTTAACTTCACTAGATTTAAGCGCAAATCCCATGTTTTTAAATGATTCAGAATGTAATTATAAAGCTATTACAGGCTTAAACAAACTGACTAAGTTGATAGTGAATTCAACTCATTTTGATCTATCACCAAATTCATTATATATACTCTGTGAAACACTGATAGGTTTAGTTAGCTTGAAATCACTATACTTAGAGTCTTGTTGGTTAAATTCTGTAGGAACTATATTAGATAAATCTTTGAAAAATCTCCCTAAAACAAGCTTAACTTCAATTAGCTTAAGCGGTAACAGGCTAGAAAAAATACCAGAGTCGATACTTGATTTAGAGCTGTTAGAACGATTAGATCTAAGTTTAAATGAATTACAAACTCTCCCAGAAACAGTAAGTAAATTAAAAAATCTGCGTTATCTCGATTTACACGACAATAATTTGTCTGACATACCGTCGGGTTTTTCAAGCCTGGTTTGTATCGAAACTCTAATTCTTGGTAGAAATCAATTTTCCTCTATTCCAAATGTTATCTATGAGCTAATGTCTTTACAGGAATTAGATTTGTCTAATACGCATGTAGCTAGAGTAGTCAAGGTCCCAAGCCGATTGTTAGGTGGATCTCAAGAAAATAATACAACTCCTAAAATAAAATCTAGTTTGAATTGCATCGAAAAGATTCATCCTGAAATATTAAAATTGACAGAGTTAAAGGATCTTCGCCTATATGAAAATCCTGTTGAGGAGCCGCCTCTAGAAATTGTTGAGCAGGGAATTGAAGCCATTCGAGAGTATTTTCGACAAGTTGAAGAAGAAGGAAATGACTATCTATATGAGGCAAAATTGTTAATTATTGGGGAAGGTGGAGCTGGAAAAACGACACTTTCTAAAAAGATTGAAGATCCTGAGTATCAGTTGCAAGAAGAGGATTCAACCAAAGGAATTGAGGTGATTCGATGGCAATTCCCAATGGAGGATGGTCAGGAATTTCGAGTGAATATTTGGGATTTTGGTGGACAGGAAATCTATCATGCAACCCATCAATTTTTTCTAACCAAACGGTCTTTATATGTTCTGGTTGCCGATAATCGCAAGGAAGATACAGATTTTTATTATTGGCTCAACACAGTTGAGTTGCTTAGTGATAATAGTCCTTTGTTAATTCTCAAAAACGAAAAGCAAGATCGGCAGAGAGAAATTAATGAGCGATTATTGCGGGGGCAGTTTGATACGCTCAAAACAACGCTAGCGACAAATTTTGCTACCAATCGCGGGTTGCCGGAGGTGTTGCGCGAGATCAAGCATTACATCACCAATCTGCCCCATGTGGGCAGTCCACTTCCCAAGACCTGGGTGCGAGTGCGGGAGGTATTGGAAACTGATCCGCGTAACACCATTACGCTGGAGCAATTTCTCGACATTTGTCAGCAGTATGGGTTCAGTCAACGTCGGGATAAACTTCAACTCAGCGGCTATTTGCATGATCTGGGGGTGATCTTGCATTTTCAGGATGATGCGTTGTTAAAGAAAACAGTGATCCTTAAGCCCAAGTGGGGTACTAATGCCGTTTACAAAGTGCTTGACAATACACAGGTGATTAATAATCTGGGACAGTTTAATCGTCGCGATCTGGAAGTGATTTGGGGCGATGACGAATACGCTGATCTGCAAGATGAACTGTTACAACTAATGTGCAAATTCAAGCTGTGTTACGAAATCCCAGGGCGGACGGGTCACTATATTGCGCCGCAATTGTTGAGTGAAAATCAGCCCGATTATGATTGGGAAAATGATAGCAACCTGATCTTGCGCTACACCTATGAATTTATGCCCAAGGGCATTCTTACTCAGTTTATTGTTGCAACCCATGAGCTGATCGACCAGCAGCGCTATGTCTGGAAGAGTGGTGTAGTGTTACACAAAGATGGGACAAAGGCAGAGGTCATTGAGTATTACGGTAAACGAGAAATCAAAATTCGGGTGATGGGTCAGCACAAGCGCGATCTGATGACAGTGGTTACCCATGAATTAGGCAAAATTCATAACTCTTACAACAACCGTCTGAAATATCACAAGTTGATTCCTTGTAATTGCCCAGTTTGTAAAGATAATCAATCGCCTCATTTCTATGAATATGAGAAACTGCGTGAACGGATAGCCCATCGAAAAACAACGGTCGAGTGTGGCAATCCTCCTTATCACGAAGCGAATGTTACCAGTTTGCTCGATGACGTTATCGATCGCAAACAAGAGCGATATCTTGAGCGCATGAGCCGATTTGATCCAGAAAATTTTCAGTCGCCTGAGCAAGATTGGCTGAGTCCGACGAGTGTCACACCTTCTCTAATTACCCCAAACTCACAATTTTCGAAGCAAGTAAGCGATCGCCCTATGACTAACCAACCTCAATTGTCATCCGAAAAAGCTGTGTTTATTTCCTATGCCTGGGGTGGTGAAAGTGAAGCGATCGCCGATCAACTGGATCAAGCGTTTCAGGATCGAGGTGTCATGATCATCCGCGATAAACGCGACCTGGGGTACAAGGGACAAATTAAACAATTTATGGAAACGATCGGTCGAGGCAAAGCCGTAATCGTGATTCTCAGCGAAAAATATTTGAAATCTGAAAACTGTATGTTTGAGCTGGTACAAATTGCCCAAAACGGACAGTTTTACGATCGCATTTTTCCGATTGTTCTCAGTGATGCCAACATCTACAAACCCGTTCAGCGCATCCGCTACATTAAGCATTGGGAAGATCAGATAGCCGAACTCGATGACGCCATGAAAACCGTTGGCGCTGCTAATTTACAAGGGTTGCGCGATGAGATTGACCTCTATACCAAAATTCGAGGGGCGATCGCAGAACTGACCAATACCTTAAAAGATATGAACACATTGACCCCTGAAATCCATCAGGGAACAAATTTTGAGGCAATTTTCAAAGCGATCGAGACTAAAATTGCCGAGTAACTTTAAACATAGAGTTTGTCAGTCACTTAACGTATTAAGAACGGTTCTTAACACGTTCTTACTCACTCAATATTGGCGACCCGGAACCCCATCTGACACTCAAATTGTTCGGGTTGCGTTTCGATCGCTTTTTGTAACGCTCGACCACAGCGAAGTGTTCCGTGGTGCCAGCGGGGTTGACCACTTTGATCTGCCATCAAACACGTCTGACAAACCTGTTGCGGTGCGATCAGTTGATTTTCCATCATGATGACTAACATATGAACCCCCGATAGAGTGAGCGATCCCCATCGTTGTCCTCACTTGTATATTTTATGGTACTCACCCCGGCAGGATGGGTCAAAACATACATAGTGTAATGAGTTAGCTTGTAGATCTACCGTGCCAGGATACTAATACCAACTTTTATGAAGAGGTGATTAAATCTACGATCCTACATTTGGGTGATACTTTTGTACCGTAGCCCCTCCGGTGTTCTACTGAAAAATATCTCACCATTAAGCAATGCCGAGGCGTTATCATAGTACATTGCGGGGAAATCGGCTCTGGCAATCCTGTCGGTGAGTGACTCCGAATCAACATCATCAGCGTTTAGGTGTTGCTAATTTTTAGAGATGGTTTTGAACCTTAAACAGTTGGTTTAGGGTTCAAAACCATCCCAATGTTCAGCAATACTGCCTTTGAGTAGTTCTGCCTTGATTGCGGGGAGCGTGTTTGTGACTCAAACGAATTTAGATTTTTTGACAAAGACTGATCCAACAGTCGCAAATTTGATTCAGCAAGAACTTCAGCGCCAGCGCGATCACCTGGAACTGATTGCCAGCGAAAACTTTACCTCCGCAGCTGTGTTGGCAGCTCAAGGTTCGGTGCTGACCAATAAGTATGCTGAAGGGTTGCCCAAAAAGCGGTATTACGGCGGTTGTGAATTTGTAGATGGCGTCGAACAAATTGCAATTGATCGGGCAAAAGAATTATTTGGTGCTGCCCACGCCAATGTTCAACCCCATTCGGGTGCCCAGGCAAATTTTGCTGTGTTTCTAGCCATGCTGGAGCCGGGAGATACCATCATGGGCATGGATTTGTCGCATGGGGGGCATCTGACCCACGGTTCGCCGGTGAATGTGTCGGGTAAGTGGTTTAAGGTGCAGCACTATGGGGTTAGCCCGGAAACGGAGCAGTTGGACTATGACCTGGTGCGTCAGGTGGCATTGCAGCATCGTCCGAAGCTAATTATCTGCGGCTATTCTGCCTATCCTCGCATCATCCAGTTTGATAAGTTCCGGGCGATCGCCGATGAAGTTGGTGCGTATCTGATGGCAGATATTGCCCATATTGCTGGACTGGTTGCTACGGGGCATCATCCCAGCCCGATTTCTTATTGCGATGTCGTGACCACGACCACCCACAAAACCTTGCGGGGTCCTCGCGGCGGATTGATTCTCACCCGCGATGCCGAACTGGGTAAAAAGTTTGATAAAGCTGTTTTTCCAGGGAGCCAGGGGGGCCCGTTGGAGCATGTGATCGCGGCGAAAGCGGTTGCCTTTGGCGAAGCTCTACAACCTGAATTTAAAGACTATTCTGCCCAGGTGATCAAAAATGCCCAGGCAATGGCAGCTCAGTTGCAACAACGGGGCTTCAAGATTGTTTCGGGGGGTACGGATAATCACTTGATGCTGGTCGATTTGCGGTCGATTGGCATGACAGGTAAGTTAGCCGATCAACTGGTCAGTGGGGTAAATATTACGGCAAATAAAAATACGGTGCCATTTGACCCAGAATCGCCGTTTGTTACCAGTGGTCTGCGTCTGGGTTCGCCTGCAATGACGACACGCGGCATGGGTGCGGTCGAGTTTACCGAAATTGCCAATATTATTGCCGATCGCCTGCTCAACCCTGATGATGAGACAGTGGCAGCGGATTGTCGCTCACGGGTGGCGCAATTGTGCGATCGCTTTCCCCTCTATCCCCACCTGACGATCCCACAACCCGTTTTAGCATAGGCATTTGGCGGCGCTTACAATTACCAAGCTCTTGCCAAATTTAGGATAACGTGGCTGGGTGCAACGCCCCCAGCCACACTTGTTTTGTTAAGAGACGCACCCCTTCAGGGGTGCGCCTCTCTCAATCCATTGGGGATGGCTCTATCAGGCAGCTGTGATGCGGATAAAATCGGCGGCAGTGATTTGATTGGCGTTTACCCCTTTGAGAATGGCGAGCGGATCATTGCCCACTTGAATTACGGTATGGTTGCCCTGTTGGGTAATGGATAGGTCACGGAAACTTAAGCCTGGCGTCAGTCCCAATCGATCTGTGCGATCGCGAAAATCTCGAATTACATCTCGCCCTGCACCTTGTTCTAACACAAACCTATCTCGACCTTTGCCGCCGGAGATGACATCCGAGCCAGCACCTCCCCAGAGTGTGTCATTGCCAGCACCCCCCAATAGCCGATCCTTTCCGGTACCCCCTTTCAAAACATCATCACCATTGCCACCGATCAGGCGATCGCTACCGCCTAAGCCCAACAGCACATCATCACCAGCGGTACCGACCAACACATCTCGACCCGATGTACCTCGAATCGGTGGTTGATTGCCACCACCGCCATTCCCGCCACTACCGCCATTCCCGCCACCACCGCCATTCCCGCTACCACCATTGCCGCCACCGCCGCCATTGCCGCCACCGCCAGGAAGGTGAGCGTTGTAGTTATCAAACACAATAATGTCATCAGCGGTGAGATTGAGTCCGGTTGCCAGGCTGGCGATCTGAATCTGGCTGGCGGCTCCAATCCCGTCGGGATCAAAAAACAAAGTGCCAGAGACTGAATCATAAATAAAGCGATCGCTGGCATCGGTTGCTACAGTTCCCCAACGAAACTGATCGGCTGAAAGTGCAGCATTCAGCTTTAACCCCACATTGCTATACCCCGATCCGGTCGCACCGGCAAAAATGGCGATCGCATCATCTGCAACGCTAAAATCGACGATTCGATCGATCCCGTCGGTGGTTGGATTGGCAAAGTAAAAATAATCGGTTCCGCTTCCACCCGTCAGCAAGTCCGTGGCACTGCCTCCACCCCCATAGATCAAATCTCGACCTGCCAACCCCTGGATCGCATCTGGATTTGCGGTACCAAACAACACATCATCGGCGGCTGTCCCGTGAATGGGGTTGTTGGGATTCTGACTGCCAGGTGCATTATTCAGTTGTTCGACGTAGTGAAAGACGAAGATATCGTCGTGGGTTAGCGCTAACCCACCAGATAACGTGGCAATTTGTATCGCATCGGTTGCCCCTGTGCCATCAGCATCAAACCATAATGCTCCGGTTTGATCATCGTAGATAAAGCGATCGCTACTATCGGCTGCTTGATTACCGATATGAAATTGACTGGCTGCGATCGTGCTATCAGGCGTAAATACGACATTGCCATAGCTGCTATTGCCAAACTGCGGCGGAATGTAGAGGGCGATCGTGTCTTCAGCAACTGTGAAATCTGTAATCTCATCTGTGCCATCAAACACCGGATCTGTAAAGACAAAATAATCGCTGCCATCCCCACCCGTGAGCGTGTCATTTCCGGCTTCACCACTGACGAGATCGGCTCCTGCACCACCCAGCAAGATATCCTCGCCATAAAATCCGTAAAGGCGATCGTTACCATCCAACCCTTCTAGGGTATTGATTTCAGAATTGCCCTGAATCTTGTTGTTCAGCGCATTGCCAGTACCCGCGATCGGCAAACTAGCATCAATCAACACCAGATTTTCTAAATGGTTACCCAGCGTATAGGTCTGAAAATGGATGCCTTCAATTTCAACCGTATCAATGCCACTGCCAGTTTCTTCCAGACTATCCTCTAATTGATCTAAAACATACGTATCGTTGCCATCCCCCCCGATCAGCTGATCCCCACCGACCAATTGATCGCTACCGGGACCCCCTGCGAGATAGTCGTCTCCGGTGCCGCCGCGCAATACATCCAGCCCAAAGCTGCCAAACAGAACGTCATTTCCCGTTCCTCCATCCAATACATCGTTGCCATTGCCAGCAAAGAGTAGATCGTTACCGTCTTCTCCAGACAACGTATCGATGCTTTCTAGATCGGGGTCGGCAAGACCTGTACCACTGCTGATATAGTCGTTTCCGGCACCCCCATTCAGCAAATCACTGCCCTGACCACCCCGCAGGGTGTCATTGCCCGCTTCACCATAGAGTTGGTCGTCACCCGCTTCACCGTCGAGAATGTCGTTGTCTCCGCGACCATAGAGTTGGTCATCGCCCAATCCTCCAAAGATATCGTCGAGGATCTCAGATCCAATCAAGATATCGTTGCGATCGCTTCCAATAATGGACATGGTGCTTCTCTGTTATCGTTCTGCTCACTTAGTAATGGGAATTAAATAACGTCGATGATTTGTTGTACGGGCGAACGGCCGTTCGCCCCTTCAAACGATTTAATAGTCGATCTTATTTAATCCACGATCCTTAGAGTAGAGAGCAACAGAGAAGAACTAGAGAAGAGATCTACGATTGCATCAAATAGCCGTCTAGTGAAGCCACACCTTCACTAGACGGGGATTTATTTTATTTTGGCTACTTTGTCAGCGTTACATCTTGGGGTCGTCGATCTTTGATTGTGCGTCACAAGACCCACTCCCCCAAGACCTCCGAGGTTTCGCAAACCTCGGAGGTCTATATCTCGCCGTCATCCTACAGCATGTTGTAACCAGGCAATCAGTCCCAAATGCCAGATTAACGAGCTGCTGCTCGAATTGGTTTAAAGGGCGATCGCCGTCTGCGTTGAGCAGGTAGGGGTGCCGAAACCTGCACCACTTTTTCTACCAGCCACGGTGCCAGATGACTGCACCAGACTGCCAGATGACTTTGCCACCCGACTAAGATTTCGGGTGATTCACGCCGTAAGCCAACTACCAACGCTTGAGCTACTTCCTGGGGAGTGGCTGGAACCACCCAGCGAAACCATTTGAAGTCTCGCACCATATCGGTATCTGTAAGGGAAGGCAATAAGGCGGAAACCTGGACATTGTAAGCGGCTAGTTCTCCCCGCAAGGCCTGGGTAAAGCCCAGGATAGCGAACTTGGTGGCAGAATAGGTTGCCATGGTGGGCGCTGCGATTTTGCCCATGAGGCTGGAAACATTGACAATTCTGCCTTCGCCCTGGGCTGCCATGCGGCGAGCAATCAACCGGGTGATGGTATAAAGCCCCACTAGATTCACTGAAATCTCTTGTTGCACGTTGGGCAAACGAGATTTAAGGAAGGTTGATTGATGGGCAACCCCGGCACAATTCACCAGGAGATGAATCGGACCATGATCGCGCCATGCTTTGGCGATCGCCACATTCACCTCAATCGGTTGAGCCAGGTCAAGGGGTAAAACGATCGCTTCGACTCCCAATGCTTGGACTTCAGCCGCTACTTCTACTAACTTTTGGCGATCGCGAGCCACCAGCAACAGACGCTTTATACCCTGTTGAGCCAGTTCGAGGGCGATCGCATAGCCAATACCACGAGATGCTCCAGTGACGAGAGCTGTTTTTCCTCGAATGTTCATAGAAAACCTCCAACGATGAGGTCATGCAGCACAGCGAAAGCTGTAGGGAACACAACTGAATCTCATCCAGTGTGCTGCGTGACGCCAGATTTGCAATGGATTGTGATGGATTACTTACAGCGCTTCGCGCTTGAATATGTTTAGTTTTTTTGTTGTGTGCCGCACGGAGCGCGGCACACAACAAAAAAACTGTGGCTTAATCAATTGAAAATGGCTGTAATAGCCTGGGACGTGACGAAAACTTAGAACGATGGACTGAAAAGATGGCTTGAACAAACCCGGAGTTTTGGTAGGGGGTTGTATTCAAGGGTTGATTCTAAGTTTTACGACCGATAGGAATGGGGGTTCCCTTCAGCAAGGGGTTAAACCCTGCTACCACCTGCAACAGAGGGATGTTGGGGACGAGGGATAGCAGATGAGGTATTTCAAGGGAAACACCCCGATGGAAACTATAACGGTGTCAGATGGCGGTGACTATCAAGCCAGAGAATACAGTCTGCTAGCAAACAGGCAAATGAAACAGATTGAATCGTGAACTTATCGTTGCTGAGGTGATGAATCAAGATACTTCCTAAACCAAAGGTCGAAGTACGAAAGATGGTTGAATTTGCTAGAGAAGTATCTGCGAATGAGGTCTGACGTTCAACAGGCGATCGCAGAACCCGGAATGAAATCAATCATAGTTTTTGTGCCTCCGTTCGGCGTTGACTAAAAGCCATCTGTCTACTGACGTTAGCAACTTCACTTTGGACTTGCAACATTTCTTAATCGCTGCAACCTATGTTTTGTAAAACTTTACAATTCACTCATTTTCTGGAATGTGGCTGTGGGGCATGCAAGCAGGTGAGACTATCACTAAATCGAATTGCTGGGCAGCGAGTGATCCTGAAAAATCAAGGGTTGTAAAAAGAAAACTGAGTCGGATATAAGTGATTCGCTAAAATATAGTGGTCAGACAAAATTATGTATATTAATTCTCTTATTCAAATTTATTGATGACTCTCTTTCCGTACCCACCCCAAATGTGCATTGAAAGATAGCGCCTCGCGCTCAGGGAGAGTATGGGTATTGAGCGCGCGCCGCGCGCTCAATACGGTTAATAGGCTGAAACGCTGCACAGAGTGCAGCGTTTCAGCCCAGCATCTGCATGATGGCGATCGCCGCTTTAAAACTGATACTTGCGATCGCTCAACCACAGATAGAGCGGAACTGCCTGCCCATTTTTACCTACTTTGATTTCAACCACGATAGGCGGATTGTTGGGACGATCTTCCCAGGGAATGTTGGCTGGAAATTGCAGGTCGTTAATTTGCGTATTGATGTCATCTTTTTGATCTTCGGGGATGTAGTAAGTCTCTAGCCCATACTGCACCCAACCGTAGTCATCCCGACCTTTAAGTGCGACCTGATTGGCAGGTAGATTGGTAGGGCGATCGCGACTGATGGAAACAGGTTTCCAGGCTTTGGGCGGTTGAGCGTTGAGGTCGAGGGGCGCTTCTAAAATTACATAAAAATCGGTTTGGGGTAAGACGGTTGTCTGTCCGGGGGATGTATTGGGCGTATCAATACTAGAATCTGCTACTAATGCTTGCCCACCGGGTAATTTTTTCAACGTATCACTATTAGAAATGTCGTAGGTGAGGGTGACTGAATAGCCGCGCAAAAATTCGTAGGGGTCTACAGGTGCAACTTGCAAGGTGACGGTTCGTCCGGTGGCTTGAATATACGCAGCCTGTGCCGGAATTGCCAGAATCAGTAAGACCTGTAACACCAGCGGTATCCAAAACCGCCACCCAGCTATGCGTCGAGGTTGAGGAGAAGTTGTCGTCGTCATAAACAGCAAGGGATAAAGGGTGAAGAGGTGAAGGGGTAGAGGGTTGAATAACGAGCTAGTCGCTCGTTATTCAACCCTTTTTCTAAGGATCGTGGATTAAATAAGATCGAATATTGGATCGTTTGGAGGGGCGAACGGCCGTTCGCCCGTACAACAAATCATCGGAGTTATTTAATTCCCATTCCTAACTCTCTATGGCTGGACTCTCGATTTCGGCGGCGGGATTGAGTCGCCGGACATAGCGTTCAAACCAGAGTCCGATGAGGATGACACCGACGCCACATAAAACTAATGCCAGTGATTTGAATAGGAGGCTGGTGCTGTATTCCAACATGCGGCTCAAGATTTGTAGGGTGAGCAACATCATGCCGTTCCAAAATTGCAGGCGTCGTCCGTGGGCGATCGCCTCTCGGATCAAATGACTGGCAAACAAAAATAGCAACACATTACACAGATAGGTGGCGATCGCCTGAATTGGATCAATCGTCCAATGCCAGAACGGGATCAAGCCCAACACCAGCAAAAACGCCAACATCATGCTATCGGTTGATGTGAAACCCCAGCGCCCACCCGATCGTTGCGGCATCGCCAGGACAATCCATTGCCCAATCAACACCAGCATTAACACAAACAGATCCGCATACCATAGCCACGAGGATGCTTGAGGAAACAGCCCTGCCAACTGTTGGGTCAAGGGGACGGGTGTCGCATAGTCATCCCAAAACCAATGGAAAGACACAATATATAGTAAAAACCCTAACGAAATGCCGGTTAAAACGCGGGCGATCGGCTTAAACGACTGCTCCAATGAGGGACGCCGGAGCACCCGTGACCATAAGGTGTCGTCATAACTCCAAAGCAACGCGGGAGCAAAGGTGAACCCGATTGCAACAACCAATCCCGGCACCTGGTTGTAGTCAAATAGATGGCGCAAGTCGAAAAAGCTTTGGGTTAAAGAGGTTAAGACAGCGATCGCCCCTAAGCCAAAAATGACCCGTGAACGGCACCAGTGTGCCAGCGGCACAAACAACCCTGCCGAGAGCAATGGCATATAGGTGATTAAATAATCTAACCAGGAATTTTCATCAAACCGATAGCGATCGCGAATCCCTGTCCAATAGCCAATCCCCATCAGCAGAATCGCCAGGATTCCCATAGACGGTAGGCGTAAGCTGTAAGCTGTGCCCAGTACTGCTAATGCCCACAGCAAGAACAGGTAGTGAGGGGGTCCGCTCTGGTGAAAAATTTGGCTCATCAGTGCCATATTGGCACCTAAAACCAACCCACCCAGCAGCAACAATCCTTGACCCATGCGCTGGTGCCAGCCTTCCCTGCCATCGGGCAAGCGCGAGGGTTGCCGCCATAAATAGAACCCTGTTGTGCTGATGCCCACAAATAAACTCAGGAGCATCAACACTTTCATGGCACGGGGGATCGCTTGCCAGTTGGCTGCCACAAAGGTGATGACCCCCAACCCCAACAACACACTCCCCAAACTCATCAAAATGACGACAAAGCGATCGCGAGCGACCGTTGCCAATGTGTCGAATTGATATCGTGTTGCAAATTGTTGAAATTGCTCAGCATTAATCAAACCTTCTGTTTGCCACTGCCGAGCTTCTTGATATAACTGCCGTCGAAACTTATCTGAAGTCATTGTGTATCGTTCTCCAAGCACGACAGAATGTCGGTGTTGCTAATCTGGGGATGATTTTTTTGTGAATTGTTTTAATCTGATCCTAAGGTGTCTTATCTGAATAACCGTTGGCTTGAAAGAATATGACACCTTCGCAATTGGCAAGATGTTGAGTCTATTGGAGGCGATCGCCACCGCTCGACAATCTATTTTTTTTAAAGGAAAATGAAGTTTGGCTACTCCGTAATTCGACCCTCTCAACGCTGTCTACCTGCTGAACCTTACAGAGTAACCTATGTATTTCCCTGTGTTACCTCGTATTCATCGAGCGATCGCCACTGGACTGGCAACCCCTAATGAATAGCGATCGCCCCATACAGCTGAACAGACGATCTTCAACCAACTGCATCAACTGTCACAAGGACGCGCCATTTTGCCCTTATATTTACTTACAGCGGGCTGCATCTACCTAGTTAAAAGCTGAATATTTGTCTTCAGGAACTTTGACTGACTTTACTGTCTTTGATTTTTTCCGGGAAGAATAGATTTACAGTATCTCTGGACTTTTCTGTACGCAACAGAAGGTAAAGATTCTGACAATCTCCACTCAAAATTTCCGTAGGATTACAGATTAACCCAACCCGTTGGTCTTGGGAATCTGTGATTCGTCATGGTTCGGGATCATTCTTTGAATTTGGGTAGCACTGCCATGCCTGGTATTACAACTGCAATTGAATATGCAATTGAAAATGAAAATATTAATCCTGCCGAAGTCCTGAAAAACGATATTTTCATTTCTTACTCTCGCCGGGACACCGACTTTGTTAAAAAGTTAGATAGTGCATTTAGAGCATTGGGGCGCGATCCCTGGGTTGACTGGGACGATATTCAAAAAGGGGAAAACTGGTGGAATGCGATCGAGTCGGGAATTGAAGCGGCTGATACCTTTGTGTTTGTGATTAGCCCTGAATCGGTGGCGTCGCCCGTCTGTCGCAATGAAGTAGAGTATGCTGCCAAACTGAATAAACGGATTATGCCGATTGTTTGGCGAGAAGGGTTTGATATGTCGTTGGTGCATACGGCGATCGCGTCTCAAAATTGGCTGTTTTTCCAGGATCCTGACAAATTTGATACTGCTTTTCGCGATCTCATCATTGCTATCGAGACAGATTTGGGCTATGTTCGCGCCCATACGCGGTTGCTGGTGCGTGCCCTGGAATGGGAATCCAAGAGTCACAATGATAGCTTCTTGTTGCGGGGGCAGGATCTATTTGAAGCAGAGCAGTGGTTGATTAAAGCCATCGAACAAAAGCCCAAAGCGACCAAACTGCAAGCTGAATATATTAACGCTAGCCGTACCGCAGAATCAGAACGGATGAAGGCTCAAATTCGAGCCCGACAGATCATTGCGATTACTGCTATTGCCGCAAATGCCGTGATTGCGATCGCAGGGTATTGTGTGGTTCAGTTTGCGACTCACAAAGCGGTTGAATTGATCAAAGAAAATATGATCGATACCGTCAATGGGGCGATCGAAGGCATGAATGGAGATGACTTTGAGAGCCTAGCCAGTCTCGATTTAGAACCTGGCACCAGTGTCCCTGCCAACAATGCAATCTATCAACAACATCAGGAATGGCTAGAAACCATTCATCTGTTAGAACCCCGCGCCTATGCGTATACCTTTGTGCGAGGGAAAGAGGATCATGAAGTGCTATGGATTGGTGATGTCTATCGCAATCTTCGCGCCGAAACGGCAACTCGGTTTAAACAATCTTACATTGCTGATCCTGCTCAAACCCAGTTATATAAAGGTCTTTCAGAACTAACGGTGAACACGACTCCCTACACCGATGAGTGGGGCACCTGGATTTCGATTTATGCGCCCCTGAAGGATTCTCAGGGGAATTTTGTCGGTGGCATTGGGGTAGATTTCAGTGCAGAATATGCGTTGCAGATCAAGCAAACTATCCGTCAAGCACTGATCATTGCCTACGTCATCACGTTCATTTGTTTACTGATTTTGGGCGCTATTATCTTACGCGTAACCTATTCGCTGACGATGTCTGCGGCTCAGAGCGATCGCAAACAACTGGCTGAGTCTGACACAGCCAACCCTTAGGATGCCTGATGAATTAACCTGTGATTCTTTTTGAGCGTGACGGCTCCGCCGTCGCGCTCAAAAAGAATTGGGTTTTGATTCAAGTCATGATCCTTAGGACATTGGGTGTGTGGGTTGCGCCCTCAGCCAGGGGTTGCACCTCTGCACCCTGTTCAACCAGCCTCTCGGCTACTATGACACTCGTTTTTACGTATTCTTGTTAACAACCCATAACATCCCACGGCAAAGCATTAAATTTCCGTTTTGATTTAGCAGTAAGCCCAAAACCTCTTGTTATGATTTTGGCGATTTAGCATGTGGGGATGTTTAAGATGGCAACTTCAACCGTCTTACAATTTATGCACAAAACTGCCGAAGATGAAGCCTTACGCCAACAGTTGGAAGCGTTGCTCGGTGTAGGAGATGGCAACATTAGTAGTGCAACAGAACTCGATGCCGCAGAGTCAGAAGCTCTCAAAGGAGAACGGGCACCTGTTGTAACAGACTTTGCCGCTAAAAATGGATTTCAATTTTCGGTCGATGAATTAATTACTGTCGTGGACGCCTTTCAAAAGTATCAGTCTGGCGATATGTCAGAGACTGATTTTGCTGGGTTAATCGGCATTACGACAACAGGGAGCGCAGGTCGCGACAACCTGGCATCGGCGACCAAACCTATGCGGCGGCTGACTCGCTATTTGAGCAAAACTTATCTGGGGATCGATTTACCCGATAAGTAGATACTATGCCCGCGCCTTATATCCGTGCAAGTTCGTTAAGTCTAGAAGCGGCGTTGTGGGGCGCAGAGCGCCCCACAACGCCGGACTGAATCAACCCGCACAGCGCTATAGAATTGATGAACCCCCTCTCTCAACAATCTGCCATTGAGTTGGCACAGGCATTGCGAACCCAACAGGTGCGTGCGGTAGATGTCATCCAGGCGTGTTTTGAGCAGATTGACCAGACCGATCGCCAGCTCAAAGCATTTATGACGACGTGTCGAGATCAAGCGCTGCAAGCTGCCCAGATAGCCGATGCGGCGATCGCTCAGGGTCATTCACTTGGAGCCTTACATGGCATTCCTTTTGCCGTAAAAGATTTAACCGATACCGCAGACGTTCGCACCACCTATGGGTCACCCATTTACAGGGATCACGTTCCCTTAGTTGATGAGCTGTGTGTTGCTCGTCTGCGATCTGCCGGAGCGATTTTAATTGGCAAAACTAATACGCCTGAATTTGGCTTGGGGGATACGACCAGCAATCCCTTATTAGGTCCGACTGCCAATCCCTATGACCTGGAGAAAACCTGCGGCAACTCCAGTGGTGGCTCGGCAGTTGCGGTCGCTGCGGGGATGTGTCCTCTGGCACAGGGAACGGATATGGGTGGCTCGGTGCGAATGCCTGCCAGCTTTTGTGGCATTGTGGGGTTACGTCCGTCCATCGGGCGAATTCCGCGTGTTCCCAAACCGTTGCTCTGGGATACGTTGGTGAGTGATGGGATTTTTGCGCGCTGTATTGAAGATGCGGCGTTGATGTTGTCGGTGATGGCAGGTGCCGATGCGCGAGATCCAACGGCGATCGCTCAATCGAGCTGGGAGACGCCCGATTTTTCGGCTGCCAGTCTGCAACAGATACGTCATCACGTTCGGGTTGGTTATAGTCGAGATTTAGGAATTGCACCCGTTTCCCAAGACGTTGCCAATATCGTAGAAACGGCGATCGCTCAGGTGTCTGCTGTTTGTCAGTCGGTGACGGTGGATCATCCCGATTGCACTGGGGCACAACGAGTATTTGAAGTATTGCGAGCCGCTATTTTATGGCACAGTTATAACCATCATTTAGATCAGTATCGAGATCAGGTTTCGGAAAATTTTCGCTGGAATGTTGAGCAAGGGTTAGGCATTACTGCCGCAGATTTTTTGCAAGCAGAGAGCGATCGCGGTCGTATTTACCTGAACTTTCTGGAGTTTTTCGAACGCTATGATATTCTAGCCACACCCTGTTCTAGCCTGTTGCCTTTCTCCAATAGTCAGCTTGAAATCCGAGATATTGATGGCAAACCTTTGGGCAATATGATTGATTATTTAGCAATCACGTACATCATCTCGCTGACAGGATTGCCAACCCTATCCATTCCGTGCGGTTGGACGGCATCGGGGCTGCCCGTTGGTTTACAATTAGTCGGCAAACCCCATGGAGAAGCCGCACTCTTGCAGTTTGCGTATTTGTTGCAGGAAGAGTTGAATTTCCGCCATCATTGGGCAGGTTGAACATTATTTATGTCCCATCCAGTCACCGTCACTGACGCTTTCAGCTATCTTCACTCCGGGCACTCCTGCCAGTCTTTAATACAGACCTATCTCGATCGCATCGCTGAACGTGAAGCCGTTGTCAACGCATGGCATTATCTAGACGCAGAGAAAGCGTTGCAACAGGCGATCGCCTGTGACGAATTGATCAACCAGAGAATATCAGATAAACCGTTATTGGGTATTCCGATCGCCGTTAAAGATAACATGGCAACATTCGATATGCCGACGGGTTGGGGAACGTCGATTCATGACGGCACTCAACTGGGGTATGACGCGGCAGTGGTCGCCCGATTGCGCGCCGCTGGAGCCGTGATTATGGGCAAGACCGTGTTGACAGAATATGCGATCGCTCGTGCGGGTAAAACTACCAATCCTCATCACCCCAATCACACACCTGGCGGCAGTTCCAGTGGTTCAGCTGCTGCCGTTGCGGCGGGTATGGTGCCTCTAGCTATAGGCACTCAAACCGTGGGATCTATGCTTCGTCCGGCAGCCTACTGTGGGGTTTTAGGATTTAAACCTAGCTTCGGGGCAATCTCTCGCTACGGTGTGTTGCCGCTCAGTCGAGATCTCGATCATGTGGGTCTGTTTGCCCAGACGATCGACGACATTGCCTTGCTGATGTCTGTGCTGGCAGTTGCCGATGGACGTGATCCAGATTGCTGGGGTGGATCATTCGATCTCGATCTTGCCCTGACGCCCCTACCAATACCCCCTAAAATTGCTGTGATTCAAGGCACTTTCTGGGCGGATGTAGATCCCCTTGCTCAGACCGTGTTACAGCAGAGTGCTGAAGCCTGGGCGATCGCCGGAGCAACAGTGCAACCGATCGATCTACCTCCAATCTTCGATCGTCATTTGGAGACAGTTAACGCATTCGTTGCGGCTGGATGTGCTTATCATTTTGGTGCGGATTACGATCGCCATTGTGATCTGATGTCTCCCCAACTTTGTTCATGGATTGAACAGGGGAGAACATTATCGGCGATCGCTTATGCGCAAGCCCGTCAAGACACGGTCGCGTATAGCATCGAACTTGCCCGCATTTTGAGCGAATTTGATATCATCCTGACCCCCGTCACCGCTGGAGCCGCACCTCATGGATTGGATGATACCGGGTCGTCTAAATTTTGTGCCCTCTGGTCGCTGGCTGGGCTCCCTGCCATCAGCATTCCAGCAGGTCAAACAACAGATGGCTTACCCCTAGCCGTCCAATTGGTGGGTCAACGGGGTGCAGATACCCATGTGTTGGCGATCGCTCGATGGGCAATACAACACCTGCCTGCCAACCTTGATTATCGAGCGTCAGGGGTCAGCAGGGTTGGATCAATCGCTTCCATCTGACAGCGATCGTAAATCCGTCGATAGTGGGGTAAAAACTGTTGTACGGTTGTTTCTGAGTCTTCTAGCATGGGCAACAGGTGCTGATGGGTTGCCAAAATCTCTTGAATCAATCCCGCTTCATCTACCTGGGTCAACCGCCCAGCTTGCATGACAACCCTGCCATCTACCACCACTAAATCAACGGCTGAACCCGTTTCTGCATAGACCAATTGCCGCAACGGATGATTTAAGGGCACAAATGGCATTTTGTCGAGCCGATAGCCCACCAAATCGGCTTGATAGCCGGGTTTGAGCTGTCCCAGTTGCCCTGATTGTCCAAAGGCGTTTGCGCCGCCTTCTGTGCCCAGAGCAAACGCTGTTTCTGCGGAGATCCATTGCTCTGGTGGGTCAAGGGGGGATTTGTTCAGCAAGGCAGTAGCTTGCACCACCGACAGCATATTTAAACTATCTCTAGACCCACAACCATCACTCGCCAGTGCCACATTTACACCAGCGTTTAACAGCGATCGCACCGGCATTCGACCGCTACCCAACTTGCAATTAGATAGGGGATTGTAAACGGCACTGGCTCCGGACTGCGCCAATATTTCAATATCATGCGCTGTCAACCAAACACAATGTTGCAACGCCAAACGGGGTGAAAGAATGCCCAATTCAGCCAAATGCTCAACCATCGAACACCCATAGGAAAGGCGACCTGTGACGACTTGCAAACGAGTTTCCAGCAAGTGCATCATCATCGGTAGATTGTAAGTATCTGCCAGCTGTTTGACCTGGTGCAAAAACGCATCACTGCATCGTTGCGGCGCAGACGGAGCCACAATCAATCCCACCCGATGATGATGGGGTGAATAGGTCTGAGCTAATTCAGCTACCAGATCCAGCAAAAAATGGCGATCTGGTTGAGTTTGCCCATCCAATTGCGATCGCAGTACTGCGGGCATTTCCTGATCAAAAAATGGGACAGATCGATAAAACGGCAAGTCAAACAAACTTACACTGACCAATGCCCGCAAGCCGATATCTTGATAGGCTTGAAACACAGCGGCAATGCAGTCTTTAGAAAAATCAGGGGCATGATTGACATCATCCACCACACAGGTTGTGCCCGTCCGCAACGCTTCGATCGCCCCAATCATCGTTCGCAAGTAGACCTGTTCGGGGGTTAAAGGAGGTGGCGCGATCGGTGGACGAACAAAGTGCATCCACAGTTCTAAAGGCAGATTGTCGAACCGTCCCTTATGAAAATGTTCGTGAGAATGAAAATGTCCATTGATCCACCCTGGAGCCAGTAGCAAACCGGATGCATCAATGATTTGCGTCTCCGGCGGAGGATCTAAATTGGGTGCAATTGCACGAATTTTGCCCGATTGAATCAAAATATCAGTATTGGCGATCGCCGCTTCCTCGGCATTAACCAACACCAATCCCTGTTTGATCAATACATTAGAAGACGCCATTAATATAAATTTTTTTGGGTTCGGGAATCGGTTGAATGGTTGTGGGTTCAATCATCAAAACTTGCTTGTTTTGTACAGCGATCGCCGCAAATTGACCCTGAACCTGCAACCAGGTATTGGCTTCAAATTGAGCTGCCTTATCGGTATGAATCACCAAGCCCAACGGCACCGTATCTGCCAGACAACAGCGAATGATGGGACGCGCCAGAGTAAATTGTTGCTCATCCTGGTTGGGCGTGTGTTGGACAAACCCAATGAGATGAACCGATTGACCCGGAAATTCGGCTAAGGGATCGCGCACCGATGAAATTAAGCGTCGCCACTGCAATATGTTTCGTTTCAACGGATCGGGTTCGTCTCCAGCAGGTTCTGCATAGCGCCAAACATCAATGCCTGATTCATCTGTGCTACTTGGTTCTGGAATCGCAGGCTTACTGAGAATCCGATCGGTTAAATGGTGTAGCAGTGTTTTTAACATGAACGCGATCGCCTACCTCTTTACTTGATCCGAGTATCCAACATTTCGGCTAACTCTTGTTCGGCAAAGGCTTTGGTCACCTCTGCCCGAAGATGTTCGATAAACATTGCCCGATGTCGCTCAAACTCTGGACTGATCACATCTCGCGGACGAGGCATTGAAATATCTACACTCTGTAACACCCGCCCTGGTCGAGCCGTCAGAATAATTACCCGATCTGCTAAATATACAGCTTCATCAATGTGATGGGTAACAAATACCACTGTTTTGCCAGAGCCTTCCCAAATCTCTAGCAAAAACTTTTGCATGTTATAACGAGTTTGCACATCCAGTGCTGCAAACGGTTCATCCATCAAAATAATATCCGCTCCCAGGCAGAGGGCACGGGCAATACAAGCTCGTTGTTGCATCCCTCCCGAAAGTTGATGAGGGTACTTGTTAGCAAAGCTACGTAGCCCTACTTGCGAAAGAAACTGTTCGGCTCGTTGGTACTTGTCTTTCTTGCTCAATCCTTTCAACGTTAAGCCAAAAGCCACGTTATCAATCAATGAAAGCCAGGGTAATAAAGACGGCTGTTGAAAAATTAAAGAGCGATCGGGATCGGGTGCCGTAATCGGTTTGCCATTGTGCAGAATCGTTCCTGCTGTCGGCATTTCTAGACCTGCCAACATTGACAGCAACGTACTTTTGCCACAGCCACTGGGTCCAATGACAACCACAAACTCCCCCGATCGTACCGAAAAGCTAATATCATCCAGCGTCAAGAGTTCATCGGCAGTGCCCAAACTCCACGCTTTGGAGATATTCTTGCAAATTAATTCACCCATAACTTTCTCCGGATGATTGTTAGCTATTAGCTATTAGCTGTTAGCTGTTAGCTGTTAGCTGTTAGCTATTGGCTATTAGCTGTTAGCTGTTAGCTGTTAGCTATTGGCTATTAGTTGTTAGCCGTGGGTTGTTGGCTGTCGGCTGTTAGCTAATAGCTATTAGCTAATAGCTATTAGCTGTGATCAAATCTGCGCATTACTCTTCCACCACAACACTCGCTTTTGAATCTGGGCAAACCCTACATCCAGCAAGTAGCCGACAATGCCAATCATTGCCATGCCTAAAAACATCAACTTGGCGTTAAACATTTGCCGCCCGACCATGACGATCGCCCCCAGACCTGTATTCACACCCACCATTTCAGCAGCTAACACTGCCATCCATGCGCCAAACAAGTTCATCCGTAAAATTACAAATAAGTCTGGAATGATCGCAGGGATGATGATATGTCGCATTACCTGGCTGCGGCTGGCACCCAGCACTCGTGCGGTATTGATATAGACCTGATCGACTTTATTGATGCTGTTGATGGTGCCCAGCGTGAGAATAAAAAAGATGCCGACAAACACCACAAAAATCGCTGCACTATCGCCAATCCCAAAGGCTAAAATTGCCAGTGGAATCCAGGCGACAGGGGCGATCGGTGCAAGTAGGGTAATCACCGGGAGCGTTAGCTTGCCAAAAATCTTGAAGTAAGAGGCAAGACAACCGAAGACTAAAGCGGCAATAAAGCCCAATACTAACCCCGTGAGAACTCGCTTCAGGGTCGCTACGATCGCCGTTAATGCCACAAAGTTAGCACCTGTTCGCTCAACCCCAATCTGTGGCATTAAGAATTGCTCTTGATTAGCAATCTCTGCTAAAAATTGGTGCGGTGGCGGCAATATCAGCGTATTCACCCACCCTAAAACGGTCAACAGTTCCCAGATTCCTAGAAACAAACTGATAGAAAGCACCCACCAGCCGATGTTGGCAAGGGAAACTTTCAACCATCGCTTGAGTGAGTGCGATCGCCGCTGTTTTTCAATGTCTGATACGGGCAGCAACGTATTAGAACTCCCTGAACTGGGTGGGTTACGCTTTGATTTCAACATGATAATTTAGAAGGGCGATCGCCGCTAACTAGCGTGGCTCAATGATGAGGGTGAAGCGTTGGATCTAAATACGTCGCTCTTACCCGGAAGGGAACCCTAAACCGATGTTGCTTTGGTTTTCACCCGTTGCCACAGTTCAGGACTCTCTGCAATCACAGCTTCCAGCAACGAGAAATCGACGAAATTTTCATCCGGTTTCTGGTTGATGTAGTTGAGTGCCATCATACTATCTGCACGGGAATACATAAAGTCGCGTTTGTCACGAATATCCACACCAGGAGGCTGTGCTTGTGCAGCTTGCAACAGGCTATCTAGATCCGTCTTGTAATACTTGCCCACTGTGGTTTCCGCCGCACCCTTAAAATCATTTTCAATCAAATACTGCGCTTCAAAGAAGGTGCGAATGACGTTCTTCACCAGTTCCGGTTCGTTTTCAATCCACTCATTGCGAGCCGCAACCACGCAATCGGGATAGCCTGCGCCATAGATGTCGGTGCCATCCCCCAAAATATTGCCATTGGTTGAAGTTTTCGCCTTGGTTGCGTAAGGTTCAATGCTGCTGATGCAGTCCACCTGCCCTGCCAGATAAGCATTCAACATTTCCGTGGAGTCGCCAAAATAGACCATCTCGACATCGCTATAAGACATATTATTCTTTTGCAAATAGTCGTACACAACGATATCCAGAGTATCTGCCTGAAATGTGCCGACTTTCTTGCCCTTTAAGTCTTGGAAGCTCTTGATCTCAGGCTTGGCAACCACAATCAATCCTTGCACCCCACTGCCTGCAACCACACGGAATGAAGCCCCCTGGGTATATGCGGCGATCGCATTGGTAAACGGAATCACTGCCATCTCAACTTGCCCTGTTGCCAACTGAGCCGCAATATCTGCATTCATTGGCGTCAAAGCGGTTGAGCCACTAAACCCATACTTTTCAAACAGTTGCTTTTCAGACGCATAAAACAACGGCATATTACAGAGTCCGCTGCCGTGCGAGAATTTGATCGAATGAGTGGTTCCCCCCGGAGAACTGCTGCCACTATCACCTGTGGTTTCTGTCTTCGCACAAGCATTGAGCAATGCTGGCGTAAAAGCGGCGGCAATTCCCAGTTTCAAGAAATGCCGACGACCCGTGCGTTGAACCCCAACCGTAAAGTTTCTGAATGAATTTAGCATTGTGAGAGTCCTCAATTGTTCCGACAAAAAAGAATGTGTTTGAGACGATTAGGAGTTGATGCTGGCTTCGGTCGATGACTTGGCAAATGCATCTGACTTTGCCAATGAACCAGTGGAATCAACCTCTTTTAACTACAGTGTTTGAGATTGCTAGGACTGTTTGTCATATCACAGCTCACTACCCCAGCTCAGAGGTCTAATGACGACAATTTTGGCAATAGAACGGATCGCATTGATGATGATCTAGCCAACCGTCATAAAACTGTTTGACATAGGGAAACACCTCCTTCGCCAAAACTTGTCGCCGTTGCTCTGCCTCCGTTCTGGGTACCTTGAGCAACGTGGCAAGTTCTTCTAAAATCATTGCTTTATCGATCCTGGTAAATTGACCGTCTTGATAAATCAACTCTCCTTCTACCATGACCGCTTCAACGCCTGCCGTTCGGCTGCGGTGAATCACCGCATCAATCACCGAAATCTCCTCATCTAGATAAGGATAGGCGATATGATTCCAGTCCATCAAAACGATATCCGCATCCTTGCCTACTTCTAACGTGCCAATCTCTTTGGCAAATCCAGTTGTTTTTGCGCCGTGTTCGGTTGCCATTTGAAAGACCTGCGGTGAGGTTGGCACCACTGCATCCATTCCCGGCACACGATGTAGTTTTAGTACCAATCGCATTTCTTGCAACATATCGCGATCGTCGTTAATTCCAGCTTCATCTAACCCCATACCGATAACCACACCTTTCTGGGTGTAGTAATTTAAAGGGGCAATGCCACTCTGCAAGCGCAGGTTTGAGCTGGCATTATGGCAAACCATCGTGCCGGTTTCTGCGACTAAATTAATATCTTCTTCAGTTAACCAAACCCCATGCCCCAGGGTCATGTGTGATCCCAACATACCCAGGTCATGCAAGTGCTGAACCGCTGTTTTGCCCGTACGACGATAGGCATATTCTTTTTGGTATTGTGTCTCTAGCAGATGCATATGCATGCCTACTTCATATTTCATGGAGTAAGTTTGCAAAGCGTCTAGTGCTTTATCCGAACACCAGTGCAGATTGGCGGGAGCAAGTTGAATCCGGGTTCGTCCTCCTTCATTGCGATCCCATTTCTGCCACAACGCCTCAAAAAAGTCTAAATAGTCTTGTAAGGGAACTTCTTGATTTTTGAGAATTTCTGCCATCTCGGGGGCAATGTGGGGTGGCAGTTTTTTGATAAATTCTTCGTTTTGTTCGTAAACGAAGTGATTTTGATCGCGCACTGCAAAACAGTATGACGATCGCATTCCCAGGTCTTGATAGGCTTGAATCACCTGATTGGCAACCCCAACCCAGTCTGTGGCAGGTCCCGATCGCCAGCCATGGATATGTTGTACGGTGGTGATTCCAGACTCCACCATCTCAAAGGCGGAATACAGGGTATCGAGATAGAGATCGACATCTCTTGCGGCTAAGCGACTGGCAAACCACAGTTCCAACGGGTAATCGGGAGAACCGAGTTGAAAGGGAGTCAGCCCGACATGATGGTGACAGTTGACAAATCCAGGCAAAACCACATGGTCTGGAGAACCGAACACCTGGTCGGGCTGATACTTTGCCGCTAAGTCTTCATAGTGACCAATTTCAACAATTTTGCCATCTTTTTGAAAGACGGCACCACCCTCGATCATCTCGACGTCGGTATGGTTAATGGCTTTGCAAATCAAGTATTTGCCACGAATCAGCGATGAGGACATGCACCCTCCAAATGAATGACGTGTAACCAGTGAACCTGCAAATTGGGTTAGCGATTGATGGTGTCTATCAACGGCGATCGCCCCAATTCAGCAATCGTACCAATCCCTTAAATCTTGGCTACACAGCAGGGGTAAGGGCGCTTCGTTCCCTGTACGGGAGACGGTGTCTCACATCCGCTCTCTGGTGAGATTTGTAGTAGGATTTTTGAGAATTGGTAAACAAGAATCAGGTCTGCAATAGACCCGGTTCTTGCTATCAGCCCTCAAGCTTGATTAAATTTAGTTAAAAACCTGAGCGTGAGCAAACAGGTTGGCTTGAAAGGCTTCAGGGATGCTGCGCTAGTGCCAAGCGGCACCTCTCCTAAAGGCTTAAGCCACGCCAAGCTAAGCCACGTTAGTTTGATGGCTATAGTAAGGACTCTACCTGGGAAAAGTTGTATCAGATCGAACGGTTTTGCAATTCAGATGAATGGCGATCGCCTCAACCTTCCCCCAAACGCTAATACAACTGGACATCTTTGCGAAATTGATACTTTTCTTTAATCAGCTGCGTCATAGACGCGGCATCCAGCGGTTGAGCAAACAAATATCCCTGCCCCATTTCACATCCCAATGCGATTAACTGCACCAATTGTTCGACGGTTTCAATTCCTTCCGCAATCACCGTCATCCCTAAATTTTCTGCCAAATTCAGAATGGTCTTGACGATCGCCCAGCTTTCACCCCGATTGCCGAGTTGATTGATGAACGAGCGATCGATTTTCAGGGCATCAATCGGGAAACGATGTAAACGACTTAACGAAGAATAGCCAGTGCCAAAATCATCAATGCACAATTGCACACCCAGAGTTTGTAATTGCTGGAAGTTTTCAGCAACGATCTCTGGATGTTCCACCAATACAGTCTCTGTAATTTCTAACCGTAAGGTCTGCGGTGCTAACTCTATGGCTTCTAAAATTTGGCGGAGGTGATGCATCAGGTAAGGCTGGGTAAATTGTTTGCCGGTCACGTTTATTCCAATGATTGCTGTATTGCTGATCAAGCCTCCAGACTGCCAGCGTTTCATTTGCAAGCATGCTTCTTGAATCACCCATTCTTCTAATGCAACAATCAATCCCATCTCTTCGGCTAACGGAAGAAATTCTCCAGGATAAATCACTCCTCGTTTAGGATGGTGCCATCGGACAAGGGCTTCAAACCCAAGTAAGCGATTTTGTGTTAATGAAAAGATTGGTTGATATTGCAGGCGCAACTCGTTGCGTTCCAGCACCCGACGGAGATCGGTTTCAACCTGGAGTTGATTGAGCACATCTAGATCGGTGGCACCATCAAATACTTCATGACATGCTCTGCCTCGATGCTTGGCGCGATACATGGCAATATCCGCATCTCGCAATAGATCTTCTAGATTGCGGTAAGGTTCATCTGTATTCTGGTGTCGGCTAAGCGTGATCCCCACACTAGCCGTGGTAAAAATTTCATGGTCCTGGAGTTGAAACGGATGCGTCAGTTGTTCTTGAATTCGTTCTGCAACCTGAATAGCATCATTGATTCCTTGAATGTCTTCCAGCAGGATAGCAAATTCATCTCCTCCCAAACGAGCAACCGTATCGCCCATGCGAACACAGTGCTGCAAGCGTTGACTGATCTGGATCAGAAGTTGATCGCCAACCAGATGACCTAAACTATCATTGACAACTTTAAATCGATCCAGATCGATAAATAAAACGGCAAACAGGCGATTGGGTTGATCTTGAACAATCGTTAGGGCAGTTTGTAGCCGATTCATCAACAAGGCTCGATTGGGTAGACCCGTCAATGAGTCGTGAAAGGCATTAATAAACAGTTGTTCTTCTACTTGCTTGCGGGCAGTTATATCAAAAGCGGTTCCCAAACCAGCGGGTTTACCGTCATATTCAATCAACTCGGTTCTAAAATCAACCCAGCGTGTTGTTCCCTGTTTTGTTACCAATCTGGCTTCATAACGAGAGGGAATCGGCTCACCCCGTTGGCGTTTCAACCCCCGTTGTTTGACAAGTTCGCGATCGTCAGGATGCACCACATCCCAGAAATTCATGCTTAATAATTCAGCCTGACTGTATTCTGTAATAATTTCGGTGGCAGGGTTGACATACAGCAGTTTATCTCCTTGATAAATAAACGTTGCTGCTGGTAACGTTTCTGCCAGGGTGCGAAACTTAATTTCACTTTGCCGTAAGGCTTCTTCCGTCTGAATTCGCTCGGTAATATTTTGCCCGACAGACTGAATCTCGATTAATTGTCCAGATGCATCAAAAATGCCGTGATCGCTCCATCGACAAAATACGGCTTGTCTGTCGGTATTGACTGCCCAGTGTTCACTGATCAGAGTAGGGTTACTGGGATTGAGGGTGCGGATAATATAGTCAACGCGATCGCGCAATCGTTGTCGATCGGATTCATGTTCGAGCAATAAAAAATCTAGCCCAATCACGTCATCATAGTTTTTTCCCATGCAGCGACAATAGGCTTCGTTGGCAAACGTCAGCGTTCTATCGGGCAGCCAGCGAGTTACCAACTCGGTCTGAGTTTCTACAATCGCGCGATAATATTGCTCATTTTGGCGTAATGCCGCTTCTGCTTTTTGCCGTTGTTCTAACACATAGAGGCGATCGCTCACATCCCGCACTAAGGAAAGAATTAATAACGTGCCATCCAGTTCAATTAACCCCAGCCGAACTTCTACGGGGAATGTGCTGTTATCTTTGCGCCGATGCCGGGTATTTAAGGTCATCGGCACTCCCGGCGTCAAGGCTCGACAGATGCTGGCTAAATCTACCCCATCTTCAACACTCTGGATGGAACGAGTTAGCAACTCTTCACGCGAATATCCCAAACTCTCACAGGCATGTTGATTGACATCAATAATATTGCCTTGCAAGTCGTATAGAAAAAAGGCATCGGCTGCGTTTTCGATCAAACAGCGAAAGCGTTCTTCACTTCGTTGCCAAGCTTCGCTAAAACACTGAGATTCTGAAGCGCTTACGAGTAAACTGGTTGCCTGGATGAGCGCCAGGGATTGGGGCATCGATTGCACCGTAAGCAACACAGTTCCAGATGCCGCGATCGCGATCGCCAGATTGATCGGAACCCCGTCATTTTGTTGCAGGGTAAAAACGGTTGAGTCTGTACGGGTTTGATTGAAGGTCTGATTAAACGTCTGTCGAAACGCAATATGTTGCCCCTCCGACCAATATCCTTGTTGGACAATTTCACTCCAAATTAAATCGGCATGAGGATGTTCGTGTAACCAGGGGAGAGAGAGTGCCCACAAATGTGCAAATTTTTGGTTGCACCGCAATAGGTGACGATCGGGAGTGAAGAGGGCGATCGCCTGATCGACGTGATCGAGAATAAACGCAAGATCATCGATATTTTCAAGCAACATGGGGCATGGGTAGAGAAAACACGGAGTATCCTGAACAGTTCTCTATATCACTAGTGTTGCAAACACGAAATTTTGCAACATGGGGGTTTGGGGGCTGCGCCCCCAAGAGGGGGTTTGACCCCCTCCACCCCCTCTAAAACTTTTAAGTTGGTGTACTAGATCTCTTGCAAATTAAGAATTTGGGGTTAGTTTGGAAGAGAACCAAGCCCCTGCCCAAACTAATCTGAAAGAGATCGAATAGTCTTTTACGGTGAACAGACTACATCTAAGAGTCGGGAGTCTAATAAAATCCTATTCTGTTTGAGAGAACAAAAGCAGAGCCGTTGCTCTCCTAAAAGAACGCCCGGAAATTTATTTTTGGAAACGCGGCGGAGCCGCGCTGGCAACAATAAATCTTCGGTTTTATTAAATCCATGATCCTTAGACTCTGGATACCCTAGATTGCCCAAATTCTCATACAAACATTAGTCCATTTTCTCAGCACTTCAGCGCAATTAACTGAGCCAAAACATTACATTCAATCTCCGTCAGTTTACAGAAACCTGTCTATTCATTCGACGAAATGATATGGCAGCACGACGGATCCGCACAATAATCTAATAGGGCAATCTTAAATGGGTTGTGAAAGGCGCACCCCAGCGGGGTGCGCCTCTCACAACCCGCTTATCTTACAAATCATTTGGGATGGCTATACTACTTATGTTAAATAAATTTTCGTTCTAACGCTGTTATATAGCGATCCTGAGTCAGTTGTGAAAGCGCCTGCCCGAAGGGCAGGCGCTTTCACAACTAGTCATTTTCACAAATCAAATAGGATTGCTATATAGCGGTGTACAAGGTTCTTACGTGCAAAAACGGTATGGTGAGGCGCTTCGCACCCCACCATACCGTACTGAATCAACCCGCACAGTGCTGTATGGCGGTACGCAAGTCAGCTAGGTACAGTCGTAGCCACAGGTGAACCAATTGCGCATATCCTCCAGTGATTGAGTCAGCGTTAAATTGTCCTGACGTTTTCCTGGTGCTTCTACTCGGTTAGACGTCATGTCACACCTCTTTGACCTTACTTCCAGGCTTTGGGTTGCTGAAATCTATAGATATCTTGAATCACGTTGACCCAGCTTTCTACCAGCGACTGTAACAGGCGATCGCCCTTCTCTGCGGTTGCGCGGGTCGGATCACCCAAGGTACCACTCCGGGTCAAATCGCAGGTAGTCCAGGCAAAGGGCAATTTTCCTTCCATACTCAAATAACTATTTTCCGGTAATCCTTGAGGATATTCAGCGATCGCCGCTGCCATTCGCACCTGATCCGGCAAGAGCGATAACAGCAAACTCGTTTCGGCGTCTCCTGCATGAATCCCCAACTCTAATTCTTTAGATGAAAGAAATTCAGCCGCGACATTAGGAACATTCCAGACAAACAGCGGGAACACCATCAAGTCGTCGTATTGCTGGTGCAAGTCGCGTGCCACAATTTCGAGTACCTGGGGTTGCCCACCGTGGGCATTGAGAAATACCAATTTGCGGAATCCTGCCCGGTAAATACTCTCGCCTACGTCCGTCAGAACTGACATTAACGTTTGAGCTGTTAACGTAATTGTGCCCGGAAAATGCCAATGCTCATTCGACTTGCCATAGCAAAGGGGGGGTAAGGCATAGGCAGGCACCTCGACCGGCAAATGGGCTAAGGTTTTGCCCACTACCGCCGTGGCGATCGCCGCATCCACAACCAAGGGTAAATGGGGTCCATGCTGCTCGATCGCACCAATGGGCTGGATGATCACCACATTCGCCTTATCTGGCATTGCCTCAATGTCAGTCCAGGTGAGGTAGGGAAAAAATCGATCGGGCGGAATATAGCCGTGCATATCGTCGTCCCCAATAATGATTAAAGCCAAATGTAGTTCTCAGGATCACGAAAAAGTAATGATTTTTTGTGACGCGGGCGTCGCCCGCGCCATAAAAAATCATGACATGAATACCACTACTCACGCATTCAATAAAACTTAGACGTTTATTGTTGCCAGCGCGGCAACGCCGCGCTGGCAACAATAAATCTCCGGTTTTATTCAACCCACGGTTCTAAGCCAAGTGTCGTTTTAAGCCAGGTCTATCAAGGCGACCCGATAGCAGAATCGGACAATTTTCCCAGATACTAAATAGATGTAGCGTTTGCAGACAAGTTGCGAATACGCGGGATGGGGACTTCGATCCCATGCAGAGGCTCCATCTCTGCATCCCATTCACCTGTTAGAGCAACGCTATACCTCTAGAGTTTTATTCACAACAAAACTCCATTTCCCTCCATTTCCCAAAACATAGATTGGGTTTAGACGGGATCGACATCAACTTTTATGGTTTTGGCACTCTACGACCCCAACCCTAGAAGCTTGGCAACTGGCAACCCTACCTGGAGTAGACGGCAATGTTATCGAAAGGTTTTGAGATTGAGATGTATACCGGAACACTCCAAGGAGATATCGTTGGATTTTCCGATCAGATTGTGTCCGATCTGGATGGCTTCGTTCGCGAACCCGATAGCCGCAATGTGGAATATACAACTGCGCCTCTATGTCGATATGAGCGCTTGCTGTGCGATTTAGTGCGTCCCCGACAACGGCTGAGAGCTTATTTACAGCGTTTGGGCAATTACACGTTAATTCCTGGCAGCACCTTATCGTTGGGGGGGAGCGATCGCTTTTATCGTTCTGATCCCAACAATCCCTATCATTCGTTTATTGAGCAGACCTACGGCACAACGGTTGTGACTGCCAGCGTTCATATCAATATCGGCATCAGTGATCCAGAATTACTGATGCGCGCCTGTCGCTTAGTACGGCTAGAAGCCCCGCTATATCTGGCACTCAGTGCTTCATCTCCGTTTTTAGATGGGCAGGCAACGGGCAACCACTCTACCCGCTGGAGCGTTTTCCCTAAAACACCGACCCATGTCCCTCTATTTGAAACCCACGCCCATTTTATTGAATGGACTGAACGCCAACTGGTGCAAGGCACGATGCAAAATGTCCGCCACCTCTGGTCATCGGTCAGACCCAACGGCGATCGCCGTCCTTATAATCTCAACCGTCTGGAATTGCGGATCTGTGATCTGGTCTCTGACCCCATTGCCTTGCTGGCGATCGCGGCTTTATTAGAAGCCCGCATTCAACAACTGTTGCAAGACCCAACCTTAGATCCGTTAACCAGCAGTACTCTGCCTGCTGCTACACGCGCGGACGATTTAATCGCAATCACGGATGCCAATGAGATGGCAGCCGCACACCAGAGTCTAGATGCCGAATTGCGGCATTGGCGAGATGGCCGACCCATCCTGGCACGCGAGTGGATTCAAGAACTCTATGGCGAAGTAGAGGCGATTGCCAAAAAGCAGGGCTTTAATTGTTTTCTCTCTCCAGTCAAGAAAATTCTACGAGAAGGCAACGAAGCTCAGCGCTGGCTGAAGTTACATAACCAGGGTTTAGACAGCCGTAGTGTCATGATCCAGGCAATTGAAACGGCAATGGCTCAAGAAATGGAACTGTCCGATGACCTCTGTCAGCCATTGGTCGCCTAGATTTCAGCGTTAAGGCATAGCCGTTGGGCAAAGGTTTTCGCAGTCGAGTAATACCAATCTTTTATGAAGTTGCGCCAAACTAGAACCCCCTGTAGTCCCTCTTGCCAAGGGGGACGGCGACAGCCGGGGGTTGAATAAGACGCAGCTTCACATTGAATCGGTATAAGAGCCCTTGCCCTGGATGGGGGCAGCACTCGGTGAATAGCGCCGGGGCGATCGCCAAGACGTTTTACTAAATTGGCGTTGCTGAATCCGATCCTCAGGCTTAAGGATGGTATAAACCCAATTCTGTTTGCGAGAGCGACGGCGGAGCCGTCGCTCTCGCAAACAATGACAAGTTCATTGATTTGAAATCTTAAGCCACCCCTCGATTGCAAAATTTAGAACAAGAGTACTGCTTTCTCTAAAGCAAAATTCGTTTAATTTGCTCGATCTGCTTTTGAATTTGCTCTAAATCGATCATAAAAGCTGGAAAGAATACCTGGAGTACCGTCTAGAGTTTGTAGTCTAGAAAGCAAAATGAAACCCTGTTATCACTTTTTGACGATTTGGACTCATCACGGTAAGACCGTATTTTTTTTAGACAACTTATTAAAAAAACATATGATTCACGTCGCTAGGGTTAGATTTGTGTATTAAATCATTTCTGCCTATCAATCCGTTTTGTTGTTCATCATCATCTATCCCTGGCTATATGCCTCAAGTTGTTTTAGTCAATCCTCAAATTCCACCTAATACAGGCAATATTGCCCGTACCTGCGCCGCTACTCAAACGGAACTACATTTAGTGGGTCCTTTAGGGTTTGAAATTAGCGATCGCTACCTCAAGCGTGCGGGGCTAGACTATTGGTGCTACGTTGATTTGCACTATCACCCGTCTTGGGAAGAGTTCCAACTTTATCATCAACATCGGGGTGGAAGGTGGGTTGGATTCAGCACTTCAGGCGCTTGTAGTTATATCAAATTTCAATTTCAACCCGATGACTGGCTTTTATTTGGTTGCGAAACGGCTGGCTTACCTGCCGAGGTGCTGAAAAGCTGTGACTCAACGGTTCATATCCCTATGGCTCAACCGGGTGTTCGAAGCCTCAATCTATCGGTTAGCGCTGCTTTAGGGCTATTTGAAGCTCGCCGACAACTCAATTATTTGTAGAGTTTGTAGAGTCTGATCCCCCTTAGGATCACAAATTAAATAAAACCCAGACGTTCATTTTTATCAGCGCGGCGACGCCGCGCTGATAAAAATGAATCTTCGGTTTCATCGAATCCACGATTCTCAGGCGTCAAACCGTTGCACTTCAATGGATTTCAGAGATTGTCATGCCCACGATTTATTGAAATAAGGAGGTTACTGAATCGGTACAGCAACCGAAGGGCTGGTTAGGACGGGGTGCAGGGATGGAACCCCTGCACCCCGTCCCCATGAACCATTCAATTGCTAGATATGACGGGTTTCCTTAGCCACCAAACCTTGAGGAAAAAACTTAAAGTCCCCAGAATTGGGGGATTTAGGAGCAAGGCAGACGCCAAATTAACACCGCTCATACCTTATATAGCAATATGCAGGTTGATTAAGTACAGGGGGTGCAGGGGGCACCGCCCCCTGCGTGGGGGTTCCACCCCCACACCCCGTACTCAACCCAAGTGGGTACCGCTATATAGGCAGCAATGCCGAACTCGTTGACATGTATTGCAATTGACTTGATTTCTCTGGAGGCATTACGACGCAAGGTGTTTAGCAAACAACCGGGGCAAAATCAGATCAAATGCACTACAGCATTTCTGATTGAGTAAGATGGCGATCGCAACAAACGCCGTTTAGCGTCGCTTAAACCCTTAAAATCTTTTAATATTTATATGCTTGTAAAGCGATGGACTGCTGTTTAATACGACGTCAGCGGACGGTAATGCCAAAAAATTGCCTAAATTGAGCCATTTTTATTATTCAACCTGGCAAAAATGTCATTTGACAATTGAATCATCATCAGGTTAGCCCCAAGGCATTGCCCATGAAGCGATCCAGCCTTTGAATCAAATTGGGTTTGATCAACTAAATCAGAATATTCAGTCTTCTACACTACTAAAGCTATTAGCCTTACATAAGAAATTTATATAAACAAACATTGTTGTCTGAGATACATTATCGAAATGCGTGAATCTAATGGCGATGCTTCATCACACTGGGTCTTTAGAACAACCGTTAAGAGACATGTCAACCGTGAATTAACTGTTTTCTATCGATGATCCTGGTCTTGTCCTATCAGAATTTCCAAAATATATAATGGGCAACTTAATCATTGGGCGATCGCTCAATCAATCGGCTATTAACAATGCCTTCCATTAAGAAAAACTAAGGTAAATCAGACGTTCCGGACGTTCACATCAAAGCCTGAAAGATCGAGATAGTTTCTGAAATCGCTATTTTGTCCTTAAAGAAATGGATCTAGTTTTTATTATGAGATGGCATTTGGTCGAGTTTGAGTTACACTATGCCGTTGAATGCAAAAAAAATCCGTCATAGCATCTGCATTGCGATAGATTAGTTCAAGCTTTTGGGAATGATTAGTTTTGTTTAGAGTTGCAGTATTGAATTTTTTGTTAACTGGTGTAAGCTTGTCTAAGTCAAAAAAGCAGGGTAATCTTACCTAGTCATATGGCGCAGTCAGTGATTTAGGTTATCTCCCTTGTGTGATCCAGCTCACTATGTGCGACAGGTTAAGTGACTCGAGGACAGTTAAATGCTGCTCATTAGGAGGTCGTTCTTTGAAACGAGCATTTCCGCAGAAGATTAAGCCTGTTTCCTGCCATCTCTCAGAGATTGACATCATGAGTCAATCCAAGCAGAGTTCTACAGGAGGCAACCGCAGAGCTCGTACTTCTGCCGCCATGATCGGTCTGGCGCTCTCTATGGGAGCATCCAGCTTGCTATTACCCCGTCAGGATGATGGAGCATTAGCCGCTGAACCGATGTCAGCCGAATCTACAACAACCGTGTTTCCCTTAGCGTTCGAGGTCGCAGCCCTTCCTTCAGGGGCTGAGGTTGAGTTAGAGTCTGCCCCCATCCGCATGGTTCGCCATTCAGTTCGTGACGGGGAAACTCTGTGGAGTTTGGCTCGGCGGTATCAAGTCTCCATCAATGTCATTTCTGAAGCAAATGACATTCCAGCGGATTCCGTCATTCAAGTCGGGCAAGTTTTGCAAGTGCCCGTATCCACTCAAGCCCGAAGCTCTCAAGTAACTCACGTCGATGATACTGCTGCAATCTCAACTGGCAGTACGCTGACCCGTGAATCTCAATCCCTTGCTCCTGAAAGCAAGAGCAATCCCGCTGTTGAAAGCGGTAGTTCCGTTTCCTCTGTTGAAAGCGACGTAAAAGCAGAACGTGATGATTCTCTGCAACGTCTGCGCCAACAAAGAGACCGATTGAGAAATTCTCTGACAGAACTTCGGTCAAATGAAGCTGAGGTCAGCTCAGAAAATGCAGCGCCTAAAGCTCAAGCCGAATCTACCGAATCTACCGATTTAGCACCCGCGAATGCTGCCCCCCAATCCGCAGCATCTTACGCGCCACCCAAAGATAATCCAGCCCCATCTCCAGTTGCATCAGACATCAGCGGTGACAGTACCCCTACGATTGCGACGGGCTTCACGACCTATCAGGTTAAGCCAGGAGACACATTAGGGTCGATCGCTCTCGAACATCACATCGCCCAGCACGATCTGGCTCGTGTGAATCGACTTGGCGACTTAGATCGGCTTCAAGTTGATCAGATTTTGACTGTTCCCCAATCGTCTCCCTCTTTGGGTAATAGTGACTCTGTTAAACCGGAAACACCAACCAGTTCCTTGGTTTATCGCGTCGTTCCAGGAGATACTATCGACGGCATTGCTCGTTTACACGACGTGTCTCGTGCCGCTCTGATTGAGTTAAATCATCTCAACAATCCCAATGTTATCTTGATCGGTCAGGTGCTTCAGGTACCATCCGACTCAGCGATAAATCCTGGGAATCTTGTAGATTCATCTACAACACCTGCGCCATTCGATAGCAGTTCTACAACCTTCAGCGTTCCATCGGCTCAGGTTGTTCCTGAAGTGCCCTCCAACGTGGTTGCATCAACGCAGCTATCTGAGGTTGTCAATGTCCCTACTGCACCCGTTGTAGAGCCTTATACCGGCAATACCTACGGTGCAGCAACATCAGCAACCCCTTCTGATATCACGGGGTCGAGTGCTGTATTCTCCACCGAGTTTATCGGTACTCCTCCATCTGATTCTAGTCAGCAAGTCGCGTCGGCACCTTTGCATACGCCTCCAGTTAGCAACTCTCCTACTGAGGTTAGGACTCCTAACCCCTATGTAGAGAATTTGATGACTGAGATTATCAGCCTCAGAGATCGATATCGCGCTGAACGTGAAGACGCTCTGGTGGCAACGCCGCAACCTGCTGTAGTAGCAGCTGCGCCCACCGTTCCTACCACATCCGTAGGCAACTTGACCGATCCCTCTCGGGTCGATCCTCAATTTAGCCCACGGCAATTCAATCAAATTCCAGAGGTGGCATCTCCCAACCAGATGTCATCGGTACGGTCGTCAACTCAGGTTCCGGCTGAGAGCTTGTTGCCTCAAGCGCCATCGGCATCTGAATCACAAGTAGTTGCAGTTGCACCCCTCGGTTCTGAAAATTATCAGCCTTTGATTCAACCCCTTACGGGTCAGATGGTGTCTCCAGACCTGCCGCCTCTGCCCAGCGCAGAAGCATTTCTGCCCGATGGAGTGGGTTCCTTCAATGGCTATATTTGGCCAGCAAGAGGCGTTTTAACCTCTGGTTATGGCTGGCGTTGGGGAAGAATGCATCGCGGTATAGACATCGGCGCACCTGTGGGTACTCCCGTTTATTCTGCGGCAGATGGTGTCATTGAAACATCTGGCTGGAACTCTGGTGGCTATGGCAATATGGTTGAAGTTCGCCATGCCGACGGTAGTATGACCCGTTATGCTCACCTGAGCCGCAGTTTAGTGCGAGCAGGGCAAACGGTTACTCAAGGGCAGCAAATTGCTGAAGTGGGTAGCACAGGTTACAGCACAGGACCCCACCTCCATTTTGAGGTTCACCTGCCTGACCAGGGTACTGTCAATCCAGTCGCTTATTTGCCTCGCTAAACTTAGTTTTAGACAAATTAGGTTCAGCCTCGAGGGAATTTAACCAATTCCCTCTATTTTTTTGCCTACCTGTCCTTTTTGGAGGTTTATAGCACTGTGCGGGTTGATTTAGTACGGTGTGCTGGGGCGCGGAGCGCCCCACCATACCGCTCCCGTATTTCACGAACCTGTGCACCGCTATATGTAGCAATATACAAGTTGATTCAGTACAGAGGGTTCAGGAGGCATTGCCTCCTTGGTGAAGGTTTGACCGCCACACCCCTCTTAAAAAATTTCAGCTTCATATTTGCTTCATATTCAAGTGATATTTGCAAATCGAACAGACAAAGATTTTTGGTACAAGGCTAGCGATCGCACTCATTGATGTGATACCTTAATAAGGTTGCTTGATGCCAACAACGTAGCTTTGCTAATGGCAAAAACTACGTGTGGCGCAATTCAATCGGCTCAGTAGCTCAGTGGTTAGAGCAGGGGACTCATAAGCCCAAGGTCGCAGGTTCAAATCCCGCCTGAGCCATCAAGAATAAAGACTAAGGACACGGTAGCCATCATTGTCTCCAATAGAGCGACTACAGTTGCGCTTTAACGGCTGACTTGGACGCGAAACGCAGAAAAGAATGTGATCGCAAACGCTGTAAATAGCAGCGTGATTCGTGCCCATTAACATGCAACAGGAGCAGCCGATAGTCATGCCGAACGGGGAGTGGTAGGGTACAGCAAAGGTGACTTCAGTACGAAGATTCACTTGCACGCATTGCTACCCGTTATGAGAAGCGGGCAGAGAATTATCTTGCCATGCTCACCATTGCTTCCCTCTTGCTTTGGCTTTGGGTTT
>NZ_JBSLYH010000022.1:0-119230 GCF_055793305.1 Calyptranema fuscum S582
TGAGCGGAGTCGAACGGGAGGTGAAGGGATGGGCTTGCCGTGAGCGGAGTCGAACGTAAAGGGTATGGTTCTCCTCAATTTTGCAGAGTGAGTGTTTTGTCAACAGTCAGGTGTGGGGTGGCAGCGAGACGTTAAGACCTCGGAGGTTTTGCAAAACCTCCGAGGTCTTGGGAGATTCATTCTCTGCTGGTTTCGACTTCGCTCAACCAGCTCGCGCCCTGAGCGGAGTCGAAGGGCAACCAACCCGCGCCCTGAGCGCAGTCGAAGGGCAATCAGCTCGACTGCGCTCAAGGTTAAGAGGGTGTGCCAATCATGCTTTCAGGACGAACTAACTGGTCAAATTCTGCGGCGGTGAGGAAGCCTAATTCGACGCATGCTTGACGTAATGTTTTACGTTCGGCATACGCTTTTTTGGCAACTTTTGCGGCGTTGTCGTAGCCAATGTGGGGGTTGAGGGCAGTGACTAACATCAGCGAGTTGGTTAAGAAGTGCTGGATCTGTTCGTGATTGGGTTGAATGCCAACCACGAGGTGATCGGTAAACAGGGAGCAGGCATCAGCTAGTAAGCGAATGGAATGCAGTAAATTGTGGATCATGACGGGTTTGAAAACATTTAGCTCAAAATTGCCTTGAGAGCCAGCAAGGGCGATCGCCATATCATTGCCCATGACTTGCACACAGACCATGGTCATGGCTTCGCATTGGGTAGGGTTGACTTTTCCAGGCATGATCGACGAACCGGGTTCGTTTTCGGGCAACAGTAATTCACCCAAACCACACCGAGGTCCCGACCCCAGCCAACGCAGATCATTGGCAATTTTCATTAAAGAACTTGCCAGCGTTTTCAGACTGCCACTGGCTTGCACGATCGCATCATGGGATGCCAGGGCAGCAAACTTATTGGGAGCGCTGGTAAAGGGTAGCCCCGTCAGATCGGCAATAGTTGCAGCAACTTGCAGGGCAAACCCTGGCGGCGCATTCAACCCAGTGCCCACCGCCGTTCCACCGATCGCCAATTCATATAAATCAGGCAATGTAGCGTGAATGCGTACCAAATCCTTATCGAGTTGGGCAACGTAACCGGAAAATTCTTGCCCCAACGTCAGCGGCACGGCATCCATTAAATGAGTCCGCCCAATTTTGATGATGCTTTGGAATGCGTCTGATTTTTCGTGCAGCGCATCTCTAAGCTTCGTCAGCATGGGCAGCAAGCGATGAACGATCTCCTCGGCGGCAGCAATGTGCATGGCAGTCGGAAAGGTATCGTTGGATGACTGCGATAGGTTGACATGGTCGTTGGGGTGAATCGGTGTCTTGCTGCCCAACGTGCCTCCGGCTAGCTCAATGGCACGGTTGGCAATCACTTCATTCGCATTCATATTCGTCTGGGTGCCACTCCCGGTCTGCCAGATGCGGAGGGGAAAGTGATCGTCCAGCTTGCCTGCCATGACTTCATCGGCAGCTTGAATGATCCAACGGGCTTTGTCTGATGGAAGTTTGCCCAGATCTTGATTGACCTGTGCCGCTGCTTTTTTGAGAATTGCGATCGCCCGGATCAACTCTCTGGGCATGACGTCATTGCCAATGGCAAAGTGGATCAGCGATCGCTGGGTTTGTGCGCCCCAATAACGGTCAGCAGGAACAGCGATCGCGCCCATACTATCGGTTTCAGTGCGGGTGGCAGTGGTAGAGGTAACGGTTTGCATCGGTTCAAATCCTTGGTGGCATTGATGATAACGGGTGGTGCTGAGGTCGCAGCCGCTGCGCTAGAAAAAAGGGGAACTGCCGAACCAATTCCCCCCTTTTCAAGGGGGGGTAGGGGGGATCAATCCAAGATTTAGGATTGTGGATTTAATAAACCCGAAGATTTATTTTTGGAAGCGCGGCTCCGCCGCGCTTTCAAAAATAAACGTCCGGGTTTTAATTAATTTGTGATTCTTAGCAAGCATAGGAGACGTGTGGGTACACCGTAGCAACCTTTGGGAGAGAGCCAGGATAAAGGTAATTTGGCAATTTATAGCAATTGAGTAGATGGTTAGGACGGTGGGGGTGTGGGGGCTGCGCCCCCAGGCAGGGGTTCCACCCCTGCACCCCGTTCAACCCGCCTCTCGGCTGCTACATATACATTTAGCAGCACTGTTTTTGAATCTGTTGTTGGATCTGGTGGGCGATCGCATCAGGAGACTGGGCAATATCGACCACGATTGCATCTTGGGGTTCTTCTAACGTATCAAATTGACTGTGTAATAACGTCGGTGGCATGTAATGGTTGTTACGTTGGCTGAGCCGATGACGAATCAACTCGACCGAACCTTTGAGATAGACCAGTTTTATCGGATCGGTCGGGTAGTAGAGGCTATCTCGATAGCTGGCTTTCAAGGCAGAACATGCCAATACCACATTCGTATGAGTCTCTACCCAGAGGTGTATGGCGTCATGTAGGGCAGCTAACCAGGGAATGCGATCGCCATCCGTTAGGGGGATGCCATGTTGCATTTTTTCGATATTACTGATCGGATGAAAGTCATCGGCATCATAAAACTGCCACCCCAGGCACGTTGCCAAACGTTGACCGATGGTTGTTTTTCCGGAACCAGACACACCCATGAGCAAAATAATCATGCAAAATTGAGTTGGTGAAACAGCGGATTGGGCGGATGGAGGGGAATGTATAACGACCTTAGCCCTGCTAGCCCGACTTGGATGCGTGCAACCCCAAACGTCGTTCGTCGGTTTTAGATTCAGTTTAAATTTAGTTGCAATCGGTATCATAATGCTTGAATCTCTGAATAAATTGCCCCGTTGGTTACTCGTTGAGCTAGCGATTCCCCTGACGATATTGAATATCTGGTTACTATTTCGGGCATTTCAATCGTTTCAAAACCTGATCACCATTTTTGTTATCGCTAATGTGCTGGCATTTATTTTGGATTTTCCGGTGCAGTATTTGCAACAACGTGGGTTAAAGCGAGGCTATGCCATTTTGGCGATCGCCTTTTTAGCACTGATTGGGGTCGTCATTTTTGGACTTGCGATCGCGCCTACCCTGCTACAGCAGTTACACGAACTGGTCGATCGTCTACCCAGTTGGATTGAGTCTGCCGATCAACAAATCCAAACCTTAGAAAACTCAAAACTGGTAGACAATCTACCCGTGGATCTAAGCCAGATTATGTCCCGACTGACTAACCTGATTTCGGGCGAATTGCAAACCTTACCCAGTCAAATTCTCGATCTAGTTTTAGAAGTGACTGATAGCGTGGTTGAAGGACTGTTGATCGTCGTGTTCACCCTCTATCTATTACTGCACGGCGAAGAATTCTGGCAGGGGTTATTTCGCTGGTTTCCTAAAGATTTGGGCATGGAAGTCCAACAAGCGTTGCGCTTGCAATTTAAAAATTATTTTATCGGTCAGGCAACCATCGCTGCACTTATGGGAACCACCCTGACCATTGCCTTCTTTCTCCTCAACGTTCCTTTCTGGCTCCTGTTTGGCTCAGGAATCGGCATTGCCGTCTTAATTCCCTTTGGCGATACGTTGAGCATTGTGCTGGTGAGTGCCCTGGTAAGCTTAAAAAGTTTTGGGCTGGGCGTTGAAGTGTTGCTCGTTGCCTTTGTGATTGATCAGGTGATTGATAATGCTGTGACACCGCGTCTGTTGGGCGAATTGATTGGGTTAAACCCTGTCTGGATTTTGCTGGCTTTGTTAGTGGGGGCACAAGTGGCAGGGTTGTTAGGCATTTTAGTTGCCGTCCCGATCGCCGGTTCAATCAACCGTATTGTCCAAGATTGGCAAGCCTCTCAAGCCAATCTATCCACTGAATTAAGTCCTTAAGATCACAGGCTAAATAAAACCCGGACGTTTATATTTGGCAGCGCGGCGTTGCTGCGCTGCCAAATATATAACGCTACGTACTTAGATTAGGACGGGGTGCAGGGTTTTTACCCATGCCTGGGGGCTGCGCTCCCACACCTCAGGTTGCACAACTTACAGCGCTTCGCGCTGGGATGTGTTTAGATTTTTTGTTGTGTGCCGCGCGGAGCGCGGCACACAACAAAAAATCTGTAGCTTAAGCAATTGAAAATGGCTGTAGGATCGTGGATTTAATAAAAGCGTAGAGCCATATTAAATCCACGATCCTTAAGAACCAGAAATAAAATGAAGTCCCAGTTTAGTTGTGGCGCGGCGTCGCCGCGCCACAACTAAACTGGGACTTCTGAAAAAGATGTGACTCCTGTAAGGGCGAAGCATTCGTTAGATAGTCTTGGGTAAATGGCGAAAATCATGGTTCGAATGCTTCGCCCCTACGATTTATTGGGATGACCTTTTCTAGACCATTATTTTGTCTTCGACGACTTTGCAGACCGGGTTGATGTTGTTTTGGTTTTAGCTGCCGATGTTTTAGCTGCCGATGCTTTAGCTGCCGGTTTTTTAGCTGCTGTGGTTGATTTGGCTTTCGTGGTAGAGGCTTTGGTCGTCGTGGCTTTAGGGGGTTCCGGATTTGAATCTTCAGCCTTGGGAGCTTCAGCTTTAGGAGCTTCCGCCTTGGGTGTCGTCATTTTTGCTGCCGCTGCCTTCGTTTTAGAAGATGAAGCGATCGCCTTGGGTGCAGTTGCCGCAGTGGGTACAGCGATCGCCGCATCAGTTGCATCGGCTTGTAAGTGTGCTTCTAGGAACCATAGCCGTTTATCAATTGCCCGCGATACCTCCGTATAGAGATCCGCCGTATCTGCATCCCCTAAATCGTCAGTCTGGGCGATGCCGTCTCGCACCAACTTGCCATACATCGCATAGCGATCGGCTAAGGCAATGACGTGGTCTTTCCCTGCTAAGATGTCCAGCGGATATTCGGGCAACGTCGAGGTTGCTGCCGCAATGCGTGCCGTTCCCAACGCCAAACCGCCCAACGCTGTAACCCGCTCTGCCAGCAGGTCAATAAACTCTTCCAATTCCGCTGCCAGCTCATCAAATAGCTCATGCAGTTGGTAAAAGTCCATTCCTTTTACATTCCAATGGGCTTGTTTCACTTGCGTCTTCAGGTCTAAGGTAGACGCTAAAGATTGATTCAAACTATCGATAACCTGTGCCCGGACATCTGAGGAAATATCGATACGGGTAGGGTGAAGAGGATGACGACCGTTACTGCCCATATGCTTGCATCCTAGAGAAATAATCAAATAACAACGATAATCGAAACATCAGCAATTGAAATCGCTTAAGGAGATTACTTTCGTAACGATTCTGAGAGCAGCGATAGAGTATCCCTGGCATCGGTCAAGCAGATGCACGCGAGAAACATCCGCAATGGCTCTGATTTTTTTAGACAGACGGGATCACAACTCCTCAGGTAACGTCTCCCACGCCTGAGCCACAATATGGCTGAGCCACACTCTCACATTTCGGTCTAACAACGCATCATCCGCCAAAACCTCATCCGTTACTTGTTGTAGCGATCGCCCTTGAGAGCGAGCCACCCGAACGACTCCTGCGATCGCGGCTGCAATCAATTCTTCATCGACTGGCTTTTGCCGAAGAGCAACTATTTCCTGAGGGCTATCTGGAATGGGATAATCCATAGCTGTGCGGTTAAAACCTACTCTCTTGTCAAACGTAATTTCAAAACAGGATTATGAGAAAGCTGTAAAGTTTTTTAAGCAATGCTTGTATTGCAGAAGTGTAACGTATTTTTGGGAGTCATCACAGCAATTTTAAGAGGGATTTGTGATTTTTTTAGGGTATATCGAGGAGTCCACCGACGTCCTCACACCACCTGAACAAAACCAGACAGAATCGACCGTTTGACGGGCTTGTTCAGACATTTTTTGAAGTTCATATTTTTGGAGTGCATATTATAAAGATGAGAGAAGTTCTCTACCTAGAAGTTCCTACTCCAGACACCCTTAGCGTCAAACACTGGTTACAGCAAACGTTTGAACCACTTTTAGGAACAAAACGTATTACTCCGGATGGATTTTGCTTAACGATCTGCGAAACTACAACGGCATCGACGGCTGTTCCAGAAAGTTTAGATCAACTTCCCTTCGAGTGGTCTGTTTTTGTTTGGTCATTGCAACGTACCACCTATCTCAAAGTTTTTCGTTGGGCACCCCGTCCAATTGCACAGGAAAAACAATTTCTTCAGCACTTGACCGAAAATCTCAGACAACAGTTTCCCCATTGTTATCCAGAACCACCGGCAATTGATTTCTCGCAACACTCTATTTTCGAAGGGCTGGAGCCGTATTATCCCGAAACCGTCAAGTACTTTCGTCGCATGCCCAATGGCGAAAATGACCTGACCCGCGTCTATTGGTGGGAAAAACGCTGGCGTGAAGGCGTCCGCCATCCACAACAGCCCAAACAGGTAATTTTTCAACAATCTCCCTCATCTCCCCTATCTTCCCCATCTCCCCTATCTCCCTCATCCCCCCCTATCTCCTACGACCTGATCTACATCGGCGGAGCCCTGGGCGTGATTCATGCGGCTGTGATGGCACAACTGGGGCATCGTGTCTTGTTAATTGAGCGCTTACCTTTTGGTCGAATGAACCGGGAATGGAACATTTCTCGGAATGAGTTTCAGAGCTTGCTGGATCTGGGTCTGTTTTCAGCAGCGGAGTTTGAAAGCTTGATCGCTAGAGAATATGTGGACGGCTTCCACAAATTTTTTGATGCCAACAATCCACCCCAAGCCAAAGCGGCTGTTTTACATACACCGACGGTGTTGAATATTGGCATTGATGCAGAAAAACTGTTGTGGCTCTGCGGCGAGAAGCTAAAGGCAGCGGGCGGTGAGATTTGGGACGAAACGGAATTTTATCGCGTAGATGTTGACCCGGAAGCTGTGACTGTAGCCGTTCAGCATTTGCCCAGCCAAACGTTGCGACAAGCTCAGGGACGCTTGTTGGTGGATGCGATGGGAACCGCTTCACCCATTGCGTGGCAGTTAAATGGTGGCCGTGCCTTTGATAGTGTTTGTCCAACGGTGGGTGCCGTTATTGAAGGTGGGTTTGAACCTGGGGTTTGGGATGCGCGATATGGCGATGTACTCAACACCCACGGTGATATTTCACGCGGACGGCAACTGATTTGGGAATTGTTTCCCGGCAAAGGCAACGAGCTAACTTTTTATCTGTTTCATTACCATCAGGTCAATCCTGAAAATCCCGGTTCATTGTTGGAAATGTATGAGGATTTTTTCACGATTTTGCCCGAATATCGTCGCTGCGATCTGGAGAAATTAGTCTGGAAGAAGCCGACTTTTGGCTATATTCCCGGACACTTCAGCATTCGCGGGGGCGATCGCCAGGTGGCGGTTGATCGGCTGATTGCCATTGGCGATGCAGCGTCGTTGCAATCGCCCTTAGTCTTTACGGGGTTTGGTTCGCTGGTGCGAAATCTGCCACGGCTGACGGAACTTCTCGATACTGCCCTACGACACAACTTATTATCTGCTCGATCGCTGAATCAAATTCGCGCATTTCAAAGCAACATTGCAGTCACCTGGTTGTTTTCTAAAGGCATGATGGTGCCAACGGGACGGTTTTTGCCGCCCTATCTGGTTAATGCCATGCTCAATACCTTTTTTGGCATTTTGGCAGGTGAATCGGAAGAGGTGAGCGATCGCTTTATCAAAGATCGGGCGGGGTGGATTCCCTTTAACCGCATGGCACTCAAAGCCGCTCAACAAAATCCATCGCTATTACTCTGGATCTGGGAACTGGCGGGTCCTCACGATATCCTGCGCTGGCTAGGTAGCTATGTGAATTTTACGTTGAGTGCAGTGATTGGCTGGCTATTGGGTTGGCTTCCCAAACTGGCGCGATCGCTACAACCCTGGCTAGAACCGCGATATCCAGCCCTATGGTTTTGGCTATTGGCACAAAGCTATGCGATTACCTACGGCATTGGTCAGCCCCAGGCACAAGCCAAACATCTGACCCCAACCTCAAGTTAAAACGGGTGAGCATAGGGGCGTAGCATTTGGCAAAACATCCTTGATTGACCTCGAAAATCCCTCAATTTTTGATCGAGCGGGTACAGATTATTTTTTGCAAGCCATGCGGAGCATGGCTTGCAAAAAATAATCTGGTTCTAGTCGAGCGCGAAGCGCTGTAAGAGGTGTCTTCCCTGATGAGATGGGTCAATTTTGTCGTAGAAAAATTCTTGAATTCCCTCTTCTTCGGTTAGCTTTCTTTGGAGAATAAAACAAAGGATTGAAATTTCAAAATTATCCTTTCACCATAAAATCAACCCGAAGATTTATGTTTGGCAGTGCGGCGATGCCGCGCTGCCAAATATAAATCTTCGGGTTTTAATGAATGTGTGATCCTAAGGAATTTGGGTTGAGACGCATTTGGGTTGGAACATATGCTGGTTTTTTTCGTTCATGGTGTCGCCACTCGTGATGTAAAGTACGCAAATCCTTTGAAACTTGCTATTAAAAAGGATTTAAACCAACGAGGTGAAACCGTTCCCCTCTTCTATTCATGTTTTTGGGGAAATGCATTAAGCGACGTTGAACGCATGTGGGATTGGATCGATCAAGATTTGCGATCGCTTCAACAAGAAGACCTCAGTACAGATATCGCAGATTGCTTTCGCTATCGAACCTTTAGAGAAGGGTTTTTGTCTGAATTTGTTGGAGATATGTTTACCTATCTCCATTCGCAGCGTGGAATCGAAATTCGAGGGGCGATCGCTCAACAGCTTTTACAATTTTGTAAAGATAATCCTCAAGAGACCGATTTACATATCATTGCCCATTCGTTAGGTACGGTTATTCTTTGGGATATTCTATTTTCTGATCGGTTTGAAAAAGATGACCCTGCATTTCAGATTCGAGAACTCATTCAAAATTTAAGCGATGAACCTAAATCAATAAAAGTTTGCCTCAAAACCATCACAACGATGGGGTCGCCAATTCTATTTTTTAACACGATGTTAGGTACTCATCCCAGTCGCGCAAAAGAATTTGCCAAACGCAATTCAACCTATGGATTGAAATGGCTAAATCTCATTCACTCTTCAGATTTAATAGCCTATCCTCTCCGAGCCATGTTCAAGCTAGAACCGGAAGATCATCTCCAAATCCGAGACGTATACATTGACACAGATAATCTGTTCGCCAAAGTTGCTCGATCAGCAGGACAGGAGATGGTCGCTATGGCAATGGATGCCGGACCATCTCATGGTGAATATTGGAATTGCGCCAAAGCTACCCAATTAATCAGCGCTCAATTAATAACTCATTAGAGGATAAAAGCACGGTGGTAATGGAGCCAAGCCACATTCTTTTAGTGGAAGACGATCCAAATGATGTCGAACTGGTGCGACTGGCGCTGCAAGATGATCCTTTAGCCAGTCGGATGGATATTGTCAACGATGGCGAGCAAGCCTTGCAGTACTTACTTGGCTCAGACACCGAACCTCCGACCCATGTGCTGCCTCGTCTGGTTATCCTGGATCTAAAATTACCAAAGATTAGTGGCATCAAAGTATTGCAAACACTGCGTTTACATCCGCGCACCCAAACGCTAGTGGTGGTTGTGATGACCTCGTCTCAAGAGGATAGTGACTTAAATGCTTGTTATGATTTGGGTGTCAACAGTTATATTGTGAAACCCCTGGATTTCCAGCAATTTACTGAAGTTGCTCGTCAGGTGGGGTTTTACTGGATGTCGCTCAACCATCCTCCGTTGCTGCACTTTTAACACCACGTTTAATTTATGTCAGAGGGTCAGCGGTTTGCAATCGCATCTCCATCTCAAGAGACTCCTCTCCGGCTATTGATCATTGAGGATTCTGACTTTGACGTAGAGTTAACGCTGATCACCCTCGAAGAAGCAGGGCTTCAGTTTATTTATGATGTGGTCGATTCACTGACGGATTACGAACACCTACTCCGCCAGAAAACTTATGATGCGGTCTTGTCAGATTTTAATTTGCCTGGATTTAATGCTTATGCCACATTAACGGCGCTACGGCAGTCAGGACAAGATATTCCCTTCATCTTGGTTACTGGCATGTTGGGTGAAGAGGCATCGGTCGAATGCATCAAAGCGGGGATGACTGATTTTGTTCTGAAAGAACGATTATTTCGATTGCCGACCGTATTAAGGCGATCGCTACAAGAGGTTCAACTGCGACACCAACAGCAGGCTGCCATTCAGCGCATTCATCGACAGGCAAAACGAGAAACCATGATCAATCGCATTGTCCAGGCAATGCGCGAAACGTTGATTTTAGAGGAGTTGCTACAAGCGACGGCTAATTCGTTGCAGGAAGCGCTGGCGGTGAGTCGGTGTTTGATTATTCGTCCCAATCTGAATCAACACATGCAAGTTTTGTATATCAGCGAAGCCTCTGACCAAGCCGATCGCTTACTGGGAAACAGGTGTATTTTTTGCCAGCAGTTTCAGTCGCTATTAAAGCAGGGGGAGCCACTGGTTATCCCTCAATTTGATGATTCTGTTGCCGTTGAATTACGGGAGATAGCCCAAAATTTCTCGGTTCAGTCTATTCTGATCATGCCACTGGTCTACCAAACTACCGTTTTGGGCGGATTTAGCTTACATGAGTGCGATCGCGAACGGCTCTGGACAGAAGAAGATATTTCGTTGGTCAAAGCAATTGCCGATCAATGTGCGATCGCTATTCATCAGGCAGAGTTATTTCAGCAGGTACAGCAACAAGCTCAGCGAGCAAAATTGCTCAACCAGATTAGCCATAGCTTAAATTCCAGCCTTGACCCCGATTATATTTTGCAGGAAATTGTTAAGCAAACGGGCGAATGTTTTGCTGTCGATCGGGTGATTATTTATGGCATGGAAAATGACATCGTTTTTATTCGTAACGAATGGTCAGCCCATGAACACATGCCTTCGGTACTAAACTTTCGGGCGAATCGTTCTGATTGGTTTGATGTCCTGGATCTGTCGGATGATCCAAAGATTCGTCGGGTGTTTCATGCCCCCGATTACAGGCAGTTACCCCCCAATCTTGTGCGGCAACAACTCATCCAGCAGTATCAGGTTTGTTCAGTGGTGGGTGTGCCGATTTTTATTCGAGAAAAATTTTTTGGTGGTATTGAACTGTGGATGACCAGTCGCGATCGCACCTTTACAACGGAAGAGATCCAATTTCTTCAACAACTGGCAGAACAATCAGCGATCGCACTGTATAACGCCCAAAGTTACGAACATTTAGAGCAATTAGTGCAAGACCGAACCCGCGAACTCGAACTCGAAAAGCAACTGTCGGATGCAGCCAATCGCGCTAAAAGTGAATTTTTGACCACCATGAGCCACGAGCTGCGAACCCCATTAACCGGCATTTTGGGCTTCACCAGTGTGCTGCTTAAGCAAGTATTTGGATCGATCAATGAAAAACAACAGCAGTATATTGAAGGGATTGATGCCTCGGGTAAACATTTACTGGAGCTGATTAATGATTTACTCGATTTATCAAAAGTAGAAGCCGGTAAAGAAGAACTATTTTTAGAAACCGTCGTCGTTCAAGAAGTCTGCGAAGCTTGTATGCACCTGGTACAAGAAGCCGCTACCAAACGAGGACTAACACTGGAAATGGCGATCGCCCCCAATATCACGATCTGTACCGCTGATAAACGTCGGCTCAAACAAATCTTGGTTAACCTGCTCTCTAATGCCGTCAAATTTACAGATGTCGGGTCTGTGCGGTTAGACGTTACCCAGGTTGATCAGATGTTGTATTTCGCTGTAATTGATACTGGAATCGGCATCTCTATCGAAGACCAGGCAAAGCTATTTCAGCCGTTTCAGCAGGTTAGCTCGGGGCTGGCACGCAAATATGAAGGTACAGGTTTGGGCTTAGCACTGGCACAAAAGCTGGCACGATTGCACGATGGCAATATTACCGTTACATCAGAGGAGGGCAAAGGTAGCCGATTTGTCTTACATCTACCCTTTAGAGCTGGTCTGGACTGTTGAGCAAAAAGGATGCGGGATACTCTCAATCACTGATATTGGGCATCTGAGATCCTGAGAGATTTGCCATTTAAGGTAGGGTAATTCGGCAACATTGGGCAAACTAAATACGTCTACGACATAGTTTTCTGTACTACTATTGCTTTTGGCTAAATACCAGTTAAAAAACTATCACATCGATTCTGGAGTTCCTATGTCAGACCCCTTAAGCACTTCATCTGAGCCGCGTAAACGCAGTGATAAGCTCAAAATTCTATTAATTCAAGGTTTAATTGGTACTGCCTCATTAACAGGTGCAACGGCGGTTCCTATTTTGGTACAACGTGCCCTGAGTCCCATCACTGCCCCTACAACCCCTGCTTCTGTTGCCCCTGCTTCTGTCATGAGCACCCCCGGAGTAACCACCAGTCCGGTGCCCACTCAAGTGGCAGAACCTAGCCCAGTCGTCACACCTGTGGCAGAACGCGAAACTGAAGATGAAGATCCGAAGGGCAAGAAAGACAAACGCCAGGATAGACGGCGTTAGAGGTTGACCTATCAACACAGATTCAACCTGCAACTGGGGGCCAGGTATTGAAAATAAATAAGGCGACAGCGGCGATCGCCAATAATACTTCTGCAATATTGCCAATGAGTGACCCCACGACAACAGCAATGCTAACTTTTAAAGCAAATTTTGCTCGTTCTCCTGGCAACATCTCTTTTCGGTAAAGGAACTCACCGAGAAAGGCTCCTAACACTGCCCCTAATAGAATGCCCACTAAGGGGCCTCCGACGGGTAAGGTTGGCAACAGCCCAAAAAAGCCGAGAGTCATACCGGCGATCGCCCCGATCTGCCCCCATTTGCTTGCCCCGACCTGCTTTGCCCCCCAGTAGGCTGCTAACAGTTCGACGCCAGCACTCAAAGCCAGAATCAACATAATAAAAATAATCGGCAGGTTGAAGTCGGCAAACCCGGTGGCAACCTCCCAGATTAAAACTGCCACCAAAATCAGACTGGGACCCGGTATTCCCGGAATAATGGCTCCGACAATGCCGACCAGCATGACAGCAATTAATATCCAATAAAGAATAGTTAGATCCATATAGTCAGCATCCCCTGTGGCGTTACGGTTGCAATGATCGATTTTGCAATCATAGCAATGGTCAATCGGATGACGTAAAAATCCAGTGCTTGCGAGAGTTTAAATAGGGTCTAGATAATTTACCAAACGTCTTTTGTATATAGCGCGCTGTGCAGGTTGATTCAGTACGGTGTTGTGGGGCGCGGAGCGCCCCACAACACCGTTTCTGTACTTAACGAACTTGCATACTGCTATAAGGGAGCGATCGCTCCCTTATAGCGCTTCGCATCGGGAGAGACTAGTTCTAACTCAGTTTGTGTTGCCCCAGCGTAGGGGCATAGCACTGGGTCAAAGATGCTGGATTTACCTCGAAAATTCCTGCCCAAATGCTACGCTCTTACAGGATGGGGTGACTCCACTACAAAATCCGTCAGAACTAGAGGAGAGATTGCGGTTATTGCGAGAGACGCACCCTGGAAGGGTGCGCCTCTCGCAACCCGTTTGAGATTGCTACGGTAAGATTGCTATAGGGATGACCTACTGAGCAAAAAAGTCTTTGACCGTATCAACGATACCATTGGTATTTTGCTGTGCTTTTGCACCCGCTTGCTCGATCGCACTCTGGGTTCTAGCGGCATCCCGTTCTGCTCTGCCTTTGACAACGGCTTTGGTTTCGTTGACCGCACCTTTGGTCCGAGCCAGGTCGCGCTTGACTTTCCCTTCAACTCGATTGCCAGCGTTGTTGAATGCGCCTTTGGTTCTACCCAGATCTTGTTGTGCCCGTCCTTGTGCCTGCTTGGCTGTGCCTTCAATTTGGTCACGCACACCTGTAGAGGCAAGCTGGTAGGGAGCTGCTACAGCCGCAGGTGTGACATTGAGCAGCACGTTTGGGAACCCTAAACCCACCGTCAATACGCACATCAATACACAAAATACTTTGCTAATTTTACGTACGACTTGAGTCATTACATTGGTTTTCATATGTACCATCCTAAGCGTAATCGATTGTATCTCTGTTGTATATTGAACCGACAACAAAGTACGCCCTTCTTACGATAGAGGTTTGAAAATTTTAAGACAGAGATTGTTAGGGCTTTGATGAAATCGCCTCTAAAAACTCTCCTACAAGCAAAGTGTCATGTCAAATTCATCTTGCCAACACACACCTGACAAACCAGGTTGATAGATTAAATTCACAGGTGAATGAATGCTATGGAGAGGGCGCTACCGATCGCTTTTTGGGAAGCTCAGATCTTTACAGAGGGTGTAAATTCGGTAGTAGCCCACTCTTTTCTCTGTTTTCATCTAAAAGTTTTGGGTCAGTTGTTTTAATAATTTAAATTCGTAATTGCGAGCGAGATGGCTGAGGTTGGCGATCAGGCGACTATGCTCGGCTGGAATTTTTTGAATTAAGACCAGAATGCGATCGTCATCGCAATATAGGGCAGCTTGATGTAAAGCATTTAGCCACTCAGCAGGCATCACTGCCAGATCTGCTGCAACTAGTGGACTTGAGTCAGAAGAGGTGGTTGAGCAAGCGTCAAACGCGATCGCCGGTTCAGTTTCCGCGTAGAGATACCGTAAGCCCAAATGTTCTGCCATCTTGGCAAATATTTCTTCTTCCTGGAAAGGTTTTCTCAAGAAATCGTTACAGCCTGAAGCCAGGGCAAGGCTGCGATCGCTTTGAGATGCCTGAGCTGTCAGGGCAATAATAACCGGGGAGGAGCGGGTATCAGTTCGAGTATCAGTTGAGTCCATTCCTGCTGCTTGATTTGCCTCCATGCGGATCTGGTGAGTTGCCTCATAGCCATCGAGGTATGGCATCCGAATGTCCATCCAAATCAAATCGGGTTGCCATTCTCGCCACCGCAGAATTGCTTCTCGACCGTCGGCAGCTTCTTGCAGCTCTAACCCAGAACGACTCAATAATTTCACCAACAGTTGACGATTGACGGGCTGATCATCGACTACCAGGATGCGACAGGTGGGTTGATCGGGAGCCAATCCAATAATTTGTCGGGGCACTTGCACGACCGGAACTTCCGTCGCTGTTGTGAGCCGCACCGGCACAATTACTTCAAATCGGCTGCCCTTGCCTACCGCACTCGATACACTCAACGTTCCTCCCATCAACTGGACAAATTTGCGACTGATGGTTAGCCCTAACCCGGTACCCCCGGAGGTCGTTTTGCCGGCCTGGGTTTGCACAAATGCATCGAAGATGGTGGATTGATCTGCTTCAACAATGCCAATGCCCGTATCTTCTACCACACAGTGCAAGGCAATGGGGTAAGGGGCTTCGTCAAAACGGCATCGAACCCGCAATGCTACATAACCTTTGACAGTAAATTTGATGGCGTTGTTGAGCAAATTGATCAAAACCTGGCGCAGTTTTTGCACATCGGCAATCACATAGTGGGGCACATCATCAGCCAGATCAATCTGCAACTGCAAGCCCTTATCTTCAATCCGCTGACGAAACATATTCTGAAGGATTTGCACCAACGCCAGCAAATCAAAACTGCTTTCATCCAGGCTGCTTTGTCCGGCTTCAATTTTAGATAGATCTAGAATTTCATTAATCAGATGTAACAGATGATCCCCGCTGCTATGAATCGTATGCAAATGTTCGCTTTGCTCGGCAGTGAGCTGGGGATCTCGCCGCATCAGCTGGGTAAATCCCAAAATCACGTTGAGCGGGGTACGCAGTTCGTGGCTCATATTTGCCAGAAAGATACTTTTGGCTTTGTTGGCAATTTCTGCGGCTTCTTTGGCTTGTTTTAGCTCTAGCTCTGTGCGTTTGCGTTCGGTAATGTCGATGGCAACGCCGCCTACCAGACACTGCCCGGTCGAGTCAGCGATCGGAAATTTGTAGACCAAAAATTCACCCAGGGTGCCGTCGTATCGTGGGGCGACTTCGATCGCCTCCAACGTTTGACCGCTAGCTGCCACCTGTTGTGTGTTGGTCAACAGCGGCTGGGCAATTTCTGCGGGGTATAGGTCAAATACAGTTTTGCCAATCAGGTTGCCGCTCGGCAACAGAAACGTTTTTAAGTACGTTTGACTGACGTAGAGCATTCGCCCTGCGTTATCGGTAATCCAGGCGGTAGCAGGGCTATGATCCATAAAAGCTTGGAATCGAGCTTGCGAAACTCGCAGTAAGCGTTCGACTCGTTCCCGTTCAAACAGTTCTCGTTGCAATCGATCGTTGGTTTGCATTAACTGGGCAGTGTGGTCTGCCACCCGACTTTCTAGGGATTGATTGATGTGTTCGAGTTGCTGTTTGCTAAGGTGTAACTTTTGATAAAGTTCTGCTTGCTGAATGGCGATCGCCAGTTGCACTGAAAGTTGCTCTAATAATTTCACTTCAGTGTCTTGCCACTGCCGCACTGACGAGCATTGATGGGCAATCAGTAAACCCCAGAGATTGGGCTTGGAAGGCAAAGAGATAGCGGACTGCGTTTCTAAATCAGAATCAGAGGTTAGCAAAACAGGAACAATCAGATTTGCCTTAATCTGATAGCGCTCTAGGAGTTTAATATGGCACTCACTGAGACCAGCTTCATAAATATTGGCGATCGCCCGACTTTTGCCCTGACGATACGTGCCCCCTAGATTTTCTTGAAAACAAGAATCTTGAATTTGGGTATTCAGGCTGGCATTCCAATCGGGCAAAACGGATTCTGCCACGATGGTGCCATTCATCTCTGGGGTAAATTGGTAAACCACGACCCGATCGGACTTTAAAAACCGCTGGACTTGAGTCACAACTGTGGTCAAGATTTGATTCAGCTCTAGTGATTGACAAATATCCAACGCGATCGCGCTGACCATGCGTTGTTGCTCTTGCTGCCGTTGTAATTCTTGCTGGAGTCGCCGCTGTTCGATAGCATTCCGCACGACATGACAGAGAGTCTCAGCCGCCAGCCTTTTTTTATTGAGATAATCGTGTGCCCCTAGCTTTATTGCCTGAACGGCAACGGTGACATCACTCTGCTCGGTCAACATGACCACTAGCGGTGGGCGATCGCTGCTCATGTGCTGCAAAGCTTGCAAAATCTCTAAGCCATCGAGATCTGGCAACATAAAATCGAGCAGTACTAGATCAGGCTTGAGTTGCTGATATAGAGTCAACGCTTGTTCGCCCGATATGGCTTCCGTGATGGTGTAGTCACAGACTGGATCGTGCTGAAGAAACCGACGATACGTAACTCTATCTGTTTCAGAGTCATCTACAATGAGCACACTGTAATGACTATGCATGGGCTATTCCTCTGATCTAGAACGGGTGCGAGTGCTCAGTACTGGTTTTCACAGGTCGGGTTTGGTTATGAGGAATACAGGGACTGCGCCCCCTAGTCGAAGGCACTGCCCCCATCCCCCAATTCCAACCCTATTTATGACAGATGCACTTCTAGTGTTCCCGGAGCCCATATAGTAAATCGATCGGCGCAGTCACAGCCCTAACCGATTCGTTGAAAAGCCAGTTCTGCCAGATATGCTTCACTCCTCGGCTAAGCCGATCGACCGAGATTCGGGTTAGTTTTGTTCAGACTGCGATCGCGTTAGTTCTTCACACTTTTGTTGTGCGGCTCGAAATGCGTCCACATATTCTTTCCCCCCCAACATAACATCCCCATAGTATTCATAGGGTTCAGTGCCGTAGATAGGTAAGGGATCATCATCCGGATAATCTTCTTTAGCCTCTTCGACAGAGGCTTTCAGGCGCTTGACGGTAATGGATTGGGCAGGAAAATAATAAAGATTTTGAATTTTACTATTAAGAAAAGATAAGTTTGGATCCAGAATGTGGTCGTCTACCTCAATCCAGCTATGCTCAATCGGATGCCGAGGTTTTTTGGCGATCACGAGAAACCCCTGCACATATACCGATCCCTTGGTTGCCAATGCGGCTCTGTAGGCATTTTCAAAGGTTGTTTGAGCTTTACTCTTGACTTGCTGAGCAAGTTCCAGCGATCGCGCTTCATCCAAGGACTTGTTCATGAATCGAGGAGAAATTAAACAGGCTACACCCCCTACAGCTTATTGCAAAATCTCCTCCATTGCACGGCTTTAGCCATGACAGCGTTACTCGCGAAGTCTGCGGTGTTGAGAGAGAGCCGCGCAGAGCGCGGCTCTCTCAACAGCCGTCATCAATCCAGGTGCAAGGCGCTCTAAGTCATGATGCATCAACGACAGGATCGGGCTTTTGGTGCTTTCAACAAAAACGTTGCTGTTATCTTCATTTCAGAGATTGATATTGTCTGGGCTAAGATCCCCAGTGGTTTTGTTTCTAGAGCTAAATGAGAAGCTTCCATTCCATAAAGTTTTCTGTGAAAGTTCTATATAATTGCGGAAACATCAGATAAATTTTGGTTGTTTTAACTATAATTAAAAACAACACCTTGTCAGGAACCGTACAATGTCTGTGAACTCGTCAGAACTCGTTCATAGTCCTGAAGACTACAGTTTGTTGACTGATCTCTACCAACTGACTATGTCCGCGTGTTATGTCGGAGAGGGGTTAGATCAGCGGCGTGCTAGCTTCGAGCTATTTGTTCGTCGTTTGCCGGAGGGCTTTTCTTACCTGGTCGCCATGGGGCTAGAGCAAGCTCTGGGTTATTTAGAACACTTGTGCTTTAGTGCAGAGCAAGTGGCAGCATTACGGGCAACGGGGATTTTTAGCCATGCTCCTGAGGAATTTTGGTCATTATTAACAGACGCTCGCTTTAGTGGCGATGTCTGGGCAGTGCCCGAGGGAACTGTCGTTTTTGCTAACGAACCGTTACTGCGCATTGAAGCACCTTTGTGGCAAGCGCAACTGGTCGAGACCTATTTGCTAAATACGCTGAATTATCAAACTTTGATTGCTACTCGTACTGCCCGCATTAGAGACGTGGCAGGGGCAGACGCATTGCTGTTGGAATTTGGTACACGTCGGGCGTTTTCTCCTCAAGCCTCACTCTGGGCAGCCCGAGCCGCGATCGCCGCTGGCATGAATGGCACCTCTAACGTTCTAGCTGCTTTGAAATTGGGGCAAACCCCCAGCGGTACGATGGCGCATGCGTTGGTAATGGCGTTGTCGGCACTGGAAGGGAGTGAAGATAAGGCGTTTGCTGCATTCCATCGCTATTTTCCTAAAGCGCCGTTGTTGATCGATACCTACGATACCGTTGCTGCTGCCCAACGCCTTGCCGCCCAGGTGAAAGCAGGCGAAATCGAATTAAGTGGGGTGCGCTTAGACTCTGGAGATCTGGTTAGCCTTTCGCAAACGGTACGATCGCTATTACCCGATATCACCATTTTTGCCAGTGGCGATCTGGATGAGTACGAAATCCACCGACTGAACGAAGCCGGAGCCACCCTTGATGGGTACGGTATAGGAACCAAACTGGTGACGGGTACGCCTGTTAATGGGGTTTATAAGCTGGTTGAAATTGACACGATTCCCGTGATGAAAGCGGCAGATAGCAAAAGCACTTACCCAGGACGGAAACAAATCTTCCGATGCTATAAGAATGGACGGATTGCCAGCGATCGCCTGGGTTTATTCACCGAAGCTGCCCACGACCCCGAAGAACCTTTACTGCAACCAATGATGAAACAAGGTCAACGACTCCACCCTACCGAATCTCTAACAGCGATCGCCCAACGGACTCAAACGGCGATCGCCAGTCTACCTCCAGCAACCCGGCAACTCCATGCTGCACAAGCGATCGACCCGATTCTATCAGACGCCCTGCAAACCCTGACCCAGCAAACCCGCGATCGAATCTATAAAGCGAATAGCTGTTAGCTGTTAGCTATGAGCTGTTAGCTGTTAGCTATGCGCTATGCGCTACGCGCTATGCGCTATGCGCTGTTAGCTGTTAGCTATGCGCTGTTAGCTGTTAGCTATGCGCTTTTGACTTGTATCCTTCATCCTTTCCTAACCCCTGACGATCCTATGACCCAGATTGCGCTTTTTGGTACTAGTGCAGACCCGCCGACTGCTGCTCATCAAAAAATATTGAACTGGTTATCTCATCAGTTTGATTGGGTGGCTGTATGGGCATCTGACAATCCGTTTAAGTTGCACCAAACCCCGCTCGCCCATCGGGCAGCGATGTTGCAATTGCTAATTGATGACATCGACCCGCCCCGGCACAATCTTCAACTTCAGCAAGAACTGAGTAGCCCCAGAGCGATCATTACGGTCGAAAATGCTCAGAATTATTGGACGGATGCCCAATTCACGCTGGTGATTGGTGGAGATCTGGTGGATCAACTGCCTCGCTGGTATCGGGTTGAAGAATTGCTGCAACAGGTTAAGCTACTGGTGGTACCTCGCCCTGGGTACCCTCTGGTCGAGTCTGAGTTAGACCGTCTCCGGGCAATGGGGGCACAGGTGGCGATCGCCAATTTGAGAGGGCTCAAACTCTCTTCCACGGCTTACCGCGAGCAAAAAGACACCCATGTCTTAACGCCCCCCATCGAGGAATACATTCACCGAGAACGCTTGTACGAATGCCAGGACGCCGCCCCAAAAAAACTGACGCTCCCATCTCCCAGCGTGCATTAGCCGACTTTAAAGTCGGAGTCGATAATGTCATTTTTTCAGTAGACACTGATCAAAATCGGCTACTGGTGTTGTTGGTGATGCGTCATGACGAACCTTACCTCGGACAATGGTGTCTTCCTGGAACCCTTGTCCGACAAGGCGAATCGTTGGAAGCAGCTGCTTATCGAGTGTTATCCGAAAAAATCCGCGCCGAAAACCTGTACCTGGAACAACTGTATACCTTTGGGGGTCCGGCTCGTGATCCCCGTGAATCGACAACCAGTTATGGGGAGCGCTATCTTTCGGTCAGCTATTTCGCCCTGGCGCGGTTTGCTGAAGCTGAGTTAATTGCCGATGGCGTCAGCGGCATTGCCTGGTATCCCATGAAACAAATTCCCAAACTTGCCTTCGACCATAACGAAATTCTTACCTACGGGTATCGTCGATTGCGCAATAAGTTGGAATATAGCCCCGTCGCTTTTGAAGTATTGCCTGAGCTGTTTACCCTGAGCGATTTATATCAGCTTTATACCACCGTGTTAGGCGAAAATTTCTCGGATTATTCCAATTTTCGTACTCGCTTGCTGAAATTGGGATTTCTTTCCGATACCGGGGTTAAGGTCTCGCGTGGAGCCGGACGCCCCGCCAGTCTCTATCGCTTTGATGCCGAAGCGTTTGCACCCTTAAAAGATAAACCATTGGTGTTTATCTAAGGATCACAAGTTAACTAAAACCCGGACGTTTATTTTTGGAAGCGTGGCTCCGCCGCGCTTCCAAAAATAAATCTTCGATTTTATTAAACCCACGATCCTAAGCATCACCGATTCTTGGTTCTAATTCAGGGTGTGTTGACCTGGCGTAGGGACATAGCATTGGATAAAAAATTTTTAATTTATCTTGAAAAGCTTTGCCCAAATGCTACGCCCTGACAGGATTTAATGGCTCTGACACTGATTCATTGTTAGGAGCATTCACTAAAACCGATTCCGTTTAAGAGAGCGATGGCGAAGCCATCGCTCTCCCAAACAGAAGGATAAATTAATTCATTCGTAATTCTAAGGTGATTCTATAGCAGCCGAAGGGCTGGTTAGGACGGGGGCGCGGGGGCTGCGCCCCCGGACAGGGGTTCCACCCCTGCACCCCGTTCTAATTGCTATATAGCAGCCGAAGGGCTGGTCAAGACAGGGGCGGCGGGGGCTGTGCCTCCGGACAGGGGTTCCACCCCTGCACCCCGTCCTCATGAACCATCCAATGGCTATCCAATTGCTATAAAAAGAAAACTAAAACCCACTACCCTATCTCTAACCCTAACCCTTATGAAAATTGCGATCGCCCAACTGAACCCTATCATCGGAGACTTAACGGGTAATGCTCAGCAGATTCTGAAGGCAGCTCAGGACGCTGTGCAGCATAATATTCGATTGTTGATTACGACCGAATTATCGCTGTGTGGCTATCCGCCGCGTGATTTATTGTTGCAGCCCGGTTTTGTTAACGTCATGGCGCAGGTGTTAGCCCAACTGGCGCAGGATTTACCACCCCAACTGGCAGTGTTAGTCGGAACGGTGACCCCCAACGAGCGATCGCCTCATCAGGGAGGCAAACCGTTGTTTAATAGCACCGCTTTATTGGCAGAGGGCACGATTCAGCAAGTCTTTCATAAGCGGCTGTTGCCCACCTACGATGTCTTTGACGAAGTTCGCTATTTTGAGCCAGGGTTGCAGAGCAATTTTTTAATGCTGGATGGGATTCGGATAGGGGTCACCATCTGCGAAGACCTGTGGAATGATGAAGAATTTTGGGGCAAACGCACCTATGAAGTAGACCCGATCGCTGAATTGGCAAAGGGAGGAGCCGAACTGGTGGTGAATTTGTCGGCGTCACCGTACAGCATCAACAAACAAAATTTGCGTGAGGCGATGTTGCGTCATGCCGCAATCCGCTATCAACTGCCGATTTTATATGCCAATCAGGTGGGGGGTAATGATGATCTGATCTTTGATGGTAGTAGTGTGGGATTTGATCGAACCGGGAAAATGGTTGGTCGGGGCCGTGCTTTTGACACTGATCTGATCCATTTTGAGTTCAATCCTGAGTCAAAAGATTTAACGTCTGCCTCACTCCAGGCGATCGCATCCCAAGCGGAAACTGAAGATGCAGAATTATGGACAGCACTAGTCTTGGGGGTACGAGACTATGTCCGCAAATGTGGCTTTTCTAAAGTCGTGCTGGGGTTGAGTGGTGGCATCGATTCATCTCTCGTTGCGGCGATCGCAGCGGCTGCCGTCGGTGCTGACCATGTTTTGGGCATATTGATGCCATCGCCTTACAGTTCTGATCACTCCGTCAAAGACGCCTTGGAACTGGCAAAAAATATAGGAATTCAAACCCAAATTTTACCCATTGGCGACCTGATGAAAACCTATGACCAAACGTTTGCTGAGCTATTTGCAGAGACAGACTTTGGGATTGCCGAAGAAAACCTTCAGTCGCGCATTCGTGGCAATTTGTTGATGGCAATATCTAATAAATTTGGGCACTTGCTCATTTCTACGGGCAATAAATCAGAAATGGCAGTGGGGTATTGCACCCTCTATGGCGATATGAATGGGGGCTTAGCGGCGATCGCTGATGTGCCCAAAACCAGGGTCTACTCCATCTGTCGCTGGCTCAATCAATACGTCAGCCAAAGGCAAACAGCGGACGACTTCAGGAACGAGAGTGATCAGGATGCGTTAGCCGTTAACCTGTCTCTGTCGGGGTTTCTTGCTCCTCCCATTCCCGAGAATGTTTTAGTCAAAGCCCCCAGTGCAGAACTGAAGCCGGGGCAAGTTGACCAAGATTCTTTGCCTGCGTATGAAATTCTCGACGATATCTTAGATCGGTTGGTATTGAGCCATCAATCGCTCGATCAAGTAATCGCAGCAGGGCATGATGCCGATGTTGTGAAACGGGTGATGCAGCTAGTAACCCGCTCTGAATTTAAGCGCAAACAGTCGCCTCCTGGGTTAAAGGTCACCGATCGAGCCTTTGGCACAGGTTGGCGAATGCCGATCGCCGCCCGTTGGCGTCCGCAAAATTTTAATGGCACTGTTTGAACTTGATGGCGATCGCTAGACCTGTTGCCGAATAATAGCCGTTGCTGCTGCCGCATCCATCGGTTGGGCAAAGAAGTAACCCTGGGCAAAATCACAGCCCAGCTTACTTAATTGCTCTAACTGACGCGCCGTTTCTACCCCTTCCGCAATCACATCCATTTTCAAGGTGTGTGCCAGGGTAACTACGGTTTGCACGATCCCCACACTTTCGTCATTCGAACTCATCTGGCTGATAAAAGAGCGATCGATTTTGAGTGTATTAACAGGGAATCGTTGCAAATAACTTAACGAAGAATAGCCAGTGCCAAAATCATCAATGCTGAGTTGAATATTTTTGGCTCGAATGTCAGACAGCATTTGGATAACGGCTTCTGTATTATCCATCAGCATACTTTCCGTAATTTCTAATTTTAAGGAGTGTCCATTCAGCTCAGTTTCCCTCAAAATCTCTTCTAATTGCTGTAAAAATATGGGTTCTTTGATTTGTTGACTGGCTAAATTGACATTAATCGTCAATGTCTTTGCCTGGGCATGATCAGCTTGCCAGAGGCGGATTTGTTGACAGGCCTGACGCAGCACCCACGCACCAATGGGGATGATTAAACCCGAATCTTCGGCAACGGGAATAAATTCATCGGGGTTGACCAATCCTCGTTCGGGATGTTGCCAGCGAATCAGTGCTTCAAAGCCAACCAATTTTAGAGTCAGGATCGAGATGATGGGCTGGTAATACAACAAAAACTCTTGGCGTTCAAGTGCGCGTCTTAAATCACTTTCCATTTGTAACACACGCAAAATCTGGGCGTGCATTTCCCGATCAAAAATCTCATACCGGGCTTTGCCATTGGCTTTGGCACGATACATGGCAATATCTGCATCGCGCAACAGATGGGAGCCTTGCTCGTAATCTTTAAACCCCAAAACAATGCCAATGCTGGCACTGATGGTGACTGTATGGCCTTCTAGATAAAACGGTGTTTTGAGTTGTTCTTGAATCCGTTCGGCAATGCGTGTGGCATCTTTTAAGTCTTGAATGTCATCCAGCAGAATCGTAAATTCATCTCCGCCCAAACGGGCAACCGTATCGACCGTTCGCAGACAGCTTTTTAATAAATGGGCGATCGCCACTAATATTTGATCCCCCACTAAATGACCCAGGCTATCATTCACCAACTTAAACCGATCCAGGTCAATAAATAGCACAGCAAACAAGTAGTGTTCTCGTCGTTGTGAATGTTTTAGGGCTAAGTCAACCCGCTCCATAAACAATGTCCGATTGGGCAGAGCCGTAAGGGCATCGTGCAAGGCATCATGGCTGAGTTGTTGCTCAACCAGAACTCTGGCGGTGATATCACGCGAGGCGGTCACCAGACGAATCACCTCTTGAGTCTGTTCATCTAGAATGGGTTTTGCCAGCGTTTCTAGCCAAATGTATTCTCCTGACTTGCGCCGCATTTGATATCGAATGGATACAAGTTGCCCATCCAAAATCAGTTGATGAGCTTCTCGCTGAATGCGGTCGATATCCTCTGGCAGATAAAGGGTATAGGGACTGACACCCACTAACTCTTCGGGAGTGAAACCTAACACTTGTTGGCAAGACGGGCTGAGATAAATAAATCGTCCATCGGGTTGATGCAAACACACCAAATCACTCATGTTTTCTGCAATCAGGCGAAATCGTTCTTCGCTATCTCGCAGAGCCAGTTCAACACGTTGGCGTTCGCAAATTTCTCGTCGGAGTTCTTGATTGCTGGTTTCCAGTTCTGTTGTTCGTTGTTTGACTCGTTCTTCAAGCTGAAGATTGAGCTCGCAAATTTCTGCTCGGGCAGATTGCAACATCAATTGATTTTCAATGCGAGCAATCACTTCTTGCATCTGAAAGGGTTTGATAATATAGTCTGCACCTCCAACGGCAAAGGCTTTCACCTTATCCATCACTTCATCTAGTGCCGTCAGAAAAATGATGGGAATATGGCTGATTTTGGGATCGGCTTTGAAGGTTTGACAGATTTCATATCCATCCAGGTCTGGCATTCTGATATCGAGCAAAATTAAATCTGGCAGAGCAGAATGCACCGCTCTCAACGCCATTGCCGAACTAATTACCCCCCGAACTTCGTAGCCTACTTTGGTCAATGTATCGGCGAGAAGGCGTAGGTTATGAGGGTCATCATCAATAATTAAGATATCTTTTGGACGGGTTTGACTCACTCTGATATTTATCCGGGTACTCAATTCAACTGATGATGGAACAAAACCCAATTCTTTTGGAGAGGCAATGGCGGAGCCAGCGCTTTCTCCAAAAGAATGACAGGTTAATGAATCTGTGATCCTTAGAATCACAAACTTAATAAAACCCGGAAATTTAGTTTTGCAAGTGCGGCGTTGCCGCACTTGCAAAACCAAAGTCTTTGGTTTTATTAAATCCACGATCCTCAGGAGCCATGAACCCAGGTTGGTAATCAGCCCAAAGGCGATCGCTCCTAGCTCATTTTCTATCGTCAGGCACACAATTTCTATAGATTGAGGTGAATTTAGCGATAGATTAGAGTCGTCCTCCTATCTTCTGAGCTATGGTTTCTAGCGATCGCCCCTTTCCCTATCCCATCAGCCGTCAAGCTGAATACGTCGATGACTATCATGGTACGTTAGTTGCCGACCCCTACCGCTGGCTAGAAGATCCCAATTCCGCTGAAACCCGCGCCTGGATTGAAGCCCAAAACCAGATTACCTTTGGTTATCTGCACCAGATTCCAGTTCGCGATCGCATTCAACATCGCCTCACCCAGCTTTGGGATTACGAAAAATATGGGACGCCCTTTAAGCAAGGCGATCGCTATTTTTACTTCAAAAATGACGGCTTACAAAATCAGAGTGTCCTTTACACCTTACCCAGTCTGGATGCAGAACCCAGAGTATTGCTTGATCCCAACGCCTTGTCAGACGATGGCACTGTGGCACTATCGGGCTTAGAAATTAGTGAAGATGGCAACCGCATGGCTTACGGTATTTCCATCTCTGGGTCAGACTGGCAAGAGTGGAAGGTGAGAGAGGTCGAAACGGGCACCGACCTGGCAGATCATCTGCGCTGGGTAAAATTTTCGGGAGCATCCTGGACTCATGATCACCAGGGCTTTTTCTATTCGCGCTATGACGAGCCGAATGAAGCCACCAAACTGGAGGCGGTGAATTATTTCCAGAAGCTGTATTACCATCGCTTGGGCACTCCCCAGTCTGAAGATAGATTGGTCTACGAACGCCCGGATCAAAAAGAATGGGGCTTTGGCGGCAGTGTCACTGAAGATGGACGCTATTTGATCATCTCAGTTTGGAAGGGCACGGATCCGAAAAATCTAATTTTTTACAAAGATCTGGAAACCCCAGACGCACCCGTGGTGGAACTGATTCAGGAGTTTGAAGCATCCTATAGCTTTATCGACCATCACGATGGGGTGTTTTTCTTTCGTACCGATCGAGACGCTTCCAGGGGCAAGGCGATCGCCATCGATCTCAGCACAGGTACACAGCGGGATATCATCCCTGAAGCGGCAGAAACTCTAGAAGGGTTGACTATCCTCAATCATCAATTTGTCGCCATCTATCTCAAAGATGCTCACAATCAAGTAAAAATCTTTGACCTGCAAGGTACCGAAGTTCGGCAGGTAGAGTTACCCGGCATTGGCTCCGTTGGTGGCTTTAGTGGCAAACGTGACGCCACAGAAACGTTCTATAGCTTTACCAGTTTCACCGTTCCCAATACGATTTACCATTACGATCTGGTAACGGGTGAAAGCACACTATTCCGACAGCCTCAGGTCGATTTCAACCCCAACGACTACGAAACGAAACAAATTTTTTATAGCAGCAAAGATGGTACGCAAGTGCCCATGTTCATTACTCATAAAAAGGGCTTGGCGCTAGAGGGCAATCATCCCACTTATCTCTATGGGTATGGAGGGTTCAACATTTCCCTTACCCCGTCTTTCTCGCCCAGCAATCTGATCTGGATGGAGATGGGGGGCGTCTTTGCCATTCCTAACTTGCGCGGCGGTGGTGAATATGGTGAAGACTGGCACCAGGCAGGCACTAAGCTCAATAAACAAAATGTATTTGATGACTTTATCAGTGCTGCTGAATGGCTGATTGCCCATGGCTATACGTCGTCCCAAAAACTGGCGATCGCCGGGGGCAGTAATGGTGGCTTGCTGGTTGGAGCTTGTATGACTCAGCGTCCCGATCTGTTTGCCGCTGCTTTACCGGCGGTTGGTGTCCTAGATATGCTGCGTTTCCACAAATTTACCATCGGTTGGGCATGGTGCTCAGACTATGGGTCACCTGAGGATCCAGACGAATTCGCCGCCCTGTATGCCTATTCCCCCTTACATAACTTGAAACCAGGGACAGCCTATCCTGCCACATTAATTATCACGGCTGACCATGACGATCGGGTGGTTCCAGCCCATAGTTTCAAGTTTGCTGCTGCCCTGCAAGCTGCTCACCAGGGCGAAGCACCTGTGTTGATTCGTATCGAAACCAAAGCGGGGCATGGAGCCGGAAAACCAACCACCAAAGTTATCGAAGAAGCCTCTGATAAATGGGCTTTTCTCGTAAAAACATTGGCTATGGGATAGTGGTCTGTCCATTAAAAATCGACGATTAAAACGGGTGATGTGCCGCGCGAAGCGCGGCTGTCACGCCCATCCTTTGTTGAGGGATGGGGCGGTGCTAATTTCAGCCATAAAAACGCCCCGGAGGTCCGAGGCGTTTGTCCAAAACCAAAAGTTAATGACAGTTTGCCTTAAAAAAATGGCAGTGCATTCGGGAATTGTACGGAACCAACATGAATCTGGATAAAGATGCAACGTTCATTATTCCGTAACCCTTCGGACTTTGATCCGCGGCTTTGTTATGTGGGTAAGCCTCATCATCACGGTTTGAGCTAAATCATAACGTCTGAGGCGATCGCGTTAGATCTGGCAATGGCTCGAAAAGCTGCTCTTTGCGCCTATTCACAACCCATTCCTATTCTGGAACTAAGCGAATAGCATGATCTACCAGTGTTGTAGAGAACGGAGTTGCCCCGCGAGAAAACTCCCATTCCCAGCATGACGTTAGTTCAGAACCCTGTATGGATAGAGCGCTCAACCCGTATCTTCAAGCATTAAGTTCCGTTTAAATCGGTATAATGTGAACCCAAAAATACGGTATTGCTAAAGAGAGATTGGATAGCCCTAAAAAAGTCATCTTTTTTTGCTAGGGCGTGTTTTAAAACTCGCTAAGAGGGTTGTTTTTTCGGGCGCGAAGCGCCCGAAAAAACAACTTTTAAAACATACTCCAGGCAGAATCATTTCTCTAACCATAAATTATTTCATGAATACCATCCCTATGGGTTGAACAGCTTGCAGAATCAGGTTTTCAAATGCATCATCTGGCTCTACCCAAGCGCAACGTTACGATATGTAATTTCAAATTCTTCATCGATGGAGTGTTTTAATTATGCAAATGTATTGGTCTACTAAAGATATTCCTGAATTGGCGAATCTCACCCCCAAGCAGCGTCAACAAGCCTGGAAAGCCTGCTACTCCAAGTATGCTTTTAAGTATTGGCAAACCTGGGCAAGCCTGTTTGTATTGGGAATATTGGTTGCGGTTGGGATTCGCTTTTTAGGTATTATCGGCGGTGCGATCGGAGGTGGATTGGGCGGCGCAGTTTTTGGTGTAGTGATTACCAATGTGCTACGTCCCCATTTACGTGACTATGTTCAAAAAGAATTCGCACAACAAGAGACGGTATGAGCGATGCCGGTGCTAGAACCGTTCGTATGGGTATGAGATGGGGAAGCACCACGAAATCACGTTGAGAGAGCAACGGCAAAACCGTCGCTCTCTCAATGTTATTTCAGGTTGATGAATGAATGATCTTAAATTGTTTGATTGAATCTAACGCTTGGTATAGGCGCAGTCCTATGGAACAGGACTAGTATTAAGCTCAAATACGAGTTGAAATAGAACCAATGCCAGCTCAATTAAACCGTGATCTAGAAACGCCTGAAGCAAAGAAAACTACACTATTCGATCGGACTTTTCGAGATAGTAGTGGACAAATTGTAATTGCTCAGATGCCCAATCTACCAATTTTGGTGTGGTTAGCGGCAACCTTGCTGCAACTCATCCTCCCCAATGGCACCATCCGAACGGCGTTGGATTTAGTGGCATTTGGCACATTGTTTACCTGGGCATGGCAAGAACTGTTTGAAGGTGTCAATTACTTTCGTCGGGCGATTGGCTTGATTGTGCTAGTCAGCTGGATTGCGTTGAGGCTGAACCTGGGGGGAGTAGGCTAATATAGTTCCTAAACCGGAAAAGAGGAATGCGCCAGTTTGGCTTGCCCAAGTTTTGGGTGACATTGCAGCGATCGCAAATCTTGAGCACACTAGTCCGAGGAGCAGGAGCGTCGCTGAGCGTACAACTGATCAGCCTGGTTAGCCTTTACACGGCTCAAATCTTGCTGGCGCGGTGGATGGGGGTGACCCAGTACGGCATCTATGAGTATGTCATTGCCCTTGATATTTCCCTGGCTTTACTGGCAGGGTTGGGCTTACCCACTGCTGCCTTACGGTTTGTGTCTGAGTATCGGGTCAAGCAAGACTGGTCACGGCTGCGAGGTCTGTTGCGGGGTAGTTGGCAACAAACGGTAATTGCCAGTTGCGTCACAGCATTGTGTAGCACGGGTGTGTTGCTGTGGCTCAACGGACGCCACATATTGCCCTATGCAACCCCCTTGCTCGTCGGAGTCTGGTTGATTCCGTTAATGGCGTTGATCAATCTTCAGCAGCAAATCATTCGAGCCTTTCAACAAATTGTGTTGGCATATGCCCCTGCGGCGATCGCTCAGCCGATTGTCTTAGTAGGGATCGCGGGTCTGTGGCAAACTCGATCTGATTTGAACCCTACCATTGTGATTGTTCTGGCGATGGTGTCACTGTTGGGAGTGCTGATGGTGCAATCCGTAGTATTTCAGCGGACATTGCCAACCGATGTATTTCAAGCCGATCCTGTCTTTGCGCTCGATCAATGGTGGCACGTTGCACTCCCCCTGATGTTATTTGATGGTTCGTATTTAGTGTTAAGCCAATCTGATACGTTAATGATTGGCTCCATGTTGGGGGTTAAAGCCGTCGGTTTATATGGTGCTGCGCTTAAAACCTCCCTCTGGGTTCACTTTATTTTGAGCGCAGTCAATGCCATCTCGGCTCCAATGATTGCCTCCCTCTACGCCCAGGGCGATCGCCAGGGATTGCAGCAATTGGTCTCAACGATTGCTCGGTGGATGTTTTATCCGGCATTGGCGATCGGTCTTGGCTTAATGGCGTTTGCTGAACCCGTACTGCAACTGTTTGGCACTGAATTTATTGCTGCCAAGACGGCTCTGATCATTTTGATTGTGGGACAGTTGGTGAATGTAGGAGCCGGTTCAGTCGGGTATTTGATGATGATGACCGGACACCAATCTCAATCTGCACTGGTGATGGGCGTGAGTGCCCTGGTAAATATCCTTTTGAATGGGATTGGTATTCGTTGGTTTGGTATTGCTGGAGCAGCCTTGGCAACGGCGTTGGCAATGATGTTGTGGAATGTTTGGCTACATAGTTTAGTGGTCAAACATTTACAGGTTCATCCTTCCATTCTGGCAACATTTCGTTAGTCAAGAGATATAGCGATTCCAAATCAGTTGTGAAAGCGCCCGCCCGAAGGGCGGGCGCTTTCACAACTGATCATTTTCACGAATCAAACAGGATTGCTATATAGCAACCGTCGAGACAGTTAAATCAGGAGGTTGTGTGAGAACCCACGCGGAGCGTGGGTTCTCACACAACCGTTGTCCTCATCAACCCCTCGACTACTATAGAATCCGTTGCCGACCTGTATAGATATTGAAGCGTTCGCCGCGTAAAAACCCGATCAGGGTGATATTAAATTCGGCAGCGATCGCAACAGCAAGGCTACTCGGTGCAGAAACAGAACAAACGATAGAAACGCCTGCCATCAGAGCTTTTTGCAAAATTTCATAGCTAGATCGACCGCTCACCAGGAGAATGCGATCGCGCCAGGGCAATTCTCCACTGAGTAATGCTGTGCCGATGAGTTTATCCAGGGCATTGTGTCGTCCGATGTCTTCCTTTAACGACAGTAAGTTGCCGTCGAGATCAAACAGGGCAGCCGCATGCAGTCCGCCCGTACTGGAGAAAATAGTTTGTCGCGATCGCAGCTGATCGGGCAAGCTATAGACGACCGATGCACTCACTGTCATCGAATCTGACAGGATCGCACATCCTCGCACCTTCAACGCATCCAAACTTGCTTTGCCGCACACGCCACAGGCACTGGTGGTATAAAAGTGCCGTTCTAACGGCTGTAAATCCGCATCAAGTCCATCTCGCAGCAAAACATTGACAATGTTATATCGCTGTTCACCGTCTACATCGGGATCAACGCAATACCGCAGCGTTTGAATATCGTGTCGCTGCTGCACAATATTTTCGCTATAGAGAAATCCGGCAGTCAGTTCAAAATCAGCCCCCGGTGTGCGCATGGTGATAGCAACGGTGCGTTGGGGATGCACCAGGCGAATTTCTAGCGGTTCTTCGGTTGCCAGCTGATCGATGCGCGATCGCCCGTTTCCCTGGTCAACGACCCAGACCTGCGTTTTAACTTTGCTATCCATAGTTCAACCTGGTCATGTTCATCATTCGAAGGGTCGATGTTTCGGATCCGCAGGATCCAAAACATCAACTCTTCGAATAACCGTTCGGATAGATTCTATAGCCTGAAGATTTGTGGTTCTAAGAAAAACAATTTTGTTGCGGCGCGGCGGAGCCGCGCCGCAACAAAGCTGGGATTTTATTCTATTTTTAGACTCTATGGTTCTACGCAATTTAGTCAGGACATCGGGGGGTGGGGGCGCAGGGGCGGAACCCCTGCACCCCCGTCCTAACCCTAATGCGTAGCGCTATAACTTTGAGTCTGATAGGCTGTTTTCACGAAAACACGAAGCCAGCTAACAGCTAGATCAGGCGAATCTGCTTGAGAAAGCGCTAACTGTGTTAGTATCTGTAAAAATCTTTGATCTAACTAATAGCATCAATGGGCAAGGTTCTGGTTTTGAACGCGTCCTATGAACCCCTCAACATCACGAGTTGGAGGAGAGCGGTCGTCTTGTTGCTCAAAGGTAAGGCGGAGCAGATAGAGCACAATGGCAAGATGATTTATAACGAAGTGCCATTGCCGTCTGTGATTCGTCTGCGTCATTATGTACGCGTGCCCTACAAAGAAATCCCACTGACCCGAAGAAATATCCTCCACCGAGATAGTCACTCTTGTCAATACTGCGGTTATGCAGGAGATGAGCTAACGTTAGATCATGTGACTCCGCGATCGCGAGGTGGCAACGATTCCTGGGAAAATATTGTAACCGCCTGTGTTCGATGTAACGTCAAAAAAGGCAACCGCACCCCCAGAGAAGCCAGTATGTTGCTCCGACACACGCCGCATAAACCTTACAGTGGTCTTTACTTTGAAGTGACCAAGCATATTAAGAGTGGTCTCCACAAAGAGTGGCAAAAGTATGTGATTGGCGTTTAGGTCGTGTTCTCGCCCCAGGTCAGCTGATAGAGCAAGCGATCGCACAATTGACTAACCCTTTTAGCTTATTCCTGCGGTAGAGTGCCACTCACTGATTTTTTTGCCAAGATCTAAGTAGATAACCGATCGTTCCCACTCGTCCTGGTTCAAGATTGGGGGTGGGATTTTGGAGGACAGAGATAGCTTTATTCAATTCAGTTAAGACGGGTGATAGGTTGAAAAGCCGGGTAGGGTGCCGCTTTTCAACCCATTGTCGTGTTGATCCTGAGTGTGTAGCGTCCTATCCGGCAGGTTGCGGCTCGGCTGGGGTCTCAACAGTGAGGTTAAATCACGCTGTCAAGCCGCTTATCGAGCCCCCATCTATGGAGGACAAAGAACGCCACAACGTCCCCCTTTAGCCCTACGCATCTTGGCGAATAGCGATGGACGACAAAACTTGGTATGACTTAGATAGATTGGATCAAAACCCTTATTATCAAAACTCAGCCTATCGTCAGCTCATACGAAACAAAACATTATCTAAATTGTTTAAGCACCCTTTAAAGACAGCGTTTTAGTGATAAATCTTTTCTCCTGAAGATTTTCCCTACGATATCTGTTATCCATTCATCTGCGTACAGAATGTTACAAACCAGGGAGGATCTTTTAGGTATACGTGAAAACGGTACCGGCATAAAGATCCCACCCGTGCTTTTATTCTCGACCCAATTTTGTTAAGCCATGCGTGAGTAATTTCAATTGACTGCCAGCAGAGGATCTCAAATTTTTTCCCCACAGGGGGGGTTCTCTTTCTTCTGCTTCTAAACCTATCGTTCAGTTAATTGCACTCCACACTTTTTTAGAGCTTATAGAGCGCATCCAACCTGAGAAGACTGAACGTCAGGCTTTCGATATCCTGTCAATCTGCAAGGATGAACTTGCAGGCAAATCTACCAACTTTTTTATTGAACCCTTGTATGCAAACTGATTCATTAAAGTCGTTAAATCTCTTACCGATAATGACTGACACTGACGGCATAAGTTCCACTAAAGAATCTGGGGTTTTGGGTAATACTCAGATCGAATATTCAGTCGGCAAAGACAGGGGGCTTGTCGCACCCCAAGGCAAGCGGCTAGGCGAACAAAAAGTTGCAGATTTGCAGGCGGTTTTGGAACGCCATCAGGGCGATCGCCAACTCGTGATTTTGCAGGACTTTCCTGATCCCGATGCCTTATCCTGTGCCTGGGCATACAAGCTGATTGCCCAGCAATATAAAATTCGCTGCGATATTGTCTATGCGGGCACGCTGAGCCATCAAGAAAATATTGCCCTGGTAAAAATTACAGGCTTGCCTGTGCAACGGTTGACCCCCCAAATGGCAAGGGATAAGGATCTATCGGGCTACCAGGGGTGTGTGTTTATCGACAACCAGGGCACTACCACCCAACTGCTGGATTTAATGCAGCATAGCAACGTGCCCATCACCGTTGTAATTGACCACCACACGATGCAGGGTGATTTAGATGCCGAGTTTATCGACGTTCGACCCCAGGCGCGAGCAACGGCGACGATTTTTACCCAATATCTACAAGCAGGTTTGCTGCGACTTGACAGCAGCGTTAGTGAACATGTCAAATGCGCGACGGCATTGATGCATGGCTTGCGATCGGATACGGATCGGCTGATGCAAGCGCAGGAAGAAGATTTTTTGGCAGCAGGGTATCTCAGTCGCTTTTACGACGCGCAGTTACTCAATGCGGTATTGCAAGCTTCTCGTTCTAAACGTGTGATGGATGTGATTGAGCGATCGCTACGCAACCGCATTTTACAAAACAACTTTTCGATTGCAGGGGTTGGTTATTTGCGCTATGACGATCGCGATGCGATCCCACAAGCTGCCGATTTTCTGGTGACTGAAGAAAACGTCCATACAGCTGTCGTCTATGGCATCGTTCACGACGAAGACGAAGACTTAGAAGTGGTGATTGGTTCCTTACGTACCAATAAGTTGACCCTTGATCCCGATGAGTTTATCAAAGAAGCCTTCGGACAAGATACGCAAGGTCGGTTCTTTGGGGGGGGGCGATCGATGGCAGGAGGGTTTGAGATCCCCATGGGATTTCTTTCGGGATTCAATGAAAATAGCGAATACACCCGGATTAAGTGGGAAGTGTTCGACATTCAAATTAAACAAAAGCTATTGCGGCTGGTCAATCCCGAAAATGGCGTGATCCGCACGGCGTAATGGATGGGATCAACGCGCCTTTCATCCTGATCCTCCACCCCCTTGTGAGAGGCGCACCCCTTCGGGGTGCGCCTCTCACAAGCCATATAGGATTGCTGTAGAATTTGGCTCTGCTTCAGAGACACAACTGAAGCCCTGATCCAATAGGATAACAATAGGTCGCGACCGCCCAATTAGACATACAGACGTAAGATGACACTCGCCCAAACTGCACCCCTTTCCTTGACCGATCTGGCTCAGCAAACCCGTGACGCCGCTCGTAAACTGGCAGTGTTATCCGGGGCAGCGCGTAATCAAGCCATTGAACACATCGCTCAAGCCCTGGAACACTTTACGCCAGAAATTTTGGCAGCTAACGAGGCAGACTGCACGGCTGCCCTGGCTGAGGGGTTGGCAACATCGCTATATGGTCGGCTGAAGTTAGATGCCCAAAAGCTGAAAGCGGCGATCGCAGGGGTCAGAGATGTCGGTCGTTTAGCCGATCCAGTGGGTACTGTGCAGATTCACCGAGAACTGGATACAGGCTTAGAGTTGCGCCGGATCGCCTGTCCACTGGGGGTGCTGGGCGTAATTTTTGAAGCCCGTCCCGATGCCGTGATGCAGATCGCATCGCTGGCAATTAAGTCTGGCAATGGCGTCATTCTCAAAGGCGGTAAAGAGGCAGTTCATTCGTGCGAAGCCCTGATCCGAGCGATTCACTACGGGTTAGAACAAGCTGGGGTGGATCCGGCAGCGGTGCAATTGCTCACAACCCGCGAAGAAACCCTGGCGTTGTTGCGGTTAGAGTCGTATGTCGATTTGATCATTCCCAGAGGTTCCAATAGTTTTGTCCGATTCATCCAGGACAATACGCGCATTCCAGTGCTGGGTCATGCCGACGGCATTTGCCATTTATACGTCGATCGCACCGCCGATGTAGCAAAAGCCGTGGCGATCGCCGTTGATGCCAAAACCCAATATCCATCTGCTTGTAATACGATCGAAACGCTATTGGTACACCAGGCGATCGCCCCTGAGTATCTGAAAGCTGTCATCCCCGCGTTGCAAGCCAAACAGGTTGAATTACGTGGCGATGCCCCTACCCTGGCAGCAACCGCAGAGCTAACGCTTTCCACAGCCATCCTACCTGCCACCGATGAAGACTGGGCAACGGAATATTGTGATCTGATTTTGTCGATCAAAGTGGTGGAGTCGCTGGAAGATGCGATCGCCCATATCAACACCTACGGTTCTCGTCATACCGAAGCGATCGTTACTGAAACCGCTGAAACAGCCGCGTCCTTTATGGCGCAAGTAGATGCCGCTGGCGTATTTCACAATTGCTCTACCCGATTTGCCGATGGCTTTCGCTATGGGTTTGGGGCTGAGGTGGGGATCAGCACCCAAAAAATGCCACCCCGTGGACCTGTTGGCTTAGAAGGCTTAGTGACCTATCAATATCAATTGGTAGGGGATGGACATATTGTTGCCGCTTACACTGGCGACCATGCCAAAGCCTTCACCCACCGAGATTTGTAAAGGCGCAGCTAGAACGATTGAGCGATCGCCCAACCTATACCGGGCGAGCTTCAGTCTGGGGGACTTCGTTGCAGTCTAGGACAATAGGCTGATAGGTTTGCATCAACTGCGACGCAGACGCATCAATGCCCATACCATAGCGCCATTCACCATTGAGATAGAGCCATGTTGGCAGTTGACGTACCCAATCGCGATCGCCCTCAAAACAAATCGTCCCTTGCTGAAGTTCTGGTTGCAAACGGGTATAGCCCATCCAGACATGGGTAAAGGCACTCAAATCTGCTGCAATTAAGACATGCACATCAAAGCCCGGATCTTTTTGACAGACATCAACCTCCTGATCTTCAATCACGAGCCACCAACTGCGCTGAGTCTTTTTTCCTTTGGTTAGCCCTCGAAAGTCAAACTGAAGTACCATTTTCTGCCTTGGTACGGCTTCTAAGTTGATGCGCCGCCTCATGCCCCACATCAACAACGCATCGTCTAAATCTTCTGGCGCAATTTGTTCGTTGCCCCATTGTTGTGCCCAAACGCCCATAGCTTCAATAATCGGTCGCAAGGCTTCTCCAGCGGGTGTAAGTCGATACTCATATCCCTGACCTGTCTCTTTTTCATGGCTCACGACAATTCCCAATTTCTCAAGCTCTTTGAGTCGTTGCACTAACAGGGCACGCGACATCAACGGTACCCCTCGACTGATGTCATTAAAGTAGCGATTGCCATAGAGCATCTCTCGCAGTACCAGAGGATTCCAGCGATCGCCCAATACTTCAGCCGCTTTTGCTACCGGACAAAATTGTCCATATCCCTTTCTCATGGCGCTTCCAGGGAGATTTCAGGTCAGGTTCAGATATTGAACTTGTATCACCTTATCCGGCAAATCAGAATGAGATCATCACAAGATTTAAAGGAGACGGTTCGATGTTAGCGCTACAAACTCCATTGACGAATCCATACGAAAAAATAGATTGGTTAGCCCTGGCAACTTCTTTAGGAAACCAGTTCGCTGCTAAAGAAATTGAAGCAGATGAGCATGATCTATTTGTTGCCGATCATATTGCCCAATTAAAATTATCTGGATTAGTAGCCGCCGGTGTTCCGGCGGAATTAGGGGGTGGCGGAGCCAGCTATAGCGATCTATGTGCCGTACTGCGCATCTTAGGTCGCCATTGCAGTTCAACCGCGCTAGCATTTTCGATGCATACTCACCAAGTAATGGTACCTACCTGGCGGTGGCAGCATCAAAATGCACCTGTAGAGGGTTTATTAAAACGGGTAGCAGCCGAACAGCTGATCTTGCTCAGCAGTGGTGGCTCGGATTGGTTGCAGAGCGCCGGAACAGCTACCAAAGTAGACGGTGGGTTTTTGATTACAGCCCGTAAAGTATTTGCCAGTGGTGCGCCTGCGGCAAATTTATTAATGACCAGTGCGGTGTACCAAGATCCCGAAATAGGGGCAACTGTATTACATTTTGCCGTGCCGATGAATGCGCAGGGCGTTACGATAGAACCCACCTGGCAAGCAATGGGCATGCGGGGTACAGGTTCCCATGATGTTGTGTTATCGGATGTGTTTGTACCCGATGCCGCGATCGCATTACGCCGAGAACAAGGGAAATGGCATTTTATCTTTCATCTGATCTCCATGATTGCGATTCCATTGGTGTATTGCGTTTACGTGGGCGTTGCTGAAGCCATACGCGATCGCACCATTGAACTAACCATGAAGCATCGCACTGATGAGCATCTTTGCTATAAGGTAGGAGGGTTAGAGAATGAGTTAATGGCAGCAAAATTAGCTCTTCAGCATATGATTTCGACGGCGGTTGCCAGTCAACCCAGTTTTGAAACAACCCATCAAGTTATGACCGGGCGAACCCTGGTTGCCAAAGCTGTGCTGAATGTAGCCGATCTGGCAATGGATATTACCGGAGGCAGTGCGTTCTATCGCAAACAGGGTCTAGAGAAATTGTTCCGCGATATCCAGGGAGCTCGTTATCATCCATTGCGCGAAGACGCCCAACGCACCCTGGCGGGTCAACTTGCCTTTGGCTGGGATGTATCGTCTTTGTAGACGGAGTTATCTAGCGCTTCGCACTCGACCAGAACCCAATTATTTTTCAAAAGCCATGCAGAGCATGGCTTTTGAAAAATAATCCATACTCCACTCGATCGAAAAATTCTTTTTGAGAGAGCGACGGCGGAGCCGTCGCTCTCTCAAAAAGGGATATGCTTGTTAGCCCATCAGCAATCAAGCGTTGGACAGCGGCAGCAACACTTTTACGGTGGTCTGTTGCCCAGGTGTACTCACAATAGACAGAGTCCCTTGATATAACTCGATCCAGCGTTGGGCGATCGCCAACCCTAACCCAGCCCCTTGTTGTTCATAAAACCGACGCTCAAATTGTTGATACGCACCCACATTGCGAATTTGCTCAGGCGTCATGCCGCGCCCTTCATTGGTAATTTCAATCACCAGGTAGGTTGAATCGGGCTGGCTCACAATCTTCACCAGAGTGCCGGGGTCGGAAAATTTAAAGGCGTTGTCGATCAACTCTTGCAAAATTTTTTGGACTTCCGATATCGGAATGGCGATCGCAGCATTTTTTAGATCTAGTTTCAGATCCGTCTGTCGTTCTACTCGCTCAGCAATTTTTTGGGCAACCCGTTCAATCACAATTTGAGAATTATGAGTATCGTCTTGAATCAAGGTTTGCCGCTTCACCGGGTCACGCATTAAAAGTTCCAGCTTGGCATAGTCTAAAAACTGTTGGACTAGACGATACAAGCGTTCTGTAGAGGTCTGGAGAATATCGGCTAGTTCTAAAACTTTTTCAGGTTCATTTGCAGACAGTCGTAGTAGCTCAACCGTCGTAAAAATACCAGATAGAGGCGTACACAATTCATGAGGCAACGAAAGAGCGATACTTTGCCGCAATTGGTCTAGCTGATCTTGCGTTTGCGCCTGAAACGCACTGTGCTTTTTTAGGCGTCTTTGAATAGCCTGTAATAGTTCGTCTGGAAGACAAGGTTTTGTGAGGTAGTCATCCGCACCCAAGGTCATGCCCTGCCGAATGTCGGGTCGTCCAACCTTTGCCGTTAGAAAAATAAAGGGAATAGTTGCGGCTAGAGAGTTTTCCTGCAACGACTCTAACACTTGATACCCATCAATTTCGGGCATTTGAATATCACAAATGATCAAATCAGGCAAATTTTCAACGGCAAGTTGAATTCCTTTTTTGCCATTTTCAGCAATAATTGTCTGGAATCCTTCACATTCTAAAAAATCTTGGATAGTTTCTCGAATATGAATATCGTCATCAATGACTAAAATCACCTTGGGCATTTTTTTGGGTTGCTCTTCTTCCAGGAAATTAACAGAGTAAAGCAATCGATCTGTTTTCTGATTAATGCAGACCTAAAACCAGGAAAGCCGGATTTTGTTAATTACCCATTTGTGAATATAAGCTCTCTAAGAGATAAACGTAGCATAGCGTTTGTAGATCGCTAGTCAGCCAAATCGCGGGTTATCCGTATTTTGCCCAAAAGTCTATATGGTCTATATGAATTTCTATAGTAATTCTCAGTAGTGTGAAGTGGCATGTACTGAGTAAGAGCCACGCTTTACGTAGCTCTTACTCAGTACCCGTCATCTATCCAGGTACGAGGCGCTATAACTATCGGGGCGGATGTATCCGTAAAAATGACCTCAAGGCTCTTATTTTACTTCCAGTCCCTTATAGTGCTTACCTCTCAACCTTGGCACACCCAATTTTCCTGATTCTGGCTCAATTTTAGACCCATTAGCCGGTGATGGCAGCAAAAGGCGCAGACCAAACTCACTGTGCCACTGTTGGGTCTGCGACACAAGCACTTAAGACCGGAGAAGTAGTTTTGTGTGCAAATGTGTGCAAAAGAAATAAAGAATCAATGTTTCGTTGTAATTCTTTTTGAAAGCGTCGATGAGCCGACGCTTTCAAAAAGAATTGGGGTTTATTCAATCCACAATCCCTAAAGATGCTGGCTCAAAAACTCGGTCATCGCTTCATAGTTAAGCGGTTTAGAAAAGAAATATCCCTGCCCACTTTCACACTGTAATGCTTTCAATTGCACCTGCTGTTTGGTTGTCTCTACCCCTTCTGCAACCACATCCATCCCCAAATTCCACGCCAACATCACGATCGTGCGGATAATTGCCATCTTTTCTGGGTCAGAATCTACATTATTCACAAATGATTTGTCGATTTTGAGTGTATCAATTGGAAAACGGCTGAGGTACGCCAGCGACGAATATCCCGTCCCAAAATCATCAATCGATAGTTGAATTCCTAAATTATGTAGTTTAGACAGCATCGTTGTGGCAGATTCTACATCTTCCATTACGGTGCTTTCGGTCAGTTCTAGTTTTAGATTTTTAGAATTTAGACCTGTTTCTTGCAGCATCAGCCCGACCTGCTCAACCAAATCGGGCTGGGCAAACTGTCTTCCCGAAATATTGACAGCAATGAATAACGATGGATTGAAAATAAACTGTTGCTGCCACTTCCGCAGTTGCCAACACGCCTGACGCAATGCCCAATACCCAATGGGCACAATTAAGCCAGTTTCTTCGGCAACCGGAATAAAGTCAGCCGGAGATACCAAGCCACGGATCGGATGCTGCCAGCGGATCAATGCTTCTAGTCCAATAATTTCGTTACTTCTGAGCGAGAAGATGGGTTGGTAATGCAGTTGAAATTCTTGATTATCGATCGCCCGTCGCAGGTCTGTCTCTAGTTGCAATACTGCCAGTGCCTGGGCTTGCAGTGCTGAGTTAAACACTTCATAGTGCCCTCGCCCCGATTGTTTTGCCTGATACATGGCAATTTCTGCATCGCGCAGCAATTCTTCGGTCTGTTGATATCCGGCAATACTGGGGATGATGCCAATGCTAGCGGTAATAAAAACTTCACGACCCTTGAGGTTAAACGGCAACCCCAAATCTCGCTTGATCTGCTCTGCAATTTGCGTGGCTGTGCTGGTGATGGGAATGTCTTCTAGCAAAATGCCAAACTCGTCTTCGCCGATCCGCGCCACCATATCCACGGGGGTAAGTAGATCGGTCAACCGTTGGGCGATCGCCTTGAGCAACTGATCGCCAACCTGTCGTCCCAGGCTGTCATTGATTACCTTAAACCGATCGATATCGAGCAGCATCAGGGCAGACCGCTTATCTTGATGCTGCTCACCCAGCGGTACCGTGCGTTGTAGGCGATCGATAAATAGGAGGCGATTGGGCAAAGCCGTCAGTGCATCGTGGGTACCACACGCTTCTATGGGCAAATTGGGTAATGCTTCGACCGCCAATTTAACCGGAGTTGGGGCGTTGCGCTTGCGTTTTGCAGGAATCTGCGATCGCTGAAGCGTTTGATGGGCAGCATCACTGAGCGTCAAAACGACCCCTGATGCCTGGGTGGCAGTCGTAAACTTTGCCCAAGAAATGTTTAAGATGCGAATACTATGCGCCTGCCGCAACTCATATAGATCTGAACCGCTCTGGGCATGGGTGAGTGCCAGGTGAATTGGATGGGCTTCACGGCTTAATATTTGCCCTTGATGAGCCAGGGGTAACAGTCTGACTAAACTATGCCCTAACAAGGTTTGACGTTTTTTGTGGAGCAGGGTTGCAAAAGCAGTATTACACCACTCCACCTTACCATTGGCATCAGTCCACACGAGACTGTCTGAAAGGGCATCCAAAATGCCTTCTAGCTTTTCGACAGACGATAAATGAGGGGGAACTAAAGCGGTCGGATCGATAGACATAGCGGCTATTGCACCTGTAGCTTGCGTCAAATCTAGTCGAAGAACCCATTCCGACTCAGATTGCTCAGAAAGGATCGCGTCAATGTCTGGGTTCATGGGTTGTATGGAGCAGTGTAATGTTCGATGGCATGAAATCTATAGCGCTGCGTGGGTTGATTCAGTTCGCTATTGTGGAGCGCACAGCGCTCCACAACACCATTGCTGTACTGAACGACCTTGCACATCGCTATATTGTTTTGATCACTCAGCGGAGGTTAGTCAATAGACTCGGCGCGCTCAGCGATTGAACCCCTTTCGATAGCACAAGTCACATTCTGCAATATTGGTAAAACAAGAGATTATACCTCTTAAAAAACAAAAGTGACAAATTGTACTGTGTCTAACTCAACTCGGGGATGGATTGTTCAAAAGGCAGGGGACAGCGCCCTTTAACCCACAGTTGTGTTCCAGACTTTATGAATGGCGAGACAAAACTTGCGTGAAATTACGAAGACCTGCTGTTGCAAAATGTAGTGTTTGCACTACTGAGTTTATCTCCGACTAAACTATTAGGTAGGTAGTAAGATGCACTCTTCAATCGCTGCACTGGTGCTTCGCATAATGGTCTAAAAAACAGTAGCCTTTCTTGCCCTCACCCTAAATCCCTTTCCCCTGGAGAGAAGGACTTTCAACCCGGCTCCCCTTCTCCCCACAGGAGGAGGGGTTAGGGGATAAAAGCTAATCTCGATATTTATGCCAAACGCCCCACTAGTGCGCTGGTGGCGCAAGGTTTTAGCTCCAGTAGACTTGCTTAAGAGTTTCGTAAAGGGTAGAGGGAGGGGAATACTTCATAGGTGCAATCTCCAACCCTCATGGTGCAAAACTCAAGGTTTGTAATACTAGTGTTGCAAACACCAAATTTTGCAATATGGGGGGTTGGGGGCTGCGCCCCCAAGAGGGGGTTTTACCCCCTCCACCCCCTCTAAAACTTTTAAGTTGGTGTACTAGTTTTTCACGCTCCTTAACCACTCAATTGCTATTAGGATCGTGTTCAATGAAGCCGTCGCTTTCTTAAAAAGAATTACAGCTGATTAGGTGGGTGATCCTCAGGAGTGCCGCTGAAATAAACGTTGGGTTTGATTAAATCCATGATTTTTAACAACCAAGAGTAAAAGGGTGTAATGCTGGATCTGGGTAGCGATTGGAATGGCAGACCCTGGGTGCACTTTCAATTTTTAACGTAGACCCAGCAATGCCTAAAAGGACGCAAGCAATAACTTCTTATGGGGTCGATTCAGGCAAACCTCATAAAAAGTTATTGCTTGTTTACATAACTGATGTGGATGTCATTTAGTTTGCCCTGAAAAGAGAAGTCTGTAACGTTGATAGAGGGAACCATGAAGTTTGCCGAGCGGATGAATCAATTGGGTACAGAGTCTGCATTTGAAGTGCTGGCAAGAGCCAAACAATTAGAAGCCCAAGGTCGCAGCATCATTCATCTGGAAATTGGTCAGCCCGATTTCAAAACGCCGGAATCAATTTGCGAAGCCGCCTCTCAAGCTATTCAGCAAGGGTATACAGGGTATGGACCGGCGGCAGGGTTAATTGAACTGCGGCAGGCGATCGCCGATTACATTACAACTACACGAGGAATCCCCATCAATCCCGATGAAGTGGTTGTTACACCGGGCGGAAAACCCATTATTTTCTTTACTATCCTGGCGTTAGTCAATGCCGGTGATGAAGTCATTTATCCCAATCCAGGATTTCCGGTCTATGAGTCCATTATCCAATTTGTCGGGGGTAAACCTGTTGCGCTGCCATTACGAGAAGAGGTCGATTTTCGCTTTCGCTTGCCTGATCTAGAAGCAGCGATTTCCGATCGGACTCGCCTGTTAATCCTCAATTCACCCCAAAATCCAACGGGGGGGTTGCTGCAATTGGAAGATTTAGAAGCGATCGCCTATCTTGCTCAAAAGCATGATTTTTATGTGTTGTCTGATGAAATCTACTCGCGCATTCTTTATGACCAAACTCACCACAGCATCCTCAGCTTACCGGGGATGAAAGAGCGCACGATTTTGTTAGACGGTCATTCTAAAACCTATGCGATGACCGGATGGCGGCTTGGCTATGGCGTTGCCCACAAAGCGATCGCCGACAAGTTAGCCCAATTGATGATTAACTCCAATTCTTGCACCTGTTCGTTTACTCAAATTGCGGGTGCTGCTGCTCTGCGGGGTTCTCAAGATACCGTCGTCGAAATGGTGAAACAGTTTCAACACCGACGAGATGCGATCGTCGCGGGTTTAAATGCCATTCCGGGTATTTCTTGCCGCAAGCCTGCGGGGGCTTTCTATGTTTTTCCGAATGTGACCCAATTGCCTCTATCGTGTAACCAATTGGCAGACTATCTGCTGCAAGATGCTGGCGTTGCTGTTTTACCGGGGACTTCTTTTGGCAACCTGGGGGAAGGGTATCTGCGCTTGTCCTATGCGAATTCTCTGGACAATATCCAGGAAGCACTCAAGCGCATAAAAACGGCAATTGAGTCGCTATAGCGATAAAGTGCCTGCAATGCGTCACGGCTAGCGTCTCACACATCCTGAGAAAGGGACGGTTAGTCCAGGTCATTAATTACAACTGTTTTCGCTGAACTAATATCACTGGTCAGGGGGTTCGGGTTACTCCTGTAGAAGTCCTGGCTTGAGCGATTGCCAGCTCTTTTCAATTGGATTGATTGCGTTCTTAGACTGATTTTGTATACCCTTCCACTGGCTCATCTGATGGCTGGGTACTGGCGGAACGAGCAACTCTGGCAGAGGCTTTTAGTCGGTAGTGCACCAATTGATGCACGGTTTTGTAAGGAGAGACGATGCCCAGTTGGCTTTCTAACCACTGACAAATCTCACCATAACTGTTGAATCCTTCTTCCTGATGCAGGCGTTTGTTCAGGGCATCTTGTGCCCATTGCGGAATGCTATGCTGCCGCCCAACTCGTGGTTTGTGAGTGAGTAAGCCTGAAAGCCCTGCTTTGCGGTAAAGTCTCAACCACTCTTGCACCGTTACCCGATGTCGTCCCAGGATTGCAGCAGCGGCTTGTACCGTTTTTGCTTGTTCAGATTTGAGTAAATACAACAGCTGGACTCGTTCTTTGTCTGAGCCACTTTTTTGCGATCGCAACAATTGTTTAAGGTCTTCTACACTCTCTGCAATCTCCAGTTTATAAATCCCTGCCATAGATGTTTTGTGAACCCTACACGTCTGTTATAACATCTGTAGCCACTCTATAAAGAATTCAGCGTCGCTGCTTTGGGCTATGAAATGTGGGGTGAGTGCCGCGCCCAGCGCGGCACTCACCCCACATTTCATAGGCACCCTATGGCGGACTATGAGAGGTCTATGATGTGGACTACAGCAATTCAACTTTTTGGAATAATAAGCTGTATCTTTTGGTTGCGATGGGTAGGTAGCAGAATATTATAATCTTGGTTTGCTTACGGAGAATCAGTCATGGTGCTACCCGATGAACCTCCAGCTTGGCAGTGTTATCCTGCCGATAGCTATGTATCTGTGACCTATGAAGACGAAGTGGTTGGGTTTTGTAAACCAGACTTTGCAGTTCGCATTGTCGAGGTTCTCAATGATGATGAAAAGCTGCGCAAAGCTTTAAGGCTTGCCTGCTACGATTTGATCAGTTTATCTGGCGGCAGTTCGACGCAGATTGATGAGTTAGTGCATCGGTATCTCTCTAAAACAGCGGCTCCCAAATCGGGAATTGCGGCGATCGCCGCGCTCTTACGCGATCGCCAGGACGAACTAGATGTCAGCGATAAAGAATTTTCTCGGTTTTGTGATTCTTACCGACTTCCCCCAGAAAAGTTAGAAGCTATTTTCTTTGGCGAAGAAGATATCGATAGCACACTGCTGACCCCCCTCGCCCGAATTTTAGGTCGCCCGGTGGATGACATTATGCAAATTTTGGAAGGTTCGTTAGGGGCCTGAGTAAATGACATGACAGGCGATTTTATAGAAATCACTGGGATTCGTGCCTATGGATACACCGGCTTTTTGTCTGAAGAACAACGTCTGGGGCAATGGTTTGAAGTTCACTTAAAACTCTGGCTCGATTTAGCTCCAGCGGGTGCAAGCGATCGCTTAGAAGACACTTACGACTATGGCAGTAATGTTGTAGCGGTGCAGCAATTGATCAAAACGGAGAAATTTTCATTGATCGAAACCCTGGCAGAGGCGATCGCAACCAAAATTCTCACATCTCAAAAAGTCAATCAGGTGCAAGTTCATTTGTGTAAAATGACGCCGCCGATTCCTGACTTTAGCGGTCATGTTGCAGTCAATATTATCCGCAAATCATCCAGCCAGGGTTTAGAGATTAAACCACAGGCTTAATCTGGCTATGAAATTGGGTGGGCGTGCTGCGCAGAGCGCAGCACGCCCACCCAATTTCATAGCCCAAATCAGCACTGTATAGCGGTATGAATGGACAAAGGGTATGGAGGTGCAGCCCCATACCCTTGATCCGTTACGGTTTAATATGCAGAATGAGACGAGCGGCAAGGCTTTGCCAACCCGGTCTATGCTTCCTGAGATGCCTTACGACGACGAGATAACGCCATCGCACCCGCAACCAGCCCAATTCCTGCTAGCGTTGCAGGCTCAGGGACATCAGCTGACGAACCCACAACCTTAAAGTCAGGCCCGTTGTAGTAGCTGCCGTTTGCCAACAACTGAATCCCGGCAATAGGACCCGAAACACCCAAATCTGCCAGACTAATACCCAACGAACCCACCCGTTGAGTGCCAACAATTTCCTTGGTGTCGATGCCGAAGCCTGCGTAGTCCCAATCCTTGGAATAGACTTGGAGGAAATTACCTAACAGGTTGCCATTGGCATCAATGGCTTGCACTCCCAGACGGCTGTTCATGCCGCGTTCCCAGAAGAACAGCATATCGACAGCACTGTCGAAGAACAGGTTCATCTTAAAGGTGCCATTATCTTCTGTATCAATAATGTTGTTGAGGTTTGTATTTCCCAAGCTAGCGACAACCGTTGCTTCACTTGCCGCTTCTTGTTTTGCCCCATTTGCATTGTCGCCAATATCAGAGCTAGCGGCTCCACTGTTGCCACCCGAATAGGGATCGTTATAGAGAATCTTGGCAGTGTTGACGAGTGAGAAGTTATCGATAACCGAACCGTCTCCTAGTTCAACTGAATCTAACCAGATGTCTCCTTTGGGAGCGGCACTGCCTGCCCCTAAATTAGTCGTAAACGAAAAAGCCTGCGCCGGGGTAGAAGAGAGAGCCAGCAAGCTACCAGCAAGTAATCCCGTGAACGCAGCAACAGATTTCAGCTTCATAGTTCTCCTTGTATCAGTAAGTTGTGTCGATCCGTTGGTTTGATGAGGTGCCTAAAATCAGCAGACTTATTTGGAGATGCAGCAAGCTAAATACTTTGGAGATGCGAATCAATGAATTCCCTTACTTGTGCCTATGTTATTAATGAAACCTTGTCCTTGTCTCTAGGTAAACTCGTACCATTACATAAACTTCAAGAAAGATCTCTAAAATTGAAGCTTCAGAGAATCATTGGTTCGCTTGAATCAGCCGGACATGTCCTGTGTTTACACGTAAGTGTGTTGGTTTTAATGGGGTGCGATCGCCAAGTTTGAGAGATAAGAGTTAGTCAGTTTTTTGTAAGAAATTCTTCTTTTTTACCAACCAAGATAGATGCACTACTCATTAGATAATCGTCGATTCATAGCCTAGCGCGTTTGATCGAGAAAGCCCTCAGTAGTAAACAAATATACCTCTCAGCAAAGCAAATAAGTACTTAGACCCTAGCCAATGCTTTAATGTTTAGGCTGTGCGTGCTAAGGATACGGAGATCCTAAAAATGGAGTGTGCCATTCTTTCTGTTGATCTACGTAGAGGGTTGGATTGAATCAAATTTCAATTCGTTTTCAGCCAGTTACGGTGACGCCATTGCTCTTTCAAAACGAATGACAGGTTGATGGATTGGTGATTCATAAAATGATAGTTACACAGGTCGATTATTAGATCGTCGCGATAGTAAATACGATATTGGGTAGATTTTTTAGATATATAGCAATCCTAAATCCGTTGTGAAAGCGCCCGCCCGAAGGGCGGGCGCTTTCACAACGGATCAGGTTCACAAATCAAATAGGATCGCTATAGCAGTTTTTAATCGAGTGAAATGCAAATTATCGTTTGAAAGCCATACGGAGCATGGCTTTCAAATAATGATCGGGTTCTATCCGAACGCAAAGCGCTATAACCCTAGTGTTGCAAACGCCAAATTTTGCAACACCAGGGGATTGGGGGCTTCGCCCCTAACCTGGATTATTCACCAGAGTTTTTGACAATTCTGAAACCCTTCTGCGCGTTTCGTTTCAAGTTTCATGTATAAAAACACACTGTCGAAATCGAAGAATCGCTAGAAGCCATTCTGGATAAGCAGTTCAGCCATTTCTTAGAAGGGGTCATGAATAATCCAGGCTAAGAAGGGGTGGAACCCCTTCACCCCTTACAAAACTTTCGTTTTGCTGTACTAGCTCCAATAAAAACTGTTCGCAGAAATTTCTCCTCTTGAATTTAGCTCCACATATAGTGTAGTTTTTAGTGAAAACACTCTAAATGTGGAGGTCAGACTTGACCAGCCTCAATAATCAGCCCCTATTATTTTCTGACGAAGAGTTAAGAGAGAGCCGGATTTCAGGACAGCAACCCCAGTCACTTGAAATGAGTTCGGCAACCCTGGTGGCATGGAAGCAGCGCATCTTTCAGTATCAGCAAGGGATTCAGCAGAGTTTACCGCTTCAGCAAGGTAGTTTATTTGAGTTACCTCTCTCTGCTGAACAAACTGACCCCGATGCCATCCAGCCGTTTAGTTTGCCCCAGCAAAACACAGCATTTTGGCGATGGAAAGCCTACGATGAAGGCACCGCTGCCCTTTATTTTGTGATTGACTATGAACTCCCGATTCTCTTATATGTCGGAGAAACCATCAAGTCTAATCAACGCTGGAAAGGGGAGCATGACTGCAAACGCTATTTAATGAATTATGTGATGGCACATCGCCCTCACAAGTTGCCAGTCTCGGTGAATATCTGTTTTTGGTCGCATGCGCCGGAGCGAACACGGCTGCGGCAGGCGCTTGAATCTGCCCTGATTTACAAGTGGCGATCGCCCTTTAACAAAGAAAATTGGGAGTTTTGGGGAACGCCTTTTGTAGGCAGCTAGCCACCCGATTTCCTACAATTGAAAATCATCGCTCGGTTGTCCCCATTAGCCGTTGCCATTCACCATGTTGCCTATCTACCCCCAGACGCGGTCTTCCTCCAGCCCAACCCTTTCGACCCAAGCCGCTACCAACACATTGGGCGATCGCTGGTTATACCAACTGCAAAACGCCTCGATTCCCAAGATTCGTGCCAGCAATTTTGATGTGGTCACTATCGACTACTCCAAAGATGGCAGTCAGTCGGGTCGATATACTCGTCAACAGATCAATTCGTTGCACCGGCAGGGAAAAACGGTGTTGGCATATTTAAGCATTGGGGAAGCCGAAGATTATCGGTATTATTTCAAACAAACGTGGGTTTCTCTGGATGCTCATACGCAGCTTAACCAGCCCGATGGCGATGCGCCTTCCTGGTTAGGCTTGACCAACCCCGATTGGCAGGGCAATTATAAAACTCGGTACTGGCTCAAAGCCTGGCAGAACATTGTTTTTGGGTATCTTAAGCGAATTGTCAATGCCGGATTTGATGGCGTCTATCTGGATATCATCGATGCGTTTGAATATTGGAGCGACAATAATAATGATGAAGGGCTGACGTTAACTCGTTCGGTTGCGGCTCAACGGATGATTACCTTTGTCAAACGCATCGCCCACTACGCGAGAAAAACCCTGGGTAAACCAGACTTTGCTATCGTTCCCCAAAATGGCGAGAATATTTTGGCATACGACCAGACGGGCGCTTATCTCAAAACTATTAGCGGCATTGGCGTTGAGGACTTGTTTTATAACGAAACCCAACCCCAACCCACTTCAGACATTCAGTTTCGGTTGAAATGGTTGGAACGGATTGATAATGCTGGCAAAGCTGTGCTGGTGGTCGATTATGTCGATAATGGCAATGGCTACCAGGGCAGCAACCGTAATCGAATTGATGAGTTTAGGCAAAAGGTTTTGGATCAAGGCTATGTGCCCTATGCGGCAGTCAGCGATCGCGAACTGGACACGATTAACCTGATCTCTGGCATCCAAGATTAAAAAAATAAAATCCAAGTTTTGCTGTGGCGCGGCTCTGCTGTGCCACAGCGAAACTTGGATTTTATTGGGATTTTAGTGAACTACGAATCCCTTGGTGGGGCTAGCTAAACAAAACCGTTTGAGCTTCCAAGGCTGACATTTCTAAGTTGGAATGGTTCCAGACTTGCCCATCTAACGCCATTTGTTCAATCAGACTGGCAAGCCGCAGTGCTTTGAGAGCTTGTTCGCCGCCGACTGACGGTTGATCCCCACCCCGGACACAGTTAACAAAGTGTTCTAACTCAGCGTGGAGCGGTTCAATGTTGCTGGTGTAAACCTTCTCAATCAACCCATCCTGCCGATAAAGCACTTGCCCATAATCAGTCAGGCAATTTGCCGTAACCTGACGATGGATCAAGATTTCGTTATTGAGAAAATCTGCCTCTGTCAGTGAATTTTTGCAATGTGCTGCAATCCGGCGAATTTTTCGATGGGTCACTTTACTGGAGGTCAGCGTGGCAACAATGCCGTTGGCAAACCCTAAGGTTGCGGTGACATAGTCTAAATAACCCGAATCAGCCGCATGACTACCACTCGCCGTTAGCTTCACCACAGGGGCTCCTGCCAGCTCTAATAGCAAATCGATGTCGTGGATCATTAAATCCAGTACCACAGAGACATCGTTTGCCCGATGCGAATACGGGCTCATGCGATGAGCCTCTAACGCCAGCAATTCTTCTGTTTTGAGGACTTTGTTTAACTCTTGAAAGGCAGGGTTAAACCGCTCAATATGCCCTACTTGCAAAATGCAGCGAGACTGAGCCGCTGCATTTACTAAAGATTCTGCTTCCGCAATGCTGGCGGCTATGGGCTTTTCGATCAGCACATGGACGCCCGCCTGAAGACAGGTCATGCCCACTTCGTAATGCAGCCGGGTGGGCACTGCAATACAGATGGCATCGACATATTTGAGCAAGTCTCGATAGTCTTCAAAAAAACGAACGCGGTATTTACTTGCTGTATCTAATCCGCGTTCTACGTTAACATCAGAAACCCCGATCAATTCAACGTCTTTTAATAGGCTCAGAACTCGCGTATGGTGCTGACCCATATTGCCAACTCCGATAACCCCGATGCGAATAGGTTCTGGCTGGCTGCGTTGCTGATGGGTGCTAATCGCTAAGCTCGGTAAATTCTCTTGCACTCCTGCTATCTCCTACACCACAATCTGGGAAAACTAGGTGTATGCGCCAATTTCCTTATGAAGAATCCTAAAGTTTTGTTCAGGCTTATCATATCAGTAATCTGGAATAATTCTCTGAACTCTAATCATGAGAGATATCTTATATCTTATAAATGGGTTAGTTTTTTATTTATCCATTCCTAAGGGTCATGGATCAAATAAAACTGAGGGTTTATTTTTAGGGGAGTGGTAACGCCGCGCTTACAAAAATAAACGTCCGGGTTTTATTGAAGTTGTGCTCCTTAGTACTAAATACTGCTTTTCATAACCAAGTTCAAGAATAAAGGTATGCAGATTTGCGTCTGTGTCTGGCGAAAACCCTGCAAGCCTGAATTTTAAACTCTTATCTCTAACAACATGGACTGAGATATCCACACTCAAATGAGTTCCTTATTGGTTTGTTGCCCATGCCTCTAACCATTCTTGTTGCGGATGATGATCCGGGAACTCGACTATCCATCGGTGACTATCTTGAAATTGCGGGGTACATCGTTGTTACCGCCGAAAATGGTCAAAAGGCTTTAGAAATGGTTGATCGATATCAACCCCATTTGATCGTGACGGATATCACGATGCCACGGCTTGATGGCTATGAGTTTGTCCGCCAAGTTCGCCGACAACCGGCTTTCCGCTTACTACCTGTGATTTTTTTGACCGCTCGGACGAACACTGAAGAGAGAATTCGAGGCTATCAGCTGGGCTGTGATGCGTATCTGCCCAAGCCGTTTGATTTAGAAGAGCTAGGAGCTGTGATTCGAAATTTACTAGAGCGATCGCAGATCATCCAATCAGAGTGGCGGGTGCGATCGCAATCTACGCCATCTAACTCAGAAAAAGGCACCTCTGTGGTCAAAGACTACGAGTTTGAGACGAAACTTGACCTCACCACACGAGAACATGACGTTTTAGAGTTTTTAGCGGCGGGGCTTTCTAATAACCAAATTGGCGATCGCCTGCACCTCAGCCCTCGTACGGTCGAGAAATATGTCAGCAATTTACTAAGAAAAACCAATACTAGCAACCGTGCAGAGCTAGTCCGGTTTGCCGTTGAGCATCATTTGGTGAATTAGGGTCGTGGATTTATCTGGGAATTGATGGTGGTCAGCGCGGCGTCGCCGCGCTGACCACCATCAATTCCCAAGTTTTATTGAAAGGGACGCGATTAATCACATCTCTACGGGTGGAATTCACCTTTTGACTTTAATTTCTCGAGCAAACCGCCACAGGCATCTAACAACAGGTCGATGACGTAGTTAAAGCCTTCGGCACCTCCGTAATAGGGATCGGGCACTTCTTGGTCAGAGTGCTGCCGACAAAAATCGCACATCAACTTTACTTTGTCTCGATACAATCCTTTGGGATCGAGGGCAAGAATATCGTGGTAATTGTCTCGATCCATTGCCAAAATCAGGTCAAAGTCTTCAAAGTCAGACCGTTGGAATTGTCTACCTCGTCCGGTCAGGGTGATCCCTCGTTGGCTGGCTGCTGCTGCCATACGGCGATCGGGTGGACTGCCAATGTGGTAGCTCGACGTTCCCGCAGAATCGCAAACAATGCGATCGCCTAACTGTTGCTGAGCGACCAGGTGTCTCATAATATTTTCTGCCGAAGGAGAGCGGCAGATGTTACCCAAACAAACAAATAACAGTTTATACGGCATGGATGTTGGCAAAGTGCTATACTCTCTTAAGGTTTAAGGGCATGTAGCTCAGTGGATAGAGCATCAGGTTCCGGTCCTGAGGGTCGGGGGTTCGAATCCCTCCATGCTCGTTGTTGCAACACCAGAGGTTGCAGAGCGGTTTATGAGAAATGATGGTGTGGTGCGTCTAATGCGTACTGCACCATTATTTTTAGTCAAGCGCTACACGCTTAGGAACTGAATAACTTTTTTGGGGAGAGTGCGGCAAAGCCGTACTCTCCCCAAAAAAGTCATGAGTTTTAAGGGTGTCAGGATGATCAGGCGATCGCCTTTTCTTCAACAGTTTCACGCGCTGTGGCTTTCAGGCGAGCTTCTTCTTCCAGGAATGTAGCCACCTGGGCACCGATTTGATCGCGCACCAGTTGACGGTATTCCAGAAAATGTTCGATTTGAGCGCAGACTGCAAGATAGCTGCTGATCCCCCCTGGATTGAACCGCGCCATATTCCAGAGATTGCGCCAAAATTGCCACCGGGTTTTGCGTAAAACGCCTTGCCGCCAGGAGATGATCAGCAATGCCCGAATGGTTACCCAATTAATCGGTTTGCGAGATCCTTTGCCCTTTTTGGGATAGGTTGCCTCGCCCAATAAGCGATAGTGGCGATAGGTTCGGTCTAGGAACTTTTCGGGGTCATACAATTGCCAAAAGGCTTCAACATATTCCTGGGCAATTTCTTCGAGCGGTCGCGTGGGCACAAAGTTCATCAACGTAGTTTGGTTGATATTGGCAAACTTGTTGCGCAGTCGCCCTTCTTTTTCTAAGCGATGCCACAGGGCAGTATCGGGTAATGCCTGCAACATGCTAAATACGGCGGTGGGAATGGAGGTTTGTTCGACAAATTTGACAATGCGATCGCCTGCTCCTTTCTTTTCACCATCAAAACCGATGATGAACCCAGCCATGACCCGTAAGCCTGTGCGGGTAATGGACAAGACTGCATCACTGAGCGAATCGCGGGTATTTTGATGCTTTTGGGTGAGCGTGAGGCTGGCTTCGTCGGGCGTTTCGATGCCCAAAAATACGGCACCAAAGTTGCACGCCACCATTTGATCCATCAATTCCTGATCTTGGGCTAAGTCCACCGAAGCTTCGGTCGCAAAGGAAAAGGGATAGTGGTGTTCGACCATCCAGGGCAATAGTTCTTTGAGGAACAGCTTGACGTTGCGTTTATTGCCAATGAAATTATCGTCCACCATGAAAATGCTGCGTCGCCAGCCCAGGCTATACAAATAATCGAGTTCTGCTAATAGTTGGGCAGGGGTTTTGGTGCGCGGTTTGCGACCGTAGAGAACGATGATGTCGCAGAATTCACACTGAAATGGGCAACCCCGCGAAAACTGCACAGACATTTCCGAATAGGCGTCAAATTCCAGCAGATCGAACCGGGGGATCGGGGTTTGACTGACGTCAGGTTTTTCGCCACCTGACCGGAAGGTGCCTGAGCGATCGCCGCGAGCGATCGCGTCCACAAATAGGGGTAAGGTAATTTCGCCTTCATCTAAGATTAAATAATCTGCCCCGGCTTCAGCCGCTTCTTGGGGTAAGGCAGTCGGGTAGGGACCACCTACAGCAACAGGCTTGTTGCGACGTTTGGCTTCCCGGATTTGGTCTAGCAAATCTTCTTTTTGCACGATCATGGCAGACATAATCACCAGATCCGCCCATGCCCACTCCGCTTCTGTCACCTGGCGGACATTGCGATCGACCAGCTTAAATGTCCATTCCTGTGGCAAAATGGCGGCAACCGTGATTAAGCCAAGCGGCGGCAGCATTGCCTTGCGATTGAGCAGAGCGATTGTCTTTTCAAATGACCAGAAACTTTTTGGAAAGCAGGGATACAAAAGCAAAACGTTCATTTAAGTATCACTTGGTATTAAGAATCACTGGGTACGCAGAAAGCTGCTGCCAACAGCATTCTGATTTAGCTTAGTACACGTCGTCATCACTATACCGTGTCCGTACTGGGTTCGCTTTAGTCGATGGCAGTTTTATCCCATAAACTATAGCAATTCTCTCTGGTGTCAAGTACGGGTGTTGTGTGAGAACCCTCGCGGAGCGAGGGTTCTCACACAATCTCCTGATTTAACTGTCTCGACGGTTGCCATATAGCGATTCTCTCTGGCGTCAAGCACAACGTGTTGAGGGAGAGCCGCGCGGCGCGCGGCACACAACAAAAAATCTAAACATACTCAAGCGCGAAGCGCTGTAATCCGTATCGCTGTGAGTCTTTACTTGTACTGAATACGGGGATCGAAAAGGGCATAGGACAGATCGACCAGCAGGTTGATCAAGACGAAGGTAACGGAAATGAAGACGACGCCACCTTGAACCACAGGGTAATCTCTTGCCAGAATGGCGTTGTAAATCCAGGAGCCTAAGCCCGGCCAAGAAAAGATGGTTTCGGTTAAAATTGCACCGCTGAGCAGTGTGCCAAATTGCAAGCCAATAATCGTGATCACGGGTAAAAGGGCATTTTTTAGCGCATGTTTGAGAATCACCCAGCGTTCTAAGACGCCTTTGGCTCTGGCCGTGCGGATGTAGTCTTGCGACATGACTTCGAGCATGGCACTGCGGGTCAGTCGGGCAACGATCGCCAATGGAATCGTACCCAGAGCGATCGCCGGTAAGATTAGATGCGCCAATACGTCTTTCAGTGCAGGAAAATTGCCCTGTAATACCGCATCCAAGACATAAAATCCGGTCAACGGTTTGAAGGCAAAGCCCTCACTCACCCCCAGACGACCGCTGGGCGGCAACCACCCTAAATTCACCGCAAATAGATAAATCAACAGCAGCCCCAGCCAATAGACGGGCATTGAGACGCCAATCAACGACCCAATCATTGCCAGATTATCTGCCCATTTATCTTTATAAACAGCGGCGATAATTCCAGCGGGAATGCCGATTAATACCGCAAATATCATGGCGGCTGTCGATAGCTCAAAGCTGGCTGCCCAACGCCGACCAATTTCTTCACGAATGGGAATGCCTGTGACAATGCTGTTGCCAAAATCGAGCCGCAACAGGCTACCCACAAACGTCAGATATTGTAGCGGCAGTGGCTGGTTCAGCCCCATTTGTTCGCGCAGGGCTTCAATTTGGTCGGGGGTTGCCCGTTCGCCCACCATTGCCGTTACGGGATCACCGGGGATGAGATGCAAAAACGCAAAGACTAGCAACGTGATCCCAAAGATCACAGGCAGCAAACCCAGCAACCGTCGGGCGATATATCGCAGCATAAAGCTCTGAATTAAAAATAATAGTTTGAATGGAACCCCAGATTATGGATGTGGTGTGAGAGCCGCACTCCGTGCGGCTCTCACATACGAAGCAATCCAATACTGCTGGTCAGGTATGGCGATCGCCCAACACACCTGACTCAGGGAGATAGTATTGGCGGACAAATCCCTTGCTTCTGTAAGGGCGAAGCATTCGCTAGCTAATCCTTAGGATCGCGGATTATCTAATTCCTATCAGTCAAGTGCTCTGTAGGGGCGCACCGCGGTGCGCTCTTACCCAAAAATTACGGGTTATTAAATCCATAATCCTTAGTAAATGGCGAAAAATCAGGATTCGAATGCTTCGCCCCTACGATTCGCTGGTATAAGCTTTAGTTCCCCTTTTGAAGGGGGATTTAGGGGGATCTGAAACAGGTTGCTACCAACCGTAGAACCTTTAAAACACTCTCTTAGCTCTTGGTGATCGCGTTGAATTTTTCTGAGCCTAAGGGACTGGGAACCCAATTCTCTAAGCCCTTGCGCTTTGCCAGCAACGGACGCGAATGCACGATCGGAATTCGCAATGCCTCTGCTGAGGTGATTTTGTCCATTTCGCCATAGAGCTTTGCTCGTTCGGTCGGGTCATCTACAGCGCGTGCCTGGTCGAGTAGATCAAACACTTGTTGGTTTTCCCAATTGCCCAGGTCAGAGGTGCCACCAGGTCCAAAGTGGTAGTAGTAGAAATTGTCGGGATCGCCATAATCCCCTGTCCAGCCCAGCATAAACGACTGATATCCGGGTGGTTTCTTACTATCTTCGATGTAGGTTGCCCAGTCTTTGGTTTTGAAGGTGATTTGAATACCCAGTTCACTCAAGTCGGCTGCAAATGCTTCAGCGATCGGCTTCGGGGTGGGGTAGTAAGGACGAGAGACAGGCATATACCATAGCTCCAGAGGGAAGCCGTCGGCATAGCCTGCCTCGGTCAGCAGTTTTTTAGCTTCTTCTGGGTTGTAGGGATAGCCTTTGAACTCCTGATCGGTGTAGTCGTCCATCGATGGCGGCAGGAAATGATCGGCAACGACGGCAGTATCTCCCCAAAAGGCTTTGACAATTTCTTCGCGATTAATTGCCATGGCGATCGCCTTTCGCACTTCCAGCTTAGACAACGGTTCGTAGCTGGTATTGAGGGCAAAATAACCGACGTTAAATGATTCTCGGAAGACAGGTTCGATATTGGCATCGCCCTTGATTTCTTCGAGCTGATCGGGAGCCAGTTCTACCGTGAAATCGACAGAACCCGATCGCAATTCTGCTAACCGGGCAGCCGGTTCGGTAATAAACCGAAAGACAACTTGCGCCTGGGTGGGTGCCCCATCCCAATAATCGGGATTGGCTTTGAGGATGATGCGATCGCCCGATCGCCACTCTTCCAAAATGTAGGGACCTGTACCGACAGCAGTTGAGCCTGCAACCCCATAATCAGCCCCAGCATCTTGAATTGCTTTGGGACTGGCAATGCCAAAGTAACCCGACCCAATCGCCGCTGGAAACGCGGCAAACGGCTGAGCTAAAACAAACTCAACGGTGTAGTCATCCACCACATTAACGGCTTGCAGAATCGACGCCTCATCGCCTTTGAATGCGCCAAACAAACCGGGCCAGATTTCATAGCCCCGTCCGGCATCTCGATAGCCTGTGGGTGCCGCTGGATCCCACCAGCGTTCGACGTTAAACTTGACGGCTTCGGCGTTGAAGTCCGTGCCATCGTGGAACTTGACCCCTTCGCGCAGTTTAAATGTCCAGGTTTTGCCATCATCAGATGACCACTCGGTTGCCAGACCGGGCTGTAGATCGGTCGTGCCGTCTTTGAACCCCAGTAAGCGATCGTAAATCTGATCGTGAACGTAAATCGAATTGTTATCGGTGATATTCCCCGGTTCCAGGTTGGCAGGTTGACCGCCTAACCCAAACACCAGAGCGGTTGGTTCAGCCGCAGATGAACCCGTTGCATCGGGTGAACTGGCTGTGTCCGGTGAACCGCCACAGTTCGTCACCAGCACCACCGTCAGCGCCACCATAACCGTGATCAAAAGCGATCGCCACCGCTTCAGACGCTTAGTAAATTGGCTAATCATCATAAAAATTTCCCTTACAAGACAATCACCCTGATGGTGTTAAGGGGGGCAGACTCAACCCTCAGGCTTCTTCGCAAGGCTAATGATGTGTGGAAACGCTACGCAGAGCGTAGCGTTTCCACACATCGCCTGTCCTAACTCAATTGCAGAGGCTACACACATGATTAAGAGCAATATTTTAGTGGTTTTGCAGTGGCGTGCTTTACATCTTTAAGAAGAATCACGATTTAACGGCTTTCCAGAGGCATGATTGCATCCAGCGATGAAATTAGGTGTGAGAGCTGCACGAAGCGCAACTCTCACACTGAAGATTTTTTACAACAACAGCCGGGGTGGCGTCAGCCAAAATAATTCACTGTTGCCCACCGGATTGCCCGACTCCGGTACGGTTAGCCCAATCACACCGGCTTTTTTTAGCACCAACTGCCCCGTTGCGTCTCCCCAAATCAGTTGTTCTGCCCAATGGCTTAAGGTCGGTTCGTGTCCGACCAGCGCTAAGGTAGGTTGGTTTAACTGCTGCCAATCCCCCAACCACGTCAGCCAGTCTTCAAATCGACCTCCCGGAGCCAGATCCCTTGATTCTTCCAGGTGCGTTGCCAACCCCGTTTCTTGCAAAATATCAGCAGTTTGTCTGGCTCGCACTAACGGGCTTGTGACGATCAGGTCAAATCGGAGTTGCAGTTGCGATAGCCGTCTCGCCACCTGACGAGTCTTTTCCTGTCCTTCTTTAGTCAGCGGTCGCAGGTTATCGTCAGCATAATCGCCAAAGTCACCTGCCAATCCATGCCGAATAAAGTAAAGCTGAGTCATGGTTTTGCCCTCGCTGAACTCGTCTGTCTAAGGATCATGGGTTGTCAGGGTGACGTCGCCCTGACAACCCATAAACGTCCGGGTTTTAGTGACTTTGTGCTCCTAAGCAATGCCTTGAACCCGGTATCACTCTACGACGCTTGAGGCATCCCAAAATTGCCGAAGACTTCTGGAGAAAACATGTCCATTAACGTGTGCAAGTAGGGCAAAAACAGGGTAGCATCTGATTTTTCCAGGCGATCGTGAATTTCCCACTCCAGGTGTTGCAACATATCTTGCACCAGGTTCCATTTGACGTTGAGTTTGGGGTACAACATGACGCAAAGCGGGAATAGTTCTTGTTGTACTGAGCGCATATCGCCTTCTAAGGCACAGAGGCATAAATAGACCTGGAACATTTCTGCATCTCGCAGGCTGGAAATGCGCACTGAGGTGGAACTCAGCGAGCCGCTGTAGGTCTGATATGCAGGGTAAACCTGGCTGATTTGGTTGCAGATCGAGTAGGCGATCGCCGTGCTGATGGGTAGCAACCGTTGCACAGCAACCAGTGCCGGAGAGGTGAGGGCATGGCAGGCAGCCGCTTCGTATGCCTTTTGCAACGGCATATACATGTGGTCGTCCATGACTTTGAAGTAGGGCGTCAGCAGCGATCGCTCTAAGGGCGACAACCGCTCTAGCAAATTTTTGCCCGTGTAGTGAAATTGCATACTGACAAACCCGATTACACGCGGGTCAACTGCCGTAAATTTTTGTCGAACCTGCCCCAAATCCCGCCCCACACTAACCGATAGCCGCTGTGGCGTTTCACAATTGGCATAGGTATCGAGGGCTTTGTGAAACAAGTTGTGCGAATCTGCCGCAATGTGCCAGGGGTTGATCAAATCTGGGTTGATCTGGTGACTCTGAATCTCTTCTGCCAACAGGGTTTCTGTGGTAGACCAGGCCAATGCACTGGCTTGGGTTAAGTACTTCTTTAACTTGCTGGAGGTGTGGTGACGCCCTTCAGGTGACAGCAACGACTCCAGGCTTTCACCACTTCTCGACAGGTTCGTTACAGCCTGAGCATCGGCAACGGGAGCGGTCGTAGAGTGGATGTATTTGCGTGCCCACAGGGAAGCGAGGGAGTGCGCGTTTTTTTGCGCCAGATGAGCAGTATCGGTTAGAGAATTGGAGGCAAACTTAGAAAATCCAAGGGATTGAGCAACAGGAGAGGCAGATTTAGTATTCATACTCAACACTAGCCTTATGTTAAAAGTTCTAAAGAACAGGGAATAAAAATTAAAAACACTGTGTATACATTGCCACAAATTTAGCTACGGATTCTGGAGGCACAATGGGGGGTTCTTTATCAAGAATGTCGCTACAATCCTTTGTCACTCCAACGCTTGAGTTAAATTTGCGATCGCCATTGGTAAACGTATTATTTAATAATCTCTTAACTAGATTCTGAGTATGATACTCCTCTCGACATAGATTGAGACGTATTGTTTTAATCCTTAACTGATGCTGAGCGTTACTACGGATGACAGATCGAGTACCCTGTCATTCGGTTTGAGAGAGCGACGGCGTAGCCGTCGCTCTCTCAAACCCTGTCGCGCTGTGCAGGTTGATTTAGGACGGTGTTGTGGGGCGCGGAGCGTCCACACACATTTCTGTACTGAACGAACTTGCACACCGCCCTACGGGGTATCACATTGGTGGGGCGATGAATTGAGGATGCGGAGACAATTTGAATTTCATCGTCCGGGTAGCCAGGGAGGAGGATGAGAGCTATGATCAGCAGTTCACTTACCCGATTGAAGATTGTTTAGAGGGTGTTTTAAAAGTCCCACTGTTGGTATCAAAATGTTTCAGATCCCCCTAAACCCCCTTAAAAAGGGAGACTTTAGAACCAGTTTCCCCCCTTTTTCTAGCGCAGCGGCGCGAATGCGCGGGGGCTAGGGGGCTCAGCTGGTATCGAAAATCACAACCAACCACTTTTCAAACATCCTCTTAGGATCGTGGATTAAATCAGATCGACTATTGAATCGTTCGTAAGGGCGAACAGCCGTTCGCCCCTACAACAAATCATCGACGTTATTTAACTCTCAGTCCCTAGGAGCGTGTTGCCTTTATAAACAATCTTCAAGCTGTAATTCCAATTGCCTCACCCCTTGGCTATAAATGCCAAACATTAACGGAGATAGAAACAGAACATGGTGGCTCGACCCCGAAAACAATTTGCTCAACACTGGTTGCAGAGTGAAGCAGCACTTAAACAAATTGTCGAAGCTGCGGAGTTGAGTTCAAGCGATCGCCTATTAGAAATTGGACCCGGCACAGGTATTTTGACGACTCGGTTATTGCCGCGAGTTGAGTCTTTGGTTGCCGTCGAAATTGATCGTGATTTGTGTAAAAAACTGGTGCAAAAGTTTCGTTCGGCAACTAATTTTTTGTTGCTTGAGGGAGATATTTTGACGTTAGATTTGGCAGCTTATTTAGCCAATTTTCCGCAATGGCAACATGCCAATAAAGTTGTTGCCAATCTTCCCTACTACATTACAGGTCCCATTCTCGAAACCTTACTCGGAACCATTTCAAACCCCAACCCCAACCCATTTGATGCCCTTGTATTGCTGGTGCAAAAAGAAGTGGCTGAACGGCTGTGTGCCAAACCGGGGTCTCGTAGTTTTGGAGCGCTATCGGTGCGGGTTCAATATCTTGCCCAGTGCGAGTTGATCAGCATTGTTCCGGCTAAAGCTTTTTATCCACCCCCAAAGGTTGATTCTGCCGTCATTCGCCTCAAACCGCGCCCACCTGAGTTAGTTGCTGAATCTCCGCGCGATTTAGAAACGCTGGTGAAGCTCGGATTCAGTGCAAAACGTAAGATGCTGAAAAATAATCTGAAGGGTCTGATTGAAAGCGATCGCCTCACCCAAGTTCTGACCGACTTACAGGTAAACCCTCAGGCTCGTGCCGAAGACCTCAGTGTCGCTGAATGGGTCACGTTGAGTAATAGACTGGGGAAGGAAAGCCAGTAGCGCCGAACCCGTAACCTGCAAACCTTCCTACCCTTTCATCACCTTTAGTACCCTAAATGCACGCTTACTCTCTTATTGCCCCTGCCAAAATTAACCTTTACCTTGAAATTCTGGGCGATCGCCCAGATGGGTATCACGAATTGGCGATGGTTCTCCAGAGTATTGCTTTAGCCGATCGCATTGATCTGCGGGCAAATGGTACCGATCACTTTAGGATTCACTGCGACCATCCGGACGTGCCAACAGACCAGACCAATCTGGCACATCGGGCAGCGGTGTTGATGGCGAAATTATTCCCGGAAGCCTTTAATCAATACGGTGGCTTAGAAATTTCTATTCACAAGCAGATTCCGGTCGGGGCTGGGTTAGCCGGGGGTTCCAGCAATGCGGCTGCGGTGTTAGTGGGAATTGATTTAATGTGGGGTTTGGGGTTAACCCAGCCTGAGCTACAAGAACTGGGGTCAACGCTGGGGTCGGATGTGCCGTTTTGTATTGAAGGGGGTACGGCGATCGCCACCCGCCGAGGCGAACAACTCTCGCCCCTGCCCGGTTTAGACAGTTTGTATGTCGTGTTAGCAAAATATCGCAGCCTTTCAGTCTCTACTGCCTGGGCATACCAAACCTATCGTCAGCAGTTTGGGGCGTCTTATATTTCAGAGGGCGATCGCCTGGAAGGACGCCGCCGAGAAGTCCACTCAGGCCCCATTGTCGCGGCGATTTGTCAGCGTAATTTCGCCCAGATCGGCGCATTACTGCACAATGATCTAGAAAAAGTAGTGTTACCCAACTATCCACCCGTCGCCAAGGTTCGCGATGCGATGCAGACGTTAGATAGTTTGGGGGCAATGATGTCGGGGTCAGGTCCGACGCTGTTTGCATTGGCAGAGTCTTTGGCACAAGCGCAAGCCATAGAAGCTAAAATCCGCGCCCTATTTCCCGATCCGGATCTAGAATTATGGGTCACCCAATCGATTACCAGTGGCATTCAGATTGCCCATTGATCCATCCTTTTTAGCGACGTTAGCGGCAACTCCCATGAGCCATAGTTTTCTCAGTGCAGCTCGGCAGGGCAAAAATAATTGGTGGCGCTATCTGCTCGGCATCTTGATCATTTTGCTGTGTTGGTGGGGGTTGGGAATTGTTTTTTCCGGTATTTCTGCGCTCATTGCTTTTTTGATCGCAAACCCCGATGGGGGAGCCTCTATCGTTAGCTCACCCCAACTGTTTGAACAACAATTACAAGTTTTTTTGATAACCCCATCCGTGGGGTCTTACATTGTTTTCAATGTATCGTTTTTGTTCCTGTTTTTAGGACTGTTTATTGTAGTGCGATCGCTACACCAACGAAAATTTCGTAGCCTGATTAGTGCCGATGCTTCATTTCAGTGGCGTCGCATGCTGGCAGGGTTTGGCGTCTGGTTTTTGTTGCTGGCTATCTTAACCGCAGCCGATTATTATCTGGCTCCTGGCAACTATTCACTACATTTTGATCCAGCTCAGTGGTTTATATTATTGCCAGTGGCATTGGTGATGACACCTTTGCAAACATCGGCTGAAGAATTGTTATTTCGCGGGTATATCTTACAAAGTTTAGCCTTGCTGACCCGGCATCCGCTGGCGTTGATTGTGTTGAATAGTTCACTCTTTGCGCTGTTACATTTTGGCAATCCAGAAATGCAACGGGGCGTCATTTGGTTAGCTTTGTATTACTTCTCATTGGGTGTATTTCTTATTGTAATTACCCTAAAAGATAACCGCTTGGAATTAGCATTAGGGATGCACGCCGCCAATAATTTGTTTGTGGCGTTAGTGGTTAATACGAAAGATTCAGCGTTGCCGTCTCCCGCCATTTGGAATGCCAATGATGCCGGAGATCCAAAACTAAGTGTGTTGATTTTTTGGGTTATGGCAGCTTTATTTTATGCGCTCTTTTTTGTCAGACGACCCTCATCTGTATAGAATTTACCCGATTTATCCCGATTTATGTCCTGGGGAACTCGACGGGTAGAGTCAAAGACTAGTATCTTGGGACGATATGTCTCAACGGTGTGGGTTATTTTTCAAACCCATCCCAGCCTATCAGACTACAGCGCTTTGCACCTGGTTAGGTCGTGGTTGTTGTGTGAGAGCCGCGCTCTGCGCGGCTCTCACACAACAACGAGTATCCCATGTTATTGAGAATTGCTAGAGACCGTGGTTTTTGTTTGTTGCTATGACCCACCCCATTGGTAAGACATTACAGCAGGGTAAATACATCCTCAATCAAACATTGGGGAGTGGTGGCTTTGGGATCACTTACAAAGCGACCCACTCTGTGTTGCATCAAACCGTGGTGATCAAAACATTGAATGACCGGCTGCGGCAAGATCCTGATTTTGCTGCCTCGCAACAGCAGTTTCAAGAAGAAGCCCGACGATTAGCAAAATTCTCTCATATCAACATTGTGCGGGTGATCGATTTTTTTGTGGAAGATGATCTGCCCCATATTGTCATGGACTACGTTCCGGGAAATACATTGGCAGAAATGGTGCTGTCGAACGGTACAGTATCAGAGGCGATCGCTCTGCATTATATTCGCCAAGTGGGTGCGGCTCTGACCGTGATTCATCAGCATGGATTGCTGCATAGAGACGTCAAACCGCAAAATATTATCGTGCGTGCAGGAACCCACGATGTTGTCTTAATTGACTTTGGCATTGCGCGTGAATTTACACCGGGGTTAACGCAAACTCATACTGGCATCATTTCTACGGGATACGCACCGATTGAACAATATTTGCCGCAAGCAAAACGTACACCCGCTACAGATATTTACGGTCTGGCAGCAACGTTGTATACGTTATTGACGACAAAAATCCCAGTCGCTGCGATCTTGCGCGATCGCAGTCCATTGGTCGAACCAAAACACTACAGACCTGACTTGAGTGCGTCTCTTAATCAAGCCATCTTGCAAGGGATGGCGATGGAAGCGCAGCACCGTCCTGCTACGGTTGATCAATGGTTAGCATTGCTGCCCCAACCCCAGCTTAATTCGGGCTACCCGACTCCAGCCCTGGCTGCGACCCATGAACTCACCCATGAAGCTGCCTCTGGGCAATCTACAGCGGCAATCGCCCCTGTGCCCATGGTGCCATCTACTGCACCCACCGTGGCGATCGCTCCTCGGCAACCGCTTGTAGCTGCGGCAACTCAGACGCTTGCCCACGTCTCCGAGGCTATCCAACACCCATCCCGCAAACCCTGGACTACAGGGCTTTTATCACTGTTGTTGTTGGGTCCCATGGCATTGATTGCGATCGGGTTGAGTCCCCGCTCTGCGCCAACCTCCGCCTCGACACCATCTAAGCCTGCTCAGACAACGGTAACGGCTTTTGCTCAGCAGATCCAACCTCTGGCATCTACTCTGAAAACGTCGGTGGCAGAGCCCGTAGCAGAGCCCGTAGCAGAGCCAGCAACCCTACCGAGCGCTCCCGTTGCCACTCCCGTCAGCACTCCACCTAACCCGGCGGCTGTTCCGGCTGCACCCAGCTCCAATCCGCCGCGCCCCGCTGCTGCCCCATCTCCGCCAACCCCGTCTGCCAGAAGCCAACCCGCCCGACCCAGTCAGGTGAGCAGACCGCGTTCGGATAATAGAAATGGCAATGGCAATGGCAATGGGCGGGGGCGTGGCAATGGCAATGGCAATGGGCGGGGACAGGGTAAAGTCAAAAATCGTGGCAATAGTCGGCGTTGAGCAATAGCATCACGCTTTGTCGCCACCATATTGAGTTTTAAGGGCTGCGATCTGGTCGTCATCCAGCTTTTGGAATAGGGGGGGGGGCACATCAAACGATCGCCCTGCTTGCAAGACCGTGAAATCAACGGCAGCTTCAAAGCTACTCGAACGCTCGGCTTCGGACAAATGCAGGGCATCTGCGATCGCCTCAGCGGTGAAAGGAATAAACGGTGCAGCGGCGATCGCATAAATCCGAATCAAGTTCACACAGGTGCGAATCACCAGCGCTGCTTCTTCTCGATCGGTTTTAAACAATGCCCAGGGGGCGCGTTCGTCAATGTATTGATTGCCTGCGGTCCACAAGGCACAGAGTGTATCAGCGGCTTTGCGAAACTCCAGATTTTGCAAACACTCTCGAATCGTACTAACCAACTCTTTGCAAGTTGCTTCCAGTCGCTGTTCTACTTCTCCGGGTGTACCGCCTTCGGGGAGGGTGGCATCAAACCGAGAGACGGCAAATTTGAGAATGCGGTTAATGAAATTTCCTAAGTTATCTGCCAGATCTTTGTTGATCTTGGTTTGAAACTGTTCCCAGGTAAATGCAGAATCAGAGGATTCAGGTGCCGAAGCAATCAGGGCATAGCGCCAGTAATCGGCAGGGACAATATCCAGTGCCTGATCTAAAAACACGCCCCGTTTGGAACTTGTAGAAAACTTGCCGCCGTAATAGTTCAACCAGTTGAAGCCCTTGATATAATTTGCCATCGTCCAGGGTTCCCGTGTGCCCAAGATCATGGCAGGCCACATGATGGTATGAAACGGCAAATTATCCTTTGCCATAAACTGCACATAGCGAACATCGGGGGCATCTTGCCACCAGCTCAGCCAATTGCGTTCGGGAGCTTGCGCTGCCCAGGCTTTGGTCGCAGAAATATAGCCAATGGGAGCATCAAACCAGACATAAAACACCTTGCCATCAAACCCTTGTCGGGGCACAGGCACTCCCCAACTCAAATCGCGCGTGATGCAACGACTTTGCAAGCCTTCATTTAGCCATTTCATGGCGATCGATTTTGTCAGCAGTGGCCAATCGGTTTGCTGATCGACCCAGGTCCGCACTTCATCACTCAGTTGATCCAGTTTAAGAAACAAATGCTTGCTCTGGCGAATTTCTAGATTGGTGCTACCAGATACTGCCGATCGAGGATTGATCAAATCTGTGGGATTTAACACCGAGGTGCAGTTTTCACACTGGTCGCCTCGGGCAGATTCGTAGCCGCATTTGGGGCAGGTGCCAATCACATAGCGATCGGGCAAAAACCGCTGATCTTCAAGCGAATACATCTGGCTGATTTCCCGTTCTTCCATAAAGCCGTTTTCATCTAGCTTTTGGTAGAAATGCTGGGTCAGCTCATGGTTTTCCGGGGAAGACGTCCGCCCAAAATAGTCAAACGACAACCCAAAGCGACTGTAGACATCTGCCTGACGTTCGTATTGCCGTTTGCAATACGCATCTACATCCAATCCTTCCTCTAAGGCGGCTAGCTCAGCCGGGGTGCCATGTTCATCGGTGCCACAGACAAACAGCACTGATTCGCCCTCCTGGCGCAGGAAGCGAGCGTATACATCCGCAGGGAGCATAGAGCCAATCAGGTTGCCCAAATGCTTGATGCCGTTGATGTAGGGAAGAGCGCTCGTAATTAGATATCGCATAGAATTGGGGTCGCACTAAAAAAGCAAAGAACATTGTCGTTGACAATGTTCTTTATTAAGGTTAATCCATAGTAGCCCTAGAACGAGTGATTCGATCGCCGCTCTCTGGCAGAGTAGGCACCGACCGCAAGATTACAGGACAACTGCATCACACTATAGCGATCCTAGTCTCGTCAGCCCTCACCCTAAATCCCTTTCCCAGAGAGGGAGAGGGACTTTGAAACCAAGTTCTGCTCCCCTTCGCCCTTAATGGGAGAAGGGGTTGGGGGATGAGGGTGAAAGGCTTGATATTCCACTGTTTGATTCGCTAAATATGTACTAGCCCCCGCGCCCCTGTCCTAACTAGCTCTGCGGTTGCTATAGATAGGGTTGGGTCAGTTCTAAAATCAGGTCAAACCGATAACTGTCAACCCATTCGCTCAAGGCAATGGCGATCGCTTTTTGTTCGACGGGAATTTGGTCTAGCAATTGTGAGATCAAGCGAGCATTAACGCGAGTGGCAGCTTCATGTAACTCTGCAATCCACTCTGGGGGCATCCCGTGTAACGCAGTGGCATCCAGGGGCAACGATGATGCATCGGCAATGGATTGTTCAGCTTCAACGTCAAGCCGATCGCCTGTTTCATAGACATAGTTCACCCCCAAATAGTCTGCCATTTTGTCAAAGATCAGGTGTTCTCGAAAAGGTTTGCGCACCAGATCATCGCAACCTGCGGCAAGAATATGCGATCGCTGTTCTTCGAAGGCACTGGCGGTCAGGGCAATAATAATAGTCCGAGGGGTGTCGGGGTTGGCAGCTTCCAGTTGCCGAATATGTCGCGTTGCCTCATAGCCATCCATGACAGGCATCCGCATATCCATCCAGATCAGGTGAGGGTGCCAACTATGCCAAAGGGCGATCGCTTCTTGCCCATCAGACGCACTACAGACATCTAAGCCAACGAGCCGCAATAATTGTTCAATCAGATTACGATTTTCCTGGCGATCGTCTACCACCAGAATGCGATAGGGCATCTGTCCCGGAATAAGACCCACAACGCGGCGAGTCTCCAGGGGTCGCATCTGGTCGGCTAATGCATCCACCACGGTCACAGGCAGAGTGAAATGAAAGGTTGACCCCTGTCCCAATCGAGTTGTGACCTGGAGATCGCCTCCCATCAAGCGGACAAATTGGTGACTGATGCTTAACCCTAAACCCGTTCCTTCCCTGGTATGGTCATGATTAGAGCCTTGAATAAAGGGGCGAAATAAATGATCTAAATCGCCGGGGGAAATGCCGGGACCCGTATCTTCGACCTCAACCTGAAGCAGAAGTGTGTCTGAAGCCGTCGGATTAGCAGGGGTTGCAGGTAAAACGGTAACCCGCAGAGTTACGCCGCCAACCTGGGTAAATTTCACTGCATTTCCCAGAAGATTAATGAGAACCTGGCGAAGTTTACCCTCATCGGTAAGGACGTATTGCGGCAGGTCATCGGCAACGTCAAATATCAGGTTTAACTGTTTAACATCTGTACGCAATCGAAACAGGCTTTGAAGGCTACGCAATAGTTGCAAGAGGTCAAACGAATTGGCGTTCAGCGTTATCCGACCCGCTTCAATTTTCGACATATCTAACACGTCGTTAATTAAGCTGAGCAGGTGTTCTCCACTGCGGTTAATCGTGGCTAAAAAGTTTCGTTGTTGACTGGTTAACGATCTGTCTCGTTCCATTAACTGCGTAAAGCCTAAAATTGCGTTCAAGGGGGTGCGCAATTCGTGACTCATATTCGCCAGAAATGTGCTTTTAGCCCGGTTAGCGGTTTCAGCCGCATCTTTTGCCACACGCAGGGCTTCTTCGGCTTTATGGCGGGCAAGCCCCATCGCGATCAGTTCACCTACCAATCGCAATAAATTGATTTCTTCTTCACTCCACGATTTTGTAAAGTGAACGGTATCCAATCCTAAGAAACCTACGACCTTTTCCCCATGTGCCATCGGGACTGCCACGACCGAACGAATCGACTGACTTTCAAATAGTTTGCGCTCGGGAATGTCACTGGGCAATTCTGCAATAAAGGGGATTTGGATCGCATTACCGCCAACAATCAGACTATGAAATTGCGGCAATTCTCCGACCACAGAGCCTAACATCAGAGGATCTAAGGGTTTCATGCCCACCCCATACCACTCATGGGTGAGGTAGCATTCATTTTGATCGGGGGTATATTCAAACAGGCAACTACGTTCTGCTCCGGTTTGTCGGCCGATCGCCTCTAAGGTAAACTGGATAGCTGTTTCAGCATCCTGATCAATCAATTGGCGAGAAATACTGCTGAGTAACCCTTCGACTTGTGCCCGACACTGTAACGACCGATTGGCACGTTTGCGTTCTAATTCTGCCCCTGCACGAGCCGCAAAAATTCGCAAAATCAGCTCACGTTTTGAATCTGCTGCCATCGGCTTAACATCAATCACCGCAATGTGCCCCAAAATCCTGCCAGACGCATCTGTCAGGGGCACGCCCAGATAACTTTCCAGATTCATTTCCTGCAATAATGCTTCTTCTGGAAACTGCTCTTGCAACTTCTCTGCACAATAGCAAATGTGCCCGTGCAATACTCGTTCGCAGGGGGTGCCGTGCAGGTCATATTCAAAATTTTCACTGAAAATGCCTCCCCCATAAGTTGCCAGGGTGCGCACTCGGGTTTGTTGCTCATTCATGAACTCCGTCACCAGCGCATAGCGGACTTGCAAAACTTCAGCCAAATACCGCACACACGACTGGAAGAATTCATCGCCGGTGGTAGCAGCAGTGCCTTCAACAATCAACCGCAATGCATGCTCTCGTCGCTGCCGTTCTGTGACATCTTCGGCAATCCCTACCAGATAAGTGAGGTTGCCCTGAGGGTCGAACAATGGAAACTTCCAGCCCCGCACTAACAGGCGATCGCCTGTGGGATGTTCGATCCAAATTTCATTATTTTCAACCAAGCCTCTTTGTTCGACGGCTGCCAGATCTTCGGCTTTAAAAATATCGGCTTTATCGGGACTTGTTAACTCATAATCATTGAAGCCAATAGCCTGTGCCGACGAAAATCCTAAGATTCTTTCTGAAACTTGATTGACTAAAACATAGCGAAAATCATGACGGATATCTTTAACAAAAATAGCCAGTGGAATGTTATCGATAATGTTCGTAAGAAATTGTTGAGATTGCCAGAGTTCTTCTTCCAGTTGCTTGCGTTCAGTAATATCGGTTTCGACACCATCAATACAATTTTCTTCCCGATTTAACCGAATTGAGTAAAGTCCCCAACCCAATGAGCCGTCTTGTTTACGGTACTGCACTTCGTAGTTTTTGTATTCGCCATACTGAAGTAATTCGTTAATCACATCCTGGCGATCGCCTGGGTTGACATAGAGATCAGATGCACGCACTTTACCAATCACCTCGTCTGCCGATCCATATCCCGTCCGTTCGATATAGTGTTGGTTGGCTTCCAGGATCAGACCATCTTCCAACCGCGTCCGGAAAATGCCCACCTGAGAGTTTTCAAAAATATGGCGATACTTTAGCTCACTTCTGCGTAACGCTTCTTCAACCCGCTTGCGTTCCGTAATATTAACGCCAATTCCTAAGACACTAATGGTGTTACTTCCTGGCATTTTGAGTGGTCGTTTTTGCCACTGTAGCCATTCATCGTGATCGGCAGCCGTTGTGATCTGTTCTTCTGCAATAAATAACTCCTGCCCTGTTGCAATCACGTTTTGATTTTCTTGAACAAATCGTTCCACACTGGTTGCATCTGGATGCAAATCAATGTCTCGTTTGCCGATCAGTTCTTCAACCGTCGTGTTATAAAACATCGCAGCAGCTTTGTTTGCCAGTAAGTAACGACCTTCCCAATCTTTAACAAAAATCATGTTGGGGTCAGTATCAATCACCGTTCGTAATAACTCTTGCTGCTGCCTCAAATCTTCTTCTGCCCGTCTGCGAGCAGTAATGTCTCGGAGACTCCAAACCCGACCCATGCCTCGCTCGCCGACCTGTTGGGGGCGAGAATATTGTTCAAAAACACGACCATCTTTCAGTTCTAAGATGTCGTAACTTTCAGCCTCAGGGGAGGCATATAACTCTTGAATCCGCCGCAAAAAATAGTCTGGATCTTTCAGTTGCTCCGCCGCATAAAGCAAACGGTTGGCTTGATCGTCTCGTAGCACTTCTGGAAACGCCCACATCTCAAAAAAGCGTTGATTGTAACTGATTGTTTTGCCATGGCTATCCGCCGCCAATACCCCGTCTGTAATAGATTCAAACGTTGCCTTAAGGAGAGATAAGGATTGCTCTAACGCCGCTTCTGCTCGTTTTCGATGGGTAATTTCAATACTGGTTCCTTCGTAATACAGCAAATGACCCGCTGCATCGCGCACCATACGGGCATTTTCAGACACCCATATCGTACTGCCATCTTTGCGATAGACTTCTACTTCAAAGTTTTTGATGGTGCCCTGGGTTTCGAGGATGTGAATGAAGCGATCGCGTTCTGATGGATTGACATATAACTGCTGCTTGATACTTTGTATCGCCGCGATCATCTCTTCGGGTGAATCATAGCCATACATCTCAGCCAGGGTCGGGTTGAGGCTAAGATACTGCCCATCATAGGTCGATTGATATATTCCTACGACTGCATATTCAAAGATTGCCCGATATCGTTCTTCAGATTGCTGAATCGTGGCAGCTTGTTGTTGTAACGCTTCTTCTTGCCGTTGTCGCTGGGTGATATCACGAAAACTCCACGCCCGTCCAATGATCTTCTCCCCATGCCATTGGGGTTGTGAATAGCGTTCAAACACCCGCCCATCTTTTAGCTCGATCAGATCGACGGTCATGACGTCCGGACGCTTTAAAAACAAGTCCCAAATTTTGTTGAGAAATGGTTCCGGCTCTTTCACCTGATCTGCCAGAAATTGCAACCGCTCATCGGCTCGATTGGGTTGCATCAGGTCTTCTGGCATCCTCCACATCTGCAAAAATTTTTGATTGTAGACGGGGGTGTTGCGTGCCCGATCGACCACTAAAATGCCATCAGCCGTTGATTCTAGCGTAGTTTGTAGTAAAGAGAGAGTGGCTTCCTGTTGTTGCTGGCTCTGGGTGACATCGCGCAAAATCAGGATGGCAGTTCGTTGCGTCTCCGAAAACACGAGGCAATCCCCTAAAATTTCTAAGACGAGTGTGCGATCGCCATTAAAAAATTGATAGTCAGATGTTTCGTAATGATGTTGGAGCAATTGCACGTCAGGATAGCGATCGCAATCAATTAATTGATTTTGTTGAAATAGGGGCAAAATAGCGCTCAGGCGATTACCTAAAATGGCATCAGCATCACGCTCAACCAGACGCTCAAACATGGGATTGCACCACTCAATCTCACCCGCCTGATTAACCCAAACAATGGCTTCTGCGATCGCCCCTAAAGACGCTTCCATTTTTGCCAGGGTAGCTTGTAGTGTTTTGACTAACTGGGTTGAATGACTACTCATGTAAGCCCCCGTGACTCGTCTGCTGATACAGCGATTGTACTGTTAATCCATCGGTTGGGTATTCTCCCAGGGCAACGTCACAACTCACCTGAAAGCGAGTACCATCGTCTGTTGTAAACACTTGATGGCGCAGGCTAGCCAGTAGATCCGATAGGCGATCGCTTGCTTCAGCACGGTTGAGACTGGGCAACCCCACCACAAACTCGCCATATCCCCAATAGCCAGTCACTTCAGCGCCGCGAAATGCGGCTTGCAATAAACGCCCCCACCGCTGCAATACTTGATTGCCGATGGTGTGACCATACTGAGCATTAATTTGGTATAGCTGAGCTGCTTTCAGCGTTGCCAAACAAAAGGGTGTGCGATCGCGGATCGATTGGTCGAGTAATCGCGTTAGATCTTGACTCGACTGATGTTGATTGGCTAACCCTGTTAACGGATCTTTGGTCGAAAGGGTTTGCAGCAAACGGTTACGATCTAAGCGGTTTGTAATCCGACTCAACAACTCCGGACCCACCACAGGTTTGATGATGTAATCATCTGCCCCAGCCGCAAAAATATGTTGAATCGTTTCTGTATCTTGATGCGCCGTTAGAAACAAAATGGGTAGCCCTTGCCAGTTCGGGTCTGTGCGAACGGCTTGACACAGCTCAATGCCTGTAACATCTGGCATTTCTACATCCAAAATCAGTAAATCGGGAACCGTATTTTGCAAGACCTGCCAAAATCGCAATGGTTGATCAAGTGCGGTCATCCGCATTCCCCAGGGTTCTAACAAGCGCCGCAAGGCTGCCAAAAATATTGGATCATCATCCACAACCAGTAAATGAATCGTTTGCAATCGCGATCGCTGTAAGACCTGCAAGACCGCACCCCAAATCTGGGCTGTCGTCATGGGTTTGACCAAAAATCTCTGTGCCCCGGCACGAGCAATCACGACTCGATCAATCAATCCATCTGCCGCTGCTAATACCAACACGGGAACAGGTGGGGTTCGTGCCGTTAATTCAGCAATCAGTGCTAAACTCTGTTGCTGCTGCGCTACATCCGCCACGCTGAGTACCACCAGATCGATGGGATGCTGATATAAAATCTCCCTGGCTTGCGCCAATGTTTCAACCTGCTCCCAGGTTTGTCCATCAAGCTGTGCTAATGGTTGTAACTCTGCGCCTAATTGCGGATCCGCATCAATCAATAACAATCGGGCTGAATCAGGCAAGCTTGAGCGATCGCCCATGTCCTCTGATATAACCTGGTCTGCGATCGCCGCTGCCGATAAATCCAATACTTGCTCAAGGTTTTTTACTAAGGCAGGTAGGTTTTCTTGAAGTTGCGTCGGAGCCGTTGCCGCATCTATTAGAAGCTGCTCAATCGCTCGGGCTAAATCACTGCCGCTATCGCGTTCAAACATGCCCAAAACGCCAGCCAGCTTATGGGCTGCCTGTTCTGCCGACAACCGTAATGCTTCACTCAAAGGATGAAGCTGCAATTCTGCTGCCGCTTGCTGCAAGATGGATAGGCGCTCCGCCATCAAGCCGCGATAACGTTCCCAAAGGTTATCCATCGCCTGATTGAAGTCAGAAGTGAGGGATTGATCAGGATGGATGATAGCTTGATCATTCTCCGTTAGGGGTGGACTATTTGCCCGTGTTGATTGCTCTGCTCTCTGGCTCTGCGGCTCCCCTGCCTCCTGCACTCCCAACCCTTTATCCTTAACCCCTTCCTCCTGCAGCTTCAGCCGATATCCCAAGCCATAAACATTCTCGATCCAGTCGGCTGCCCCTGCGGCTTTCATCTTTTGGCGCAAGCCTTTGATGTGAGCTTTTACACTATCTTCCTGGGGTGGATCATCATACGTCCACAAATGTTCAATAATCTGCCCCCGACTAAATACCCGCGAGGGGTTACGCATAAACAGGTCTAGCAGGCTGTATTCTTTTGGCGTCAGGCTGAGCGGCTGATCGCGAAACGTGACTTCACAACTGACGGGGTTGAGTTGCAACTGACCAATCTGAAAAATCGGCATCCGAGGTGCATCACCCCGCCGCAATAATGCCCGCACTCGTGCCTGAAGTTCACCTAAATCAAAGGGTTTGGTCACATAGTCATCGGCTCCAGCATCCAGTCCCCGAATGCGTTCGCTGCTGTTATCCTTCGCCGTCATTAACAAAATGGGGGTGAGATAGCCTTCAGAGCGCAATCGCTGACATAACGAAATGCCATCCAGATGCGGCAAACCCACATCCATGACAATCAAGTCGTAGGTGGTGCCCTGAACGTATTCCCACCCCATCTGCCCATCTTCTGCCAGTTCTACGGTATAAAGGTGCCGAGTTAGCGATCGCACGACCAACTCTGCCAACGCTTCATCATCCTCGACCAACAAAATCTTCATGGCTCTAGTATCCCAATCGTCTGCCTGATCAATAGGATGACAAATTGCGACCGGGATGAGCAACACCCGCGCCACAAAAAACTATCACATGGATATCACTATCTTTTCCCGAAAAATGGGATACCTTCAGAAAGATTAGAAAACGCCGTATTTCGTCTGGTTTACTGTATGAGTTTGTTAAAGATTGTGTTGTTGGGTTTGCTGAGTCTGTTGGTTATGTTTGTGGTAGCGATCGCCTCTCCCAGTTTGGCGCAGCAAAATTGTAGTCCTGCCTATCCTGATGTTTGTATTCCACCGCCACCACCCGATCTGGATTGTGCCGAGGTTTCCTATACCAATTTTCGAGTGGTAGAATCTGACCCGCATCATTTTGATGGCGATAAAGATGGAATTGGTTGTGAAGCACCCATCAGAACCTCTTAGAATTTTAGAATTGACTGTCAGAGTGGCGATCGCCGTTGGAGTCATGGAGTGAAGCAACCGTCGGACATCGACTTTCAGCCCTATTTGCGATCGCTTACCGCTACCTATGAAAGGTGGTGGCAGTATTACACGCTGACCGACGCTGAAGGCAAACAACGCCAGAACCAAGAATCCGCCCCGATTTTTGACTTTGGGCTGATGGTGCAGACGGTGACAAAACAAGAGCGAGAACAGGAGCAGCAAGAGAAAGAAAAAGTCGAACGGTTTTCGGTTTTAGATGGGTTGCGGAAGTATGCCCTAGGGGAAAAGCCGGAGCCTGTGCTGTTGGTGGGGCGACCGGGTTCAGGGAAGTCTACGGCGTTAGCGCGGCTAATGTTAGAAGAGGCAAATTCCCAGATCTCAACCCAGACCTCGGAGGTTTTGAAAACCTCCGAGGTCTCAGCCCAATCGCTGCGCATCCCCATCTTGGTGGAATTGCGCTATTGGCAAGGATCGATCGCTCAGCTAATCGTTAATGCGTTGAAGCGCCATGATCTTGCGGTTACCTCCGATCAAGTAGAAACTGTGTTGAACCAATCACTCCTCCTGTTTGATGGGGTGAATGAGTTGCCGTCAGAGGAGGCGCGTACCCAACTCTCTGCGTTTCGGCGCGATCATCCCAAGGTGCCAATGATCTTCACCACGCGAGATTTGAGCCTGGGGGGCGATCTGGGAATTGAGCGCAAGCTGGAGATGCAACCGCTGACGAAATCCCAGATGCAGGCATTTATCCGGGCGTATGTGCCAGAGCAGGCGGAGGCGATGCTGCGGCAACTCAAGGATCGGTTGCGGGAGTTTGGGCAAACACCATTGCTGCTTTGGATGCTGTGCAGTTTGTTTCAACAGACCCAGACCATTCCCCAAAATTTGGGTGAGGTGTTTCGGGCGTTTACCCAGGGCTATGAGCGGCAGTTGAAACAGGATGTGGTAGTGGAGAGCGATCGCCGTCTGTGGCCAGAGTTGCTGCAAGTATTGGCGGCGCGGATGATGCAGGGGGAAAAGCCAACGGAATTAAGAGTGGCGATCGCCCCCAGCGAAATCTATCAAGTTTTTGCCAACTATTTGCAGACTGCCGATCCGCTGGCACCTCGCAAGGCATTGGATGACTTACTCAAGCATCATTTGCTCCAGCGCAATGGCGAGCTGGTGGAGTTTCGCCATCAGTTGATTCAGGAATACTATGCAGCAGAGTGGTTGTTGGCAAAGTTGGATATGTTGGATGACGCCACCTTGCAGCGGGAGTATTTGAATTACCTGAAATGGACAGAGCCAGTGGCTTTGATGCTAGCGCTAGTGACGGATAAGGCATTGGTGATGCGGTTGGTGGAGCTAGCATTGGCTGTGGATTTGATGTTGGGGGCGCGGTTGGCTGGAGAGGTGCAACCGGAGTTTCAAAAGCACACGATTCAACTAATCGATACCTTAGAGTTTCCCGAATCGTTTATGCTTCAGCTTTACGCAAGGATGCAAACCAATGCAATCGTGCCAAACTTAATTGAGCGACTTAAAGAACCAGATCCCCAGAGGCGAAAAAGTGCAGTTCATGCTTTGGCGTGGATTGATTCGGAAAGTGCCATTCAGGGGTTACTAATGGCTATGGAAGATGTCTACGCAGATATTCGCCATAGTGCAGAACAAGCAATCAGAAATACTCAGTTAAAGGAATATGCTGTTGTAGGATTGCGGAAGGCTCTTAATCATCCCCAATCGTTTGTACATCGCAGTGCCAAGAACGTCTTAACAAGTTTCCAACTCTACAACTCTTCATTAGAAAATAAGTCTTCAGATGATTTAGTGGGAATTGGGTCTGAAACCGCCATTTCAACTCTGCTCAAGGCGATGGAAGATGCAGATTTTGTAGTACGTTTGAGGGCAGCAGATGCGTTAGGAAACATTGGGTCTGAAACTGCCATTCCAGTTCTGATCAGAGCGCTAGAAGATGCAAACGACGAGGTGCGTAGGAGCGCGACTGAGGCGTTAAGGAAGCTGAGGTCAGAAGCGGCGATCCCAGGACTGCTCAGAGCGCTAGAAGATGCAAACGACGAGGTGCGTGAGAGCGCGACTGAGGCGTTAGGGGAGCTAGGTTCTGAGGCGGCGATCCCAGGACTGCTCAAAGCGCTGGAAGATGCAAACTACTACGTACATAGGAGAGCAGCCGAGGCGTTAGAGAAGCTGGGTTCTGAGGCGGCGATACCGGGACTGCTCAAAGCGCTAGAACATACAAACGTCGCTGTGTGTAGGAGCGCGGCTGAGGTGTTAGGTAAGCTGGGTTCTGAGGCGGCGATACCGGGACTGCTCAAAGCGCTAGAACATGCAAGCGTCGCTGTGTGTAGGAGCGCGGCTGAGGCGTTAGGGGAGCTGGGTTCTAAGGCGGCGATACCGGGACTGCTCAAAGCGTTCGAACATGCAAACTACCATGTGCGTTTTAGAGCGGCAGGAGCATTAGGGAAGCTAGGTTCTGAGGCAGCGATCCCAGGACTGCTCAAAGCGCTCGAAGATGCAAACGACAATGTGCGTTGGAGAGCGGCTGAGGCGTTAGGGGAGCTGAGGTCGGAGGCGGCGATCCCAGGACTGCTCAAAGCACTCGAAGATGCAAACGACGAGGTGCATTGGAGAGCGGCTGAGGCGTTAGGGAAGCTGGGTTCTGAGGCGGCGATCCCAGGACTGCTCAAAGCACTTGAACATGCAAGCGTCGCTGTGCATTTGAGAGCGGCTGAGGCGTTAGAAAGGCTGGGATCAGAGGCGACGATCCCAGGGCTGCTCAAAGCGCTCGAAGATTCAGACTACTATGTGCGTTGGAGAGCAGCTGAGGCGTTAGGGAAGCTGAGGTCAAAGGCGGTTATCCCAGGGCTGCTCAAAGCGCTAGAACATGCAAACGACGATGTGCGTAAGAGCGCAACTGAGGCGTTAGGGAAACTGGGGTCAGAGGCGGTTATCCCAGGGCTGCTCAAAGCGCTCGAAGATGCAAATGACGATGTGCGCTTGAGAGCGACTGAGGCGTTAGGGAAGCTGAGGTCAAAGGCGGTTATCCCAGGGCTGCTCAAAGCGCTCGAAGATGCAAACGTCGCTGTGCGTAGGAGCGCGACTGAGGTGTTAGGGAAGCTGAGGTCGGAGGCGGCGATTCCAGGGCTGCTCAAAGCGCTCGAAGATGCAAACGACGATGTACGCTTGAGAGCGACTGAGGCGTTAGGAAAGCTGAGGTCAGAGGCGACGATCCCAGGACTGCTCAAAGCGCTCGAAGATGCAAACGACGATGTACGCTTGAGAGCGACTGAGGCGTTAGGAAAGCTGGGGTCAGAGGCGGCGCTCCCAGGACTGCTCAAAGCGCTCGAAGATGCAAACGACGATGTGCGTTTGAGAACGGCTGAGGCGTTAGGGAAGCTGGGGTCAAAGGCGGCGCTCCCAGGACTGCTCAAAACAATCGAAGATGCAAACGACTATGTGCGTAGGAGCACGGCTGACACGTTAGTCTCTATTGCTAAGAATCATGTAGAGGTGTTGTCCTCTCACCTGCCACACTTGCTCACCTTAATCCCCACAAGTTCTGGTCAAACTGCCTATCTCGTCATCCTTGGAATTCAAGCCAACTGCAAGTTCTACAACTATGAAATCTTTCAAGCCCGTCTGGCAGCGCAGAAAGGCGATCGCCCCGTCAGCCAAAGTAGCAGTAGCCCCACCACCACAATCTACAATATTGATCAAATCGGCATCCTCAACACAGGTAGCGTCAGCATCCACGGCGATCAAATCGGAGAGCAGCACCCATGATTCAAAACCCCGCTCACCAACAACTGGTGCTCGATACCCTTTGCACTAACCTGCAAGACCCGCTTCCAGAAATTCGCGCCAAAGCCGCTCAAGCCCTCGGGCAACTGGGATATCCAGCAATCATTCCTCAACTGATCGCCGCCCTCCACGACCCCGAACCCCTTGTCCGCCAAAATGCCGCGATCGCCCTTGGTAAACTTGGCAACGATACCATCCTCCCCGATCTGATCACAGCCCTTCAAGACCCTGTCCCTAGCGTTCGGGAAAGTATCACCACCGCGCTCGGCGACATTGGCAGCGAAAGTATCACCCCCATCCTCATTACTGCCCTCCAAGACCTCGCCCCCAGCGTTCGTAGTCGTTCTGCGCAAGCGCTCGGTCATCTAAAACGCCCTGCTGCCGTTCCAGCCTTGCTTAAGCTCCTGGCTGACTCCGATGCACTCGTCCGCCAAAATGCTGCGATCGCCCTCGGCAATATGCCATCCGAAACGGTTCTCACACCCTTACTCGAAACTATCCAACACCCCGATTCAACCCTACGTCAAAGTGCTGCGATCGCTCTCGGTCAACTCAACCAGGAAACAGCCATCCCAGCCCTTGTTCAACTTCTCCAAGACCCCAACACTCAAGTGCGCGAACGAGCAATCGAAGCGCTTGGCAAAATGGGTAGCGCAGTGGATTGGTCGGTGGCATAGGGTAAAAATTCGTGACCCCAGAAAACCGTCAAATCATCATTGAAACCCTCTGCACACTACTTACTGATGCAACAGATAGCACCATTCGCATTCGAGCCGCTCAATCTCTTGGTCGTTTAGGTGCAGAAACGAGCATTCCCCTCCTCTGCCAAATCGCCCTTCAAGATCCAGATAGCGCAGTCCGACTCGCCATTATGGATGCTTTAGTCACCATTGCCCAAATTCAACCCCTTAATCCCATGACTGAACCCTCTAAAAACCAACCGATTTTCAACATCAACCAGGTCGGTAACATCAACACGGGAGATGTAACAATTCAGGGCGATCAAGTGGGTATTCAACATAACTATGCTCCAGAACCCAGCACCGAAGCTACCCAACAGCTTGCCCAACTCCTGACAAAATTACGCACCCAATATCCCAATAAACCGGACGCAGAAATCTTTGAAATCTTGCTCAATGGCTTCGCCAGGATGCCCCAAAACAACCCCCAAAACTGGCAACGCTGGCAAGATGTCTTCAGTATATTGTTTGCAGGTGGAGTGGAAGGAGTCAAAATCATCTGTCCCCCCGCAGGCATTCCGATTGAAGTGGGCAAAAGACTTTACGAAATCTACGATCGCAACCGTCAGCAGCTTCCGGGAAATTAAACCATGAGGGCGATCGCGATGCCGCCTTTCAAGAGATTGCCGAAGGGATTCGGGAAGTGGCGATCGCACTGAGAAAGGAGAAAGGATGATGGAGGAAAAGGCGATCGCTATTAAGCCAATTATGCCGGGGCGATCGCGTTGAAAGCCCCAAGGACATCACAGATGGGAACGGCATCCGTTAAACTTGAGGAGTAGGTCGGTTTACGTTGATTGATCCAGCAATTTTGATGGAGGTGACAGCTATGGAAAAAGCCATGATTCAGGTTGTCGAAGCGGTCTTTGATGGCACCACTTTTCATCCAACAGCACCCTTAAATCTAAAAGCTGGCACACGAGTACGAATCACCGTTGAAAGCGTATCGCCAGAAAAACCAACTACCCCAAAATCATTTCTTCAGACTGCCAAATCGCTTCATTTACAAGGTGAACCAGATTGGTCAGCAAATTTAGATCACTATTTGTACGGTGATACTACCCAGGAAGATGACTGAAGTTTTTCTGGATACATCGTTTGCTATTGCGCTATCTGCCACCACAGACCAGAGCCACGCACGGGCAGTCGATCTTGCCAATCAATTTGAAAAGAATGGCACTCGCCTAGTGACAACGCAAGCAATACTGTTAGAAATTGGTAATGCACTCTCTAAACAACGATATCGAGTCGCAGCGGTTCAACTACTCGAATCACTGGCATCTGATCCTAACGTCGAGATCGTTCCATTATCAAGCGACCTCTACAACGCTGCTTTCAACCTATTTAGAGATCGTTTAGATAAACAGTGGGGACTTATTGACTGTGTATCATTTGTTGTCATGCAAGAGCGTGGTATTTCTGAGGCACTGACGACAGATGACCATTTTAATCAAGCAGGCTTCCGCGCGTTACTGAAGAGTTAAAGATATCTTACGAAAAACACTTGCCCTTGAGCCAATTATGCGGGAGTGTTCAGAAAACCGCGTCAGATAGGATTGAAACCCTTGATTTTTCGTTCTTAAAACCGAGGTTTACACAAAATTCCGAGCGCTTTTTATACTAGGGCGATCGCACTGAGAAAGGAGAAAGGATGATGGAGGAAAGGGCGATCGTATTGAGGGATGGGCAAGAGAGCGATCGCTTCCTTTAAGTCGAGAAGACGTTGATAATAATGACCAGCTAAGCCTAGCGATCACTCATCTATTGCAAATGGAAGACCGAATCTGGTGGAACCCACGGATAGGCTGACCATTTGATTCGGGTTGACTAGCTCAATAGAACATAGACTTCAGGATCATCAGCCATAAAAATCAGGCACAATGGAGACATCCTTTAGCTGCGACAGGTTATGAGAGAGCCAACGCCGTCTGTCAAACTACTGGATTATGGTCAGGAGTGCGCCTCGGATCAAATTGTCCCCAATCCTGCTGTTTTAAAGAGTTTGGGTTGGCATGGGCTACATCTCGAACTGCACCAACAACCAACCTTTGCCACGGATGAACATCACCACACAATGCATGTGCTGGCGTGCGGATTAGTTGACTCAGACAACACCAATGCACCAGGGATCCGAGTGCTGGATGGCAAGCGATCGCGCGAAAGACGGGGGGCTGGAGATATTGCAATTATTCCAGCGGGGATAACCCATTCCTGCGGTTGGGATGCTCCGGCTCAATTTATAGTGCTGGCAGTTGAGCCAACCTTGCTAAAACAGATGGGTCAAGAATGGGTCAATCCTGACCAGATCGAATTACAACCTCAGTTTATGAGCAAGTCTGACCCATTGATTCAAACCATTCTTTTAACGTTGAGGCAAGAAGCTGAACTGGGAGGAATGGGCAGTCACTTACTGGTTGATAGCTTAAAAACTGCATTAGCTGTGCAATTATTGCGAACTTATTGTGTGACTCGACCCAAGCTCTCCAGTTATGCCAATGGTTTGTCTGACGTTACATTAGCACTGGTGAAAGAGTATATATACCATCATCTCCATCATGATTTGAAGTTAGCTGAGCTAGCGGCGATCGCCCAAATCAGCCCCTATCATTTCTTGCGACTGTTCAAGCAAAGTTTGGGAATCACGCCTCACCAATACATTTTGCAGTGCCGATTGAATCAAGCCAAACACCTTTTATACCATAGTGAACTCAGTATTGTTGAAATTGCGACCCAAACAGGCTTTTGTGACCAGAGCCATTTAACACGCTACTTCAAACGTTATATGGGTGTGACGCCCAAACAACTGCTGCGATCGCGATTAGCATCCAACGCATCGCAATAATATCCCAAAGCTTCGCAACTTTTTTCTAGAATCTTGCTGCACTAACTTTTTACAGTAGACGTAGATTCTATGGGAGAAGAAACATGCAAATTGAGCACCATGCAGGTCTGGCGATCGCCCAATCCTTATCGATTCAACCGATGACCATTCCACTGTGGGGATTGGTCGTTTTTATACTCTGGACGATCGCAATTGTGATTGTTTTGCTGGTTGTCAGAATTCGCCATCTAGCAGCAGGCGGCAGTCCCAAAGAGTTTGCAGCGATCGATGACAATAATTTGATGTGGCGATTATTTCGAGTGCAGGCTAACCTGGTTGAAAACCTACCCCTATATTTAGGAGTGGTTTTACTGTTAACAATGCGAGGGGTTTCTGGAAATAGCATCGATCTGCTTGTCGGTATCTATATTACGTTTCGACTATTACACTCTATGATTCACATCATCGGTGCTGATCCAAAACTACGAGTATTGAGCTTAGGCATTCAATTTAGTTGCTTGATCAGTCTGATTGGTTTAGCCATCTTGTAATCAACGTTTGCATGTGGATGGAGTAAATCAAGTCTTTTTCTAAGAACGGGATTAAAAAGCTTCAAACCTGTCCATATGCAAGCACATCGGGCAAATGGTTTGCTAATTGCTTTGGTTGTAGATGATATTGACACGGAATATGCCCGACTTCAAGCTGAAGGCTTAAGGATCTCTTTCTGATCGCTGAGCAATATCACGAATATCTCGTAGATATGATTTGATTTTCCCAAGCGTTTCGATAAACCAGAAAAAGAATATGATTTGGATGAAAATGATGATGAATGAAGCTGATTCCATAGTGCCCCGCTTATGTCCAAATAGTTTGTATAAATGTGGGTATACCTGAGCATCTCTTTAGGATTACAAATTAATTAAAAACCGGACGTTTATTTTTGTCAGCGCGGCTCCGCCGCGCTGACAAAAATAAATCTTCGGTTCTATTAAATTCACGATCCTTAGCCATATTGGAGCAAAACGGCTAGAACAACGGGCTAACGGATATCGGATCTCTTTGTTTCGCTTTCCTGATCCAGGTCTTCGCTCACTCAAATGGCAAGTCAGAGGCATTGCTGCTTCATTCTGTACCTAAAAGCAGTCAATGTTATCTCTCATTTGGCATATTGTACTGACATCTGTATCCAATGAGCTACATATTTGGCAAAAACGCGATCGATTAGGTAATATTTGGTGATACGTTTACGATTCCATTCGCGATCGCGTCTTCCGATTTCTCTCCGAATAAGACGTACGGTTAATGGTTAGAGATGCGATTTTTCTACGACTAATTTTCTTGAAATCGAGTGTAATGTCTTGACAAGATTAGTTGCCCTAAACGCAAAACATCGATTAGATGAACAATTGCATCAGCACTGATATCAGCGTGGCGAAATGGCGTTGATTCCTTCAGTTTGGCTTGGCAACACCCACTACTTTTAGACAAGTTATTCAAAGTTCAAGAGGTATTGCTCAATCAGGATGAATTTGAACGGGAAACCTTCGGTTTCCCGTTCAAATTCATCCTCAAAACCAGCAACGCCATTCAAGATTCAAGACGTTATAGCTAGGAGTAGCTGCAATGTTAATTAATTTACTCGTTCAAAGCATGAAAAAAATGAAGCGAAGATGGTCTAATATCGCGGCGTTTACAGTCACTCTGTTTTTGATAGCGTGCGTCAATCAGTCTCCCACGACTGTTGAGAAAGTAAACGTTACACCGGAACCGTCAGCCAATAATGTCATTCAAGTGGATGGAAGTATACCTCCTGACGCCGTGCTGCAAGCTGCCACAAATGTTGAACCGAATCATAATGCTACGTTGCTCACTCCAGTGGGTGCTGTTAGCCCTGAGGGCGATCGCATCGTTCAAGTTCTAAATCGCCTGGAACAGAACGGATTGGAAGAGCGGAGCACTCTGACTGTGCTGGACGCTGATGCCAATCCACTAGCAAACCGTGAACTCCGGTGGTTGGTTGGACCTGTGAAATTTAGTCCTGATGGTTCACGAATTATTACAAGTGGTAGCGATCGCACCACTCGAATCTGGGATAGCCAACTCAATCCACTCGCCAGTTTCGATGGTCATCAAGTACATGTCCAAAACCTGCAAATTAGCCCTGATGGCAATTATATTCTGACGATCGAATATCCTGATGTCATTCCCCCAGGTCAACAACCAGAGCAGGTTGTTACAGCCCGGTTGCTCGACATTGAAGCTACGCAATTAGCATCGTTTGAAGGGTTGCAGGTAGGCTTACATCCGCATAACTCACATCCGTATCAACATATGCAGTTTAGTCCCGATAGCCAACATCTCCTGACAGTGGGCAAGGGTGTTGTGCAAGTCCTTGATCTGCAAGGAAATCCACAGCTAACCTTGAATCAAGATCAGCCAAAATTTTCTATGGCTCAATTTAGCCCCGATGGTCAGGCTATTTTAGCAGCGGGCTCAGAACGCATGAAACTGTGGGATTCGCAAGGGCAGTTGAAAGCTGAGTTTAGTCACTGGACCGTAAATCCTGCGGAAACGATTTCGTCTATTCAATTGAGCAACAAGGGTCAGGTTGTTACAGGCAGTTCAATGGGCATATTGCGGGTTTGGGATGCTCAAAGCAATCCAGGGGTAACGGTGAAAGCCCATGAGGGTTCAATCCATGCGATCGCCATTAACTCAGATGGCACTCAAATTGCGACGCTGGGTGAGAAGATGGCAGATGCCAGTGGAGATAACCTCATTCGGGTTTGGAATCGTCAAGGACAGCTATTAGGTGTATTAGGAGAAGATCTATCAGCGTCCTTCTTTAAAGGTGTATTAAGTAAATTACCAGCTTCATTTTCTCTCCAATTCACGGCTGATGGGACACAACTGATTGCCACTCAAACCGGGCAAATTGGCACAACTATCCGATGGACATTGTGAGGATTACAGGTTGGGCGAAAAATATGAATGCTCTCCACATTGCGTTGATTCATCAGTTATTTGCGGCAGCAGATCAGATTAATTTGCCAGTGTGAGTGCCGCGCGGAGCGCGGCACTCACTCCAAATTTCATTGATGGAAGGAGGGTCGCAGAGGAAGAAAATGATGATAAAGATGCGTTTTCGGCTGCGCTACGGGTTGCTTTTGCTAGGGACGTTGATCTTGCTGGCATTCCAACTCAAAACAACTACTGCTCAGCCAACCCTGGAAACTGAGATCTGCATTTTCCGCAATGGAAACGAAACATCCATACGATACCCGAATGGCAGATGATTGTGGGTATCGCATGGATGTTTTTTCCTTTAGTTGTAGTGCTTGCCATGCCCTGGCTCGTGGGCATGACAAGCGATCGCACCTTCAACTATCAGCAACTCTTCCGCGCCATGCTGGATGTCATGATTTGGCTGAGTCTTTGTGCAGGACTGGGGTTCATTAACGGAATGATCCGCCTTATTGCGTTCGTCGATAGTGAGCAGTCATAAACTGTTGCCACTGCCCATCCTCGCCCAACATATGGGAGGTCAAGATCCGGTGATCGTTGCTCTTGAACTCAATCACATCTTTGTACTTTCCAAGTTTCTCCTCACCTGTCATGACAGGTCCATCAGAGTTGAGCGTCAGCACAGTTTCCCCTGCATTCATTTCACCGTCATAGTGCCAGAGATATGTCATCATCGACCCGACCCAGGTGCCGACATAGCGTTGTTTCTGTGGATCGTAACCGAGCGTCATCAACGTTGTTGCAGAGCCACCACAAGGCATTTCGCCCTGTCCTTCTGCCAATATCCAGAGTCCGCCCAGCGATCGCACGGTCTCCGTTCCGGTTGATTTGACAGGAGGTTGATCGGGGCCCATGATTGCTTCGGTTTCATAGGTCCACTCACCGACGAGTTTTTGGAGCCATTGATGTTCTTTCTGAGGCTGAGCAGGCATGGGTGTGGTTTGTTCGGTTTGGATAGTTTCCATGGTTTGTCTCCTTGGGATGAATGATAGGGAATTGCGATCGCACTCCAATCAGCTGAAACGTGCGACACCTTTACCCATAGGTTGGATGTTGCGGATAGCCAGGGGGTGAATCTTCAAAGTCTTCTTGCCGTCCGTAGGGGGTCATATCCAGCAAGCTGTAGGTATCGGTGAGGGATTCAACGCCACGGGCATAGGACGAGTAGGTGTGAAACACATCGTCCCCCATGCGGAAGAACACGCTGAGCCCGTGACTCTCACCCTGCATGGCGTCGGCACCGTTCAATCTCTCTAGCTCCGCTTTGTCGCGGTAGTTGTACTCGATGGGGGTAACATTTTCGTCCAGTGTGACGTGGAAGTCATAGTTGAAATCGCTGTCAAAGGAGGAATACCAAGGAATTGTCCATCCCTTCTGCCGCTTGTAGGCTTCCAATTTGGGCAACGGGGCACGGGAAACTAGTGCAAAGGTTGTGTCCCGTTGATTCAGCATGGACAGATCACCCAGGGCATTGACGTAGCCAGTGCAACCCATGCAGCCCTTTTCCCACTCTGGCGCAAACATGAAGTGGTAGATGATCAGTTGGGTTTGTCCGTCAAACATATCAGCCAGTTTGACGGCACCGTTTGATCCCGAAAAAGTATATTCTTTTTTGAGCTTGACCATCGGTAGGCGGCGGCGTTCAGCATTGATGCGATCGCGATGCCGGGTCAATTCTTTCTCGTGTTCAAGCAGGGTTTTACGAGCCGTTAGCCACTCGTTGGGTTCGACAATTTTTGGATGTGCAATTGCATTCTGAATCATTGTGAATCTCCACAGTGTAATGGTTGAATTCAGATCAAAAACCATGGTGCTGGAATGATTTACATCGCCACTTTTTCCTTGACAGCTTCAGCCTGATCCATCGCGTTGGGTTCCATGTATACCAGTTCCCAAATGTGCCCATCTAAATCTTGAAATCCGTGGGCGTACATAAATCCGTGATCTTGAGGCTCGTTATAAGTTGTGCCCCCCGCAGCCACAGCTTGACGAACCATCTCATCCACTTTTGCTCGGTTCTCAACCGATAGGCATGTCAGTACTTCGGTACTTTGGGTAGCATCACAAATCGCTTTGGGTGTAAATGTCTGGAACTTCTCATGGGTCAAAAGCATCACGAAAATGTTCTCAGAGACAATCATGCAGGTGGCAGTTTCATCGGTGAATTGGGGATTGAAACTGAATCCAAGTTGCGTAAAAAACTTGATGGATTGTTGGAGATTTTTGACAGGCAAATTGACGAAAATTTGAGTACTCATGGTTTCTCCGGTGTCGTTGTTGGATAGTCTGTCAAACTAGTGTTGCAAACACCAAATTTTGCAACATGGGGGTTTGGGGGCTGCGCCCCCAAGAAGGGATGGAACCCCTTCACCCCTTACAAAACTTTCGTTTTGCTGTACTAGAGGTGACGGGTGATTAAACGCTCAAACGGCTTGTTCGCAGTTGACCATCCAGGGTGTGCCGAACTGATCAATCAACATGCCAAAGCGAGTAGACCAGAATGTTTGAGCGATCGCCATCGTCACCTTGCCGTTTTTTGATAAAGCATGAAAGATGTGTTCTGCTTCGTCTGGTTCGGGCACGCTGATCTGAACGCAAAAGCCTTGAGGTTTTTCAAAATACTCGGGTGGGCAATCAGACCCCATGAGGAAGCGATCTTCTAATTCAAGACACGCATGCATAATTTTGTCATGCCACTCCGGTGAGATATCTGCGGCGGAGGGTGCTTCTTTGTGGGTCATCATCATGGTGATCTTGCCACCCAGACATTGTTCATAGAACTTGAATGCAGCCTCACAATTGCCGTTAAACATGAGATAAGAGTTGATTTTCATGACGATTCCTTCGTGACAATGTTTGTGTCGCGGACAAGTTTAAATCGATTGTTTTGGGGGTTGCATGAGTTTGCCAAACCCGCTCGGAAAGGTGATCTTAGGGATTGAGGGTGAACACTGCTTGCGCATTGGACGGATCAAATGGCACTGAAATATGTTCGTGTAAAATCTGCCAATGATCGTGATGCTTCTGACACACAGCCGTCGCCCGCATCCACATTTGCGTAGCAGGATGGTTTTGTTCGCCCTTAAAGCGAAATAGCCAATGGGCAGTCGCTAAATTGTTATTGACTGCGATCGCCAGGTCGCGGGTTTCCATCTCAAACGAGTCTGGGAAACATGGCAAAGAGTCTTCCCATAAGTGGCGAACCGCTTCTCTGCCACTGGTTTGGAAAGGGGGTTTGACATCAAAAATCACGATCTCATTGGCATAGTGAGACATGATTTGGGTGATATCTTTGGCACAAATGGCACGCTGTTGCGCGGCAATTAATTGGCGAATCTCAGCTTCGCTGGCGGTGAGTGTGTTTGCAGTTGTCATGATTGTTTCTCCTTGCATTTGAGATGCAGGTTGGTTTGACAGTGAATGCAATGATGACGACGGGTGCAACTATGACGACTCTGGAAGTCCCACAATTTCCAGAACAGGGCGAATTTCAACTGTGCCAACTCGCGCTCCGGGTATGCGGGTGGCGATCGCAATGGCTTCATCCAAATCCTGAGCATCAACCAGGAAAAACCCACCCAATTGCTCACGAGTCTCGGCAAATGGACCATCGATCACCAGGGATTTGCCTTGCCGTACTTGAACACTAGTTGCCGTTGAAACAGGATGAAGGGGAGCTGTCGCCAGAAATTGTCCCTTAGCATCAAGGTCTTGAGCGAGTTGGGCAGATTCCCGATAGCAATGCTCTCGCTCAGTGTCACTCATGGCGTTTTCATCCATATAGATCAGCAGCAAATATTTCATTCAATTGCCTCCTTTACGGTTTAGTCGAATGGGAATGGCTCAAATCGACACGGCACAGAAAACTTTTTATCAGGTCATTGAGTACGATCGAGATTTACCTTGTTTGTATAGCTGCGCACTCAGGTGCGGACGGGGTGCAGGGATGGAACCTCTGCGTGGGGCGTTGCTCCATACCCCAACGCCCTAACCTGAATATGTCAAGCCATGAATGAGTCGAGCGGGAATGGCTCAAATCGACATCTCTGAAAAACCCATTCTATAGTACAATTGTTCTAATCCGCCATCCTATTTCTGTAATTGCATTTCTTCGTAATACAAATTCTCTAAATCTAAGGATCGTGGATTTAATAAAACCGAAGATTTATGTTTGGAAGCACGGCTCTGCCGCGCTTCCAAACATAAACGTCCGGGTTTTCATTAATTTGTGATCCTAACTACAAATTTTGCTGGAGGGGGTGGGGAATGGAATCCCCCATGAGCAGGAAGTGCCCTTTCAACCCCTATCTGTAGCTTAAGTTTAGGGAGTTGGTATACGTCAGTCGAACGGCGATCGCTTAGATCGACACCCTGCCCAACATTCTTTGTGACTTTTTATGACAGGTATGGCTTCAACCCCAAACTCAGATGGTGCTCGGGCGTTGCCAGGTAGTTCCCCTGCTCGGGTGATTGCCTCTGTCTATCGAGCTGAATGGGGGCGAATCGTCGCCATCCTGATTCGTCTGGTGGGAGATTTTAATCTGGCTGAAGAAGCTGCACAAGACGCGTTTGCGGCAGCCGTGAATCAATGGGAACATAGCGGCATTCCCGATCTGCCTCGCGCCTGGATTATCCGCACGGCTCGATATAAAGCGATCGATCGCCTGCGACGCAAGGCACGACTGACCGAAAAATTGGAATGGTACGCCGCATCGGGGTTAATTCCAGCCAGCGAAGAGCCAACCTACGATAGCGATGAAATTCCAGACGATCGCTTGCGATTAATCTTCACCTGCTGCCATCCTGCACTGGCGATCGAGACTCAGGTGGCATTGACATTACGCATGCTGGGCGGACTGGAAACTGACGAAATTGCCCGCGCCTTTCTCGTGCCGACCGCAACCATGGCACAACGATTAGTCCGAGCTAAGCGCAAAATTCGCGACGCAGGCATTCCCTATAAAGTACCTGAAACAACCAATCTCTCCCCTCGGATAGAGGCAGTGCTGACGGTCATCTATCTCATTTTTAATGAAGGTTATGCGGCGACCAAAGGAGATTTGATGGCGCGGGCTGACCTGTGTACCGAAGCGATTCGTCTGGGGCAACTGCTACGGCAATTGCTGGCATCCCAACCTGCTTCAGAAGTCACAGCACTGGTAGCATTGATGCTGTTACACGACTCGCGGCGTGATGCCCGTCTGGATGAAGCTGGCGATCTGATTTTGCTAGAAGATCAGGATCGGAGCCGTTGGAATCATTCACAAATCAATGAAGCATTGCCTTTAGTAGAAGAAGCACTACGGGGTGGAACGGGAGTGTATGCTCTGCAAGCGGCGATCGCCGCACTTCATTGTCAGGCCGCACGCGCCGAAGACACAGACTGGGTACAGATTGTACGACTCTATGAAGTACTGGAACGCTTGCAGCCATCACCCATTGTCACCTTAAATCGAGCCGTGGCGATCGCCATGGCAGAAAGTCCAACCGCCGCATTGGGGCTGATTGATAGCCTTGCCCCGGAGCTTGATAGCTACCATCTATTTCATGCCACTCGTGCCGATTTATTACGGCGTGTTGGTGCATTCGAGGATGCAATCCAAAGCTATACACGGGCATTAGAATTAGTGACCAATGATAGCGAACGCCGTTTTTTGGAACAGCGATTGCGACACGTTAGCGATCGCCTCTAATCAATCCACTGCTGCTGATACAAATACTCCAGTACCCGCTGAGTCGCCGGAGCACATTGGTCTACATCCCTGTACTTCAGCCATGCGATCGCTTCGATTTCAGAGTTAGCAACAATGTCACCGCTATACTCCGCCTGAAAGCAGCGCATCGTCACCTGAGTTGGCTCAGTGTAGCCATGGGCAACCTCCTGCACAATCATTACCTCGGTCAACGTCTCAGCAATCAGGCTGACATTGAGTTCCTCTTGCACCTCTCGGCGCAGTGCTTCCCAGTCAGATTCACCCGTTTCTCGCTTTCCACCGGGAAAATAAAACGCATCTTTACCCGTCGTCCGGGCACATAAAACCTGTCGATCCTGAATGCAAATCCAGGCAACCACATCAACGATCGTGCTGTTTGTTGCTGACAAATGAGCTTTCAGCCTCGATAAAATATCATGCGATCGCGTCCACAGAATCGAGCTACCTGCGTTGGGATCGAGGATGCGGGTAGCCTGGGGTAATCGAGCAGCCAGCGTCGCGCCAAAATCAGGAGAGTGAACCGGACTGGTATCCAAACCGCCGTACCAGAGATCTACTGGAACTGTAATGTCCTCCACTGCAAACGACCAGGCACTCACCGCATTCACCAGATCGCGGGCATACCCCTCTGATCCCTGAGAAAATCCTTCCTGGAGGCAACGCTGGTAAGCCTGACTGAAGCCATCACTCAGATACAAGGCGCGATCGCATTCTGCACTCATATTGATAATCAGGTGCCATAGTCCTTCCCAGGTCACAATCTGAGAAAAATGCTCCTCAAATGCTGCTGCATCCTGTTCCACAGCCGTAATCATTTGGGCTACATCGGCATGCAGAAGCGGTTTGATGCTCGGATGCGACAGTTCATCCTGTCCTGACACAATGGCGATCGCGTCTACCAGTCCTGCTGCTGCCAACGCCAAGGCAAAGGGCGCTCCTTGAGAAAAGCCAACGGCGAGAACCGTGTGGAGATTTTGGCTATGAATCAACTCCCCCACATCATCAACCCAGGAAGATAGGGTTTTGTTGGGGTGAGGGTCTGATAGCCCCAATCCCGGTCGGTCGATCGCTATCAGTCGCAATCCCAACACCGGCAGATGAGTCGCACCAAACCCCAGGGAACCGCTCATTCCCGCCCCCGTACAAAACAAAACCGGGATCCCCTCCTCAGAACCCCACTCCGACCATGCTAATTGGCGATCGTCCTGTAGCCGTATTGCCATTTGTCGGTCAGATGGTGTCACACGTTGGTTGTGGAAGGGCACGGCTCTGTTCCTCTGGAATCGGATTCTTGATCGATGGATTTTTGATGGATGGATTGTAAATGACCTAAACCCCAAAGTTTTAAGGTTAGTAGCGCGACGACGCCGCGCTACTAACCTGGTTTCAGCCGATCTACAATCCTCATTCAGTTTATTAACACACTATGGGGTGTTGGGCGTGCAGTATGCCAGCAGAGCGATTCCATCTGCCAGGGATTCAGTCAAGATAAGAACACTGCATCAAACGTAGGGCATCGCTGATTTTGGGGATAAATTTGAACGTGAAACCAAGGTTCCACGTTCAATTCAGTCCGTTATTCAGCAATGCCAAATTGGTTGTCTTTTAGCTAGACTTCGGCAGATGTTCGTGGGTATGGACATGGCACGAAAATTTTTGCAGATGGGACACACGCGATCGCGTCGCTATGCCAATCACAAGTCAGGACGCAAATACGCAACAGGTTCTAAGACCGTTCTGCCTCGTACCGAAGATCCAATCAAAGCTGAATCTGCCAAGATTTTCTATGAGAAATGGCAATTGGCGAAGACGGATCCCGAGTATCTGCAACTAGCCGCACGCCACCGTGACCAATACGAACGTTCTGAACCCGTTGCTGCCAAACGTCCAGGTTCCTGACAGGAGGAGATGCATGAAGTTCTCGGATCTAAAAGGCATTTTTGCTCAGGAAGAAACTAGCCGAGGGTTACTGGTTATTGGTTTGGATGCAGAAGGGCGACACGTTGAAGTACTGTTTCATATCACTCATGAACCAAAAGCCGACTGGGAAGCTGTTCATGTGAACTATCTATAATCAGCGTAAGCGGTTACAAATCAATCACAATTTTGGTGCCAGCAGTGCCCTGCTCCACCGCTTCGTGGGCAGCCAGTACCGTTTCTAACGTGAAATGGCGTGGGTCAACGATAGGACGCAGCTGATTGGCTTCTACTAATTGGGTTGCCTGACGCAAAATTTCGCCATGATGGGCACGACGTTCACCTGTCAACAGAGGCAACAGCACAAACACACCGGAATAAGTTGCTGCCTTGCGCGAGAGGGGCAATAGGGAATGATTGCCCCAACCGTAGTTACTGACAACGTGACCATAATTGCGCACAGCTTGAAACGCATCATCTAGTGTGGAACCACCCACTGAGTCGTAGACCACATCAAAACCTTGCCCATCCGTAAACGTTTGGACGATCTGGGCGATCGCCATACTGCGATAGTCAATGGGTACAGCACCTAGTTGTCGCACCAGGTCATGTTTAGCTGCGGAAGCTGTTGCAAATACTTGGGCACCCCGCGCTTTAGCAATCTGCACAGCGATGTGACCGACACCACCAGACCCACCCAGAATCAGGACTTTCTGACCTTCATGGACATTGGCTCTATCGACGAGTCCTTCCCATGCGGTTAAAAACACCAGCGGTAATGCAGCAGCTTCCCGAAAGGTAAGGTTGGTTGGTTTCTTCGCTAACAAATCGGCATCGACTGCCGCAAATTCAGCCAGCGACCCTTGCAATCCGCCGACTCCGCCCGTCATGCCACATACCTCATCCCCCACCTGAAATGCAGTGACGTCTGAACCAACGGCTTCAATAATTCCAGCTAAATCAATTCCTAGCACAGCAGGAAGCACCTGTTGGGCATGGGGAGCTTTCCCGGTACGAATTTTGCTATCGAGCGGGTTAACACCACTCGCCTTAATTCGCACCAAAACCTGATTTGCTGTGGGTTCTGGGCGGGGAATTTCAGTCGCCCGAAATGTTGCCGTTTGATCATCTACAATCAGAGCGTGCATCATTGAGGATGTGAACGCCCCGCCGACACCGTTGCTATGGACGCAGATCGCCGTTTGTTCTCCGGGTACTGTATCGAACCCATCGAGATCATCATCTTGATTGACAATGACAACGTTGTTTTGATTAGCTTGGGTGGTCATGGTGTTTTCTGTGCCGGGGTGAATTTGCGACCCGCTCGTTACAGTTCATTGTTAAGCGATCGCCCAATTCATACCACTCAAGTTTTCTAAGTTAAGGCGCAAGTTAGTGCTTGATGTTGCCCTTAAGAAAAAGAAGCGATCGCGCAGTTATAGAAATTAGGACAAAGAAGTGGTGCAGCCCCCGAACGGGGGCTGCACCACTTCTTTCAATTCGGAGTAGTCCTAAAAAAGTAATGATTTTTGTGGCGCAGGCAACGCCTGCGCCACAAAAAATCATTACATATATACCACTATTCAGACGTACTATAGAGGACGGCGATCGCATCCATAAGACTCAGGGATCGCCACCAGGATTTCCGAAAACAGCACATGCATAATATTCATTTGGCTTGGTAGCCGAAGGAGCATAGCCAAAACCAACATGGGTAAATACTTGATTATCGAGCGACAAAAACGGACGGTAATGGGTGTCGCTACTGCTCCAATCTAAAACCCATGTACTCCCTGCTGTCTCGATTCGCGAGAAATAGCCACCGGCTAAAGCCTCAGCAGAACCACCTCCTTGCCAACCAAAATGGGTGAGGCGATCGCCCAGGTATCTCATATTTTGATAACTGCTTCCACCCACCACGACTGCATCATGATCCATGACATCATATTGACCCATGAGAGTAGCCAGCCATTGACAAGACTGATTGAGAGTATGGTCATACTCCAACGGTGGCAAATTTCTGCCTGCGCGTACCTGATTCAAGGTGGCTAAAAATGCGGCTCCGGGATCTGCATCTTCGATAAGCCCGATCGTAAAGTTGGAACTGCTTTCAGAGACGACAAGTTCCTGCAAAAGCTCACCTGTTTCAGCATTGCGGATGTGGAAGGCATCACCAGGATAGGTCGTTCCCTTGAATGCTCTGCCAGGTTCAATCGGGTCACTGGTTGAGGCTTCCTGACAATTTGTATCGATCCAATGCACTGTAATGGGACTACTCGTGGCATTGCGAATCTCAAGATCAAGGGAATCAGGGCTGGTTTGTTGCGTACAAACTTCAGCGATCGCTGGTGACTGACTCAACGCAACAACGCTGACAGGTACCCATAACCCAACCGTCAGCCCAACCATACAAAGATGCAAAGTTCGGTTCATAATTCGTTACTTTACGCTTGTTTTTCAAGCTATAGCGCTACGCACTTAGGTTAGGACGGGGTGCAGGGGTAAAACCCCTGCGTGGGGCACCGCCCCACACCCCAACGTCCTAACGTGACTACGTAAAGCTATATCAAGGTAGAGAAGAAAATACTTGAATGCGGAGGATTGCGGATGAATCGAAACTAAATTCTTGTTCTTTCAAGGTATGCTTTCGCCCTACATTCAAAAAACCATTGAGTTTCAATTTATCCACGACTTTAAGATCCATTCAGGATAATAAATGGGATTACAGAGCTGTAATCAGTATATATTCTTAGGAAAATTATTTTTATGACACAATGTTAATCTACGTATCTCGCACCAATTTAAGGCGATCACAACACGACCTGGTTCACTCCGTCGGAGCGTCTGACGCTCAGGTTTGACGGGTATTTAGTTCCCGATCAATAGCGGCGATCGCCACAGTTTGCAGCTAAGGTCGTCCTAAAAAAATAATGAGCTTTTGTTGCGCGGGCGTCGCCCGCGCAACAAAAGCTCATGACATGAATATCACTACCAATTTTTCTAGGGCAAAATGCTGTAAACGAGGCTTAAAATCGGGGTTCGTTGGCGATCGCGCCTAAGCCAACCGCTTCCAATAACGCAGTCCATTCCTGTTTCAACGCCATATCACTCGGATGGGCACAGGTCAGAGATGCCAACTGGCTGAGCGAGTCTTGCCAGATCCCTGCCTGAGCATAAATGCGGGGCTTATCTTGCAGACTGGCGATCGCCAACTGACTCACGATCTCCTCACCCAGCGACATCAGCGCAACTCGCTGCACATTGGCTTGCACTGTGACATCGTCTGCTCGTTCTAAGGGATTGCACACTAGCGCAAAGTACCAATAGTAGGTGTGTCCCACTTCTAAGGGTGAAGCCGTGCCATCGGAAGGGAGCGGTATGCTGATAATGCCCGAACGGCTGGCAGGAAAGGTCAACGTCTGGCTATAGATCAACCGATCGGTGCCTTCCTCATACAGCAAAAATTCTGCGGATGTTGCAGAACTGGGTGGGACGTAGGCAAAAAATGTCGGGTAAGCTTCCGTGGTTAACCCGACATTGGATTCGGGGATCAGTGCTACCAAGCCGCGATCGCTCGTTGTACAAGACCCAGAGCGGGCAGACCCAGCTTCTCGATTGCCAGGTGCCCCCACCGGGGGGGCATTGAACCCACTACCTTGAGCAAACACTTGATTGCTGGTTAACACCATCCCTAGACTTAGGAACAGTGCCGTAGAAAGCGTCGTAAGGCGCATAAATAACCTAGTCATCTACATTCTCTGGGGGGTGAGTTAGTGCGGCTCGCAAATTACAGAACAGGACGGGCATAACCCTGCAACCCTAGCGAAACGTCGGGTAAAACAAGTCCCAGTCTGTTGTTGCTTACCATTGCTTCATACAAATCGGTGGAAACAAATTTCGCAGCAAACCTAACCCAACTGTCATTGCTGCAATACACTGCACCCAATTTATGATCTCTGATGCCTAATCCATGAGGATGTTCAATAATCTTAAAGCTTTGTATCGATTTAGACGTCTAATACGGATGACACTTTTCTTTGACGGATCCATGTTCCATAATCAAGTCTACGCATCTACGGCATGTCGCGATCGCTGAAACAGGGTGACAGACCTGGTTGGTTAGCAATTGGCTTGAAGCGCTTGCACCATGAGCATTTCAAAACAATTACCCATGCCCCTATAGCCAGCCTCAATGGTATGACGTACATGGTTTTAAATCAGAACCGCGCGCCGCACGGCTCTCACTCGACGACCGTAATCTATCCGGGTGCGAAGCGCTATAGAACATTAGCTCTAAAGAATTACCAATTAATTAATCTATGATCCTAAAGGACGCAGATTTATTAAAACCAACGATTTAAGTATCGAAGGCGTGGCGACGCCACGCTGCCAATTACTAAACGTCCGGGTTTTGTTTAATTTGTGATGCTGCGGATCGTGAGTTTAATCAACCGCAAGCTTTTTTTTCGTAGGACGAGGGCGTCGTCGCTCGCATTTGTCATCCTTACAGCAATGTTTAATTGCTAAAGCCACCGTTTCTTTGCATGCCGTGCGAAGCGCCGTATACGAAGAAACTAGTACACCAACTTAAAAGTTTTAGAGGGGGTGGAGGGGGTAAAACCCCCTCTTGGGGGCGCAGCCCCCAAACCCCCATGTTGCAAAATTTCGTGTTTGCAACACTAGACATATCCAAGCGCCAAGCGCTGTAAAGATAAATATTGTCTGATTTCGTACCCAATGATCTCTTCCAGACTGACCCATTTTAATCGTCTCAGTTCATGGTTCAAAAATGTCGGTCGTCCGGTCATTTTTATGAGTCTGCTGCTGACGACTGCCGTTGTAAGTGCCCGTCATCTGGGTTTACTTCAGGGCATGGAACTCTCTGCGTACGATCACCAGATCCAGTCGCAACCTCAAGAACCCGACGATGATCGGCTATTGATTATCGGCATTACCGATAGTGATTTACAACAATTGCAAGAGTGGCCGATTTCCGATCGCACCCTGGCACAACTTCTGGCAAAACTACAAACCTATCAACCGCGCGTGATTGGTCTGGATATCTCACGCGATATTCCGATTCCGCCCGGTCGGGAAGAGTTGTTGCAACAGTTAACCGCAAACCCGAATGTTGTTGTTGTTTGTAAAGCCAGTGCGTCCGATGATCCCGGTACCCCACCACCACCGCAGGTGTCACCCACAACGATAGGGCTTTCAGATTTAATTATCGATTCGGGCGGCGTGTTGCGTCGGGGGTTACTATACATGGAACCGCCGCCACCCCCTCCCGGTACACAGGTCAAACATTTTTGCAATCAGCCTGCCATCGACAATAACCCCAACACCATTCCGACGCTGAGTCTGCGGTTGGTGATGCACTATCTTGCCGTTGATGGCATTGAACCGGGCTTTACAGAAACGGGTGAGTTTTTGCTGGGATCAACGGTCATTTCACGGTTACAGTCTGGAATGGCAGGCTACTACCGGGTGGATACCAATGGCTATCAGATCATGTTGCGCTATCGGTCTGGGAATGAATTTGCTCGCCAGGTGAGTTTATTGGATGTCTTGCAAGGTCGTATCCAACCTGAGTGGGTCAAAGATCGAGTGGTGTTGATTGGCTATACCACCGCTCAGTTTAAGGACGAGTTTTATACGCCCTATAGCGTTAGCAAAGAAGATAACCAAAAGATGTCGGGGGTGATAGTTCATGCCCAGGCAGTAAGCCAGCTTCTCAGTGCTGTGTTAGATGGGCGATCGCTAATTTGGTATTGGTCAGAACCGATCGAGATCCTGTGGATTTTGGGGTGGTCGATCGTTGGCGGCATTTTGGCATGGTACTTACGCCATCCCCTACGGTTTGGCTTGGTGTTGGGGGTGGCATCGGGCACCCTTTACGCCATCGGCTGGGTTTTGTTTACCCAAGGGGGATGGGTACCTCTCGTGCCGGGGGCGATCGCTTTAGCAGGTACAGCGGTGGGCGTAGTCTTACTCGATCGCTTTAACAAGAGCGATTACGGACAGACGGTCTATCGGCAGGTTAAAACGCTCCTCAAGATCAATATCGAAATCGATCAAGAAAAACGCGAAAAGCAAGTCGCAGAAATTACAGAAAGCGATTACTTCCAGGATTTGCGTAAGACTGCCAAATTGATGCGAAATCGACGCCCTGCATCAGAGACCAAGCCGACTGGCGACAAGCCTCAACCACCGGCGGCACCCTCACCCCAGCCACCGACTCCGGTTGATCCTGCTCATTCGCTTGATTTGGATGTTAAGGCTCGGCGAGACAACGATGATGCATTAAAAAATGAAGATTACTTGGCAGCACTCCAACAAACGGCTAAGGGGCTACAAAATCGGCGCAGAAAAGCCATCCCGGAGGTGCCTAAATCTAACTTATCCAACCTGTCTCATCCATCTAATGCTGATGAAGTGGAGGGCAGTAACCGAAATCAACCCACCCACGGGGATGAGGATGACGAACCCAAACACATTAATCCAGACTAGAGCGTGCGATCGTTTGGTGGCTGGGTTATGTTCTGGTTAGCTGCAAACCGTGGCGATCGCGCTAGCCATCGGCGGTTGCACAGGAATCTGGATAATAAACTCCGTTCCTTGTCCAGGGGTTGAATGGCATGTCAAGCTACCTCCGTGTTTCTCGACAATAATCTGATGGCTGATCGACATCCCCATGCCGGTGCCTTGCCCCAGCGGCTTGGTTGTAAAGAAGGGCTGGAAGATCTGGTGTTTCACTTGTTCGAGCATTCCCACCCCATTATCGGCGATCGCAATTTCCACCCACTGCGCATCCATAACCGTTGTCCGAATCGTAAGCATTGGCAGAAGGGGAGGATGGGTTGCTGCCTGCTCGCTGTCATCATCTGGGTCTGCCAGGTGCATTTGACCATACCATTGCTCTTCTAAGGCATCAATGGCATTCACCAAAATATTCATGAAAACTTGATTGACCTGTCCGGCATAACATTCGATCAACGGCAATGCGCCATAGTGACGAATGACTTTAATTTCGGGGCGATCGGACTTGGCTTTGAGTCGGTGTTGCAAGATCAACAGGGTACTATCGATGCCTTCATGGACGTCAACGGCTTTAAAAGCAGCTTCATCCAAGCGAGAAAAATTCCGTAGCGATCGCACAATCTGATAAATGCGATCAGTCCCAATTTTTATGGAACTTAGAATTTTGGGTAAATCTTCTTGCAAAAACTCTAGATCAATGTGTTCGGCTTCTATTTCAATTTCTGGAGCTGGTTGAGGATAGTGCTTTTGGTACAGTTGAATGAAATTCAGTAAATTATGGGCATAGTCCTGTACGTGGGTAAGATTGCCATGAATAAAGTTAACGGGGTTATTGATTTCATGGGCAACTCCCGCAACCAATTGCCCCAAATTAGACATTTTTTCGCTTTGCACCATCTGAATTTGGGTTTGGTGCAATTGGGTTAATAATTCTTCCAAGTGCTGATTTTTAGCACTGAGTTCTTGGGTTCTTTCTTCTACGTTTTGTTCTAGAGTTTGGCTATAAGCAGAAAGGGTTTGATTAGCAGTCTGTTGTTCTTCCAGTAAGTGTTTGACTGAATCAATCAGTTGATTGAACGCATGGGCAAGCACACCAATTTCATCGTTACTATCAATGCTGGCTTTGAGATCAAAATTAGCGGCTTCGGTGGCTTGTTTTGCCACATGGGTCAAGAGTTGAATCGGCTGAGCGATCGCTCGACTGATTAACGTGGCTAATAGAATTGCAATGGCGATGGATAAGACAATACTGCTAATGACGATTCTTTGAGCAACATTACTAGCATTACGGCTTTGAATTTCTGATTCCAAAACTTCGTTATAGCTATGTTCAATCACCCCCACCAGCTCATCAGAAATCGCATCTAACTTCAGTGCTAAATCGCTATTTGTAAAATCCAGCAATTGTTTCTGAGCGTTGGCAACTGTGTCTGGTGATTCCAAATCGAGGGCATGAATTTGCAAAACAAGACGTTCTAATTCTGCCAGATATTGTTCTGGTATCCCATTATAGGTTCGTATCAACCGGGGAATTTCAACAGAGCGGACTTTAGTCTGAATAGACGTTTGATCCGCGAATTCTTTGAGTCCCGACCAAGTTTGCTCAATGGTGTGGCGATGGTTCAGAATATGAGCGTACTCCTGGTCAAACTGTTCTGGATACAGCACCAGCGGAATCAATTGTTGTTGATGGGTTCGTGTCTGGAGAATGCCCGTTTGCAAACGATGGAGTAGCTCCATTTCGTTACGGATTTGATCTTCCTGCACGTTTGCCTGGTCTTTATAGCGATCGCCGATATTGAAACCAATGATGGTTCCTGAGACCGCAATCCCCAGTGCTAGCGCGTAACCTAGTCCAATTTTTTGGTTTACACGCAAGCTGGATAACCAGTTCATCAATCCAGTTTTTCGCATGGTACGTTCCTAAAGTTTAGAAATGCTGTATCGGAAAAGATTCAACGGTTTGAAACACTCACCGGGTAGCATTTCAAGAGATTACCACCTCAATTTGAAACACAACTTCATTAATATTGGCTACAGTCGTGTGCTTTAACGGGTATTACACCAGAATGCCCCAGATTCTCAATCGCCTAACGTCACAGGTTTAAATTCCCAAAGAAGGGATGGGTTGGAAAACGGCGCACCATTTTCCAACCCATCCCCATTCTCAATTTCATGACGTATGGTGACATTGCTTAATCCAGCAATGAAATTGGGTGTAGGTGCTGCGCGAAGCGCAGCACCTACACCCAATTTCATCAATTAAATCCGCAACATCTGTGAGGTGATACAGAGCTTAAAAAAATAAAAGTTGCAGCTCAGGAGTATGTTTCCATCTGCAACTTTCATTGATCCTGACTACTGTTTAGATTTGGTATCCAGGATGGATAGCAATGTCAGCAATTGTCGCTTCTATTGGCGTTGAGGCTGAGGCTGAGGCTGTGAATTGGACATGGGGTCAGCGACGTACTCAAAGTTTTCATCTGAGTTCCAGGGACCGCGTTCATCCTTGCCACCATTGGAAGACAGATTGAAGTACAGATCAACAGTTTCGTCGGGTTGAATGTTGCCAAAGAAAGGATCATCCAGTTTGCCCAACGATTCCAGCGCCTTCATGAACATCTTGGTATGGGAAATCTCCCGTGTTAGCAGATGGACTAAAGTTTGTTTGGTTTCTTCGTCGGTTGCCAGTTTGATCAGTTCTTCATACGTTTGGCGTGCGCCCGCTTCTGCGGCAATATTTGCTCTCAGATCGCGAACTACGTCTCCGCCTTCATTCAGGTAGCTAGCCGTCCAGGCACTGCCCTGGCTGTCGAGGAAGTGAGGTCCCACGCCGCGCACGGCAAACAGCGTGCTTTTGAATGCTTCAGTTTGGTCAACATTTTTGGTATGTCCTTCGATCAATTTACCGACCATTTCAAGGTGGCTAAATTCTTCGATGGCAATGTCTTGCAGCATATCGCGAATGCCTGCATCTTCAACATGGAAGGATTGCACCCAATACTGCAACGCCGCAGATAGTTCGCCCGTGGCACCACCAAATTGTTCCAGCAACAACTGGGCATAACGGGGGTTCGCCTCTTTAATATTGACGCTGTGGATAAGTTCTTTTTTGTGGAAAAACATGATTCTTTTTCTGCTGCGAGGGTGATTGCTAAAGCGTTTCAACTAAATTGAAACTGCCTCAATGAGCCTTCTCATGCTAGAAAAAAGAATTTGCTAAAACATTAGCCCTCAGGTTGACATCTACAACAGCTTTAGGCGTACGGCTATTGTTATATGCCTAAAGATGAGGATGGGGTGCAAGACCCTGCCATTGGTTTAGACCCCAGATTACAGATCACAGATTACAAATCATAGAGAAGTTTGTCCCCTTACAGTTCTAACCCAGGTAGATGTAGTATCTTTGGCAACTTAAACCTATGCAGGAGAAAAACAGGGTAAGGATCGTGAATTTAATAAAACCCAATTCTCTTTGAGAGAGCGACGGCGGAGCCGTCGCTCTCTCAAAGAGAATTACAGGTTAATTCATTTGTGATCCTAAGCTTTTTTTCTCTTGCATCCGTCCTGTTTATAAGGTTGTAAGGAGTATGTGTAATGACTGAGGTGCTGATCAAGGGTGGTCGAATTGTCACGGCGGTAGATGACTATAGAGCAGATATTTTGGTCAAAGACGGACGAATTGAAGCGATCGCCCGTGAAATTAACTCCGACACTGCCATCTTGCATGATGCAACGGGATTGCTGGTGCTGCCGGGTGGCATCGACGTTCATACTCACATGGAATTTGAGCTAGGAGCAGCGCAAACGGTCGATAGCTTTGAGACAGGAACGCGATCGGCAGCCTTTGGAGGGACGACGACGATTGTCGATTTTGCGCTTCAGAAAAAAGGGGAAACGCCCAAACAAGCCCTCGATCGACGGCTGGCTACGGCTGAACCCCAATGCTGCGTAGACTATGGGTTTCACATCATTCTTACCGAGGTCACACCCGCTTCTTTAGCGGAATTGCCCGACTTGATCAATCATGACGGCATCTCCAGCTTCAAAATGTTTATGGCATACCCCGGTGTGTTGATGGTGGATGATGCCGATATCTTCCGGGCTATGCGAGCAGTAGGGGCAGATGGCGGCATGATCAACCTCCATGCCGAAAATGGGGGAGTGATCCAGGTGTTAATCGAAGAAGCGCTGGCACAGGGCAACACGTCGCCCAAATATCATGCCCTCACCCGTCCCCAAATCATGGAAGCAGAAGCCACCCATCGGGGTATTCGATTGGCAGAGTTAGCTGAAATGCCCGTGTATTTTGTCCATCTCTCTGCCGAAGAAGCACTGGATTCCGTCGTCGAAGCACGCGATCGCGGTATTCCTGCGTTTGCTGAAACTTGCCCCCACTACTTATTTTTGACGATCGAAGAATACGATCGCCCTGACTTCGAAGCGGCTAAATATGTGATGACACCGCCTTTACGTCCTCACACCTGCCAACATGCTCTCTGGCGCGGACTCCGCTTTGATGATTTGCAGATTGTCTCTACCGATCACTGTCCTTTCTGCTTCAACGAAACGCCCTATGGCGTCTACAAATCTAAGCAACTGGGCCGAGACAATTTTGAAAAAATTCCCAACGGTGCGCCCGGTGTCGAATTTCGCATCCCGCTGTTGTATGACGGGGGTGTAAACACCCACAAAATTACGTTGAATCGCTTTGTCCAACTGACTTCGACCGCACCCGCGAAGATGTTTGGGCTATTCCCCCGCAAGGGCACGATCGCCGTAGGGAGCGATGCGGATCTGGTTCTCTTTGATCCCAACAAAGCCCATACGCTTAGCGCCAGCAGCCACCATTCCAACGTAGATTATTCGCCCTACGAAGGACGACCCGTGGTAGGCAAGGTTGAAAAAGTTTTCTTACGGGGAGAGTTGATTGTCGATGGCGATCGCTGGCTGGGTCAACCCGGCAATGGCAAATTTCAGAAACGCTCTGCCTCTGGCAGAATTTTGGGATAGCCTGGATTTCTCAAACGCCGATCCTAAAAGGCGAAGTATCTGCGCGTGTTTCATATCGAACCCTTGGGTTGCAGTCATGAGTTATAGCCCTTCAGAAAATAGCCCACCTTCTCTAACCCAAGGGTTTGAAAAGGATGAGATGGCGTCCCTCCATACCTTCAAGCAAGAATATGGGGACCATTTTTATAGTGTCCTGGTCGAGCAATACAAACTCTATGTTGAAATGCACGATCGCATCAGCGCCAGACGCAGTCAAATGAACAGTTTCTACATTTCTCTCTTGTCTGGCTTATTGCTGATTCTCTCAATTGCCATCGACAAAAATGTCTTTTCCCAGGCTCAACGTTTGGTGATTGCAGCGATCGGACTCTTGGGCGTAGTGCTATGTATTCTATGGACAATCTATATCCGATCTTATGCTCGTCTGGTTTGGCGCAAGATTCAAGTCATCCAAGACATGGAACGCGTTTTACCCTATCCCTGCTATGGTCAGGAAAATATGTTGAGGGAAAAAGATCTGAGAAATAAACTCATCTACATGCGTCATACGGCTATTGAACAATACACCGCCCTCACCTTCGGTGTGCTCTATTTTGGGTTGTTTCTCTATGCAGCGCTCGATTTCCTTTAGTCGGGATCGGAACCGTCGAGACGGTTAAATCATCAGGTTGTGTGAGAACCCGCGCGGAACGCGGGTTCTCACACAACCCTTGTCTTGATCAACCCCCTCAACTGCTGTATTAAGCAATCGTGGTTTATCTTGTTTCTACCCTAGCTTTTGCAAAATTCCCGGTTGTCTCAATGCCTGCACAGTAGCGCTGCCCGTACAAAATAAAACGGTCGTGATCTCTGCTATCAGGGCATTGACCAATTCATCTAAAGCCGCTTCTGATTCAGCCGCCGCTTGTAAAAATGGAAAGGCTAACCCTGCTATATCGGCACCCAGGGCGATCGCCTTGGCAGCATCTAAACCATCCCGCAATCCTCCAGAAGCAATTAACGGAATATCAGGGGCGATCGCCCGAATACTACTGACACAGTCTGCGGTCGGAATACCCCAGTCAGCAAACGTCTTACCCAGCCGCCGTTGCAATGAATCTTTTGCCCGTTCGCTCTCTACCCGTGCCCACGACGTACCTCCGGCTCCAGCCACATCGATCGCACTCACTCCCAACTCGATTAACCGCTTTGCCGTTGTTGCCGAAATACCATTGCCGACTTCTTTAGCAATCACCGGCACGGGCAATGTTTCGCAGAGCATCGCAATTTTTGCCAGCAATCCCCGAAAGTTAGTATCCCCATTGGTTTGCACAATTTCTTGGAGCGGATTTAAATGCAAAATCAGCGCATCTGCTTCCAACCAATCAATGACTCGCAAGCATTCATCGATGCCATAGCTATAGTTCAACTGCACTGCACCGAGATTGGCAAACAGCAAGATGTCGGGTGCAACCGAACGCACTGCAAACGTAGATTTGACATCTGGATTTTCGATCGCCACCCGCTGCGACCCGACCCCCATCGCAATCCCATACTGCTGTGCTGCGATCGCAAGGCGATAATTAATCATCTGAGCAAAGTCGGTGCCACCTGTCATCGAAGAAATCAACAGGGGTGCGCCTAGAGATTTCCCCAGAAATGAGGTTGTTAGATCAATATCCCGGCGATCTAGCTCTGGTAAACAGCAATGCGTAAAGCGATAGCGTTCCAGACCACTCGTGGTTTGATGGCACTGCACATCTTCTTCCAAACAAACCCGCAAGTGATCGGCTTTACGATTTTGGGTGACAACTGACTGCTCAGACGGCAGTTTCACAGAGGAGGGAGTAGTCGGTGAATTGGGTAAAGAATTCGTCGGTAGGTTCACAGCTCAAGCATCTAAATATCGCACGGTTGATTAAGGATCCCAAACTAATTAAACCCCGGACGTTTATGTTTGGAAGCGCGGCGGAGCTGCGCTTCCAAACATAAATCTTCAGTTTTATTAAATCCACGATCCTGAGGGTAGTGTTTCAAATTTGTTGTGAATTGTTAGGAAAGGCTCGGAGTGCGCCTTTTCTAACAATTCACGACAGATCTCAAACATCACCGATTAAGCTAGTGTGCCATGAGACGGGCTTTCTCCTGATCTGCGATCACAATGCGATACAGAAACGAGCGGTCTGAAGTTGGGCGCAAGGCAACGCCTTACGCCCAACTTCAGACCGCTCGTTTCATTTATGGGTGACTCTATGGATGGTGGATAAATCGACCTGTCATTGGTTTTGCGAGAGCGACGGCGACGCCGTTGCTCTCGCAAAACCAATAGAGTTGGCGATTCTAAGCCACGCCCGTCATTTTTTCGATCAGCCGTTGGACAATTTGCATCCCGGTCACCGCTTGCCACAGAAATAACCCCAACAAGGTGACGTTAAGGAAAATATGACTGTAACGTGCCCAGTTCAGTCCTTTCTGCATGTAAGGGGTCAGAGCAGCAGCAGTTGCAATCAATCCGGTCATGCCTAAGCCCACCAGCAGATGCGATCCTAAGAACAGTTTGCCATTGTTAATGTAGGTGACAGCCATGCCACCCAGGGTGCCCAACACCATCAAAGCCAATAAGATCGACCCAATCTGGTGGTGGCGAATATTAAATTTGCCTTGAATCAATTGCTTTTTAACGTCGCCTTCTGCGGCTCGGGTACGACGAATCTGAACGCCCAGATATAAAGCATAGATCGTGAGTGCCAACAACACCCACATGATCAGCGGATGACCAAATTGGCTGTAGACTTTGATAGATTCAGGGATTTCGAAACTCATAACCGTTTTAATAACTCATCGGCAACTTCATAAAAGTTAGCACAAAGGCTATATTTTTTAATGTAATTTCTGTAGCTAATCTCAAAAAATGAGAATTCGTCCCTATTCTTAACGCTTAAATTCAACCTATCCGTTGGATGTCACTATGCCCAAAAGGTCTTCGTCTTCGTCTCCCCTCGTAGATCCCAAAGCGCTCCGGTTAGAACGCTTACGCAATTTCAGTCGGTTGATGGACGAGGCGATCGCCATTCCTGGAACCAACTATCGCATTGGCTTAGACCCCATCATTGGTCTGATTCCGGGCGGCGGTGATACGGTTGGGCTAATTCTCTCCGCGTGGATTGTGATTGAAGCAGCTCAAATGGGAGCCAGCAAGTCAGCCCTGGGGCAAATGGTTCTCAATATTGTGTTAGAAACGCTGGTTGGTACGGTTCCCGTCGTCGGTGACGTGTTTGACGTTGCCTGGAAATCGAACTCCAAGAATATTCGCCTACTCGAAGATCATTTGCAGGTGCCTGAGGTCGGTCGTAGCCGCCGCCGCAATCGGGGGTTTATTGTCGTCTTTATCTTAGGGACAATTTTGGCGATCGCTTTAATTTTGAGCGTTTCCTTTCTGGTTGTGCGCTGGCTGACTCAGATCCTCACCTGAACCCTGACGGGGTAATCCTAAAAAGGAACGATTTTTTGTTTCGCGGGCGACGCCTGCGAAACAAAAAATCATTGCATGAATACTACGATCCCTGACGGTATTGATCTCCTGCAAGGGGTGCAGGGTTGGGATGAGGGTTGTGGAGTTACCCGATTTTGATAGCGGAATGGCTGGACTTTACCAGGGATTTATCAATAATCTAAGCTGTAATCTGTGCCTAGACACGCTTGCAACCTTGATACCCAATCCCTGTATCATTGGCGGTGTCAGCCATACGGGTTTCTGAAAGTTCATAGCAGAGGGTAGCGATTCAATTATTTTTTTAAAGTATTAAAAAACTCATCTTTTATGTCAGGAAGATGGGCTAGAACGGATGAAGAAATGAATGAATACTGGCTCAAATTTCCAGGGACTCAATCAGGATCGTGGACTTGATCAAATCTGCCACTTTGAACTGTTGGGGGAACTAAAGGAGGTAAAACCGTTCGTAAAAGTCTGAGTAGAAATCCGCAAATTTTTAGATCGGGTGTTAACCTATTTATCCTTAATCTATAGCAATCTAATGTCTCCAGCGAGCTGTCGTCAGGAGCTATCGCCGTGATTTCAGGGTTATGCACTTTTCTCGTTTCATCCTGACCTGTCTGTCCATGCTATAGGTTTGATCTGTGAATGAACGTAGAATTGCGGGAATTCTAAACTATCTCCCGACAATTTTTAAGGCAAGGTTAATCCATGCGATCGCCTCTTAAACCCTAATTCTTCCGTCTAAGAGACTATCTAACCTCTCTAATCTCTACAGAACAAACTCAAACTATGCCTAAGGACTTTTGTTTTTGTACGCTGGCAGTCGGCAAACGGTATCGCACCCACGCCCTGTTTCTTGCACAAGACATTCAACAACACTCGCCCGAAACGCTGTTTGTCATCTTGACAGACAAGCCCAGTGATTTTTCTCAGTGTCCCAATGTCCTGGCAGTGCAGCATCATCTAGAGAGCATCAAAGGCTATCACGATAAACGGTTTGCGGTAGAAAAAGCATTGAGTTTGTTTGAAACTTGTATTTTTTTAGATTCTGATGTCAGGCTCTTGGGTGCCTTTCCAGAGGATATTGAATGGCAACCCGGAATTACAGCACGGCATGGTTGTGGTATTCTCAAACACAATACTCGCAAAGCAGGCTTAAAAGAACTTACTATCATCGAAGATATTGCAAAGACGCTTCATCTCAATTTGCAAGAAACCAAGTGGATTCATGAGTTCTTCTTCGTAGTTAGAAAAGATAAGGGTATCGAAGCCAGTTTCCTCAAACAATGGGGAAAAATAGCAATGTACTTTGAAATGAATGGGGTCTATGATGGCGATGGCAACGTCATCGGCTTAGCGGCTAGCCAGACTCAATTCCCTATTCGACTTGATTCGGTCGATCGATTTCAATTCTTTAAAGACAACATTGAAAAAGAAAGAATCAAGAACAAACAGGCAAACCCTAACGAGAAATTGGACTACTTCAAAGCGCATCACAGTATTGAATATCCCCACTTGTTTTGGGTGCAAAAGGTATTGAATAAAGGGCTGAAGTATCTGAAATTTCAGTATCGCTTACTCAAGCTCCGCATTCAAACACTACGAAAACCATTGGTGCTTTGGCATACTGAAACCTTACCCCATGCCGGAACCCTTGATGAGGTTGAAAGTCGAGCATGAAGCTGTTCTATCACAAAGTACCGGATGGCACCCAAAATTTCGGTGACGATCTCAATCCCTGGCTCTGGGATCGCCTGATTCCTGGCGTTTTTGATCACGATGAAACAGCAACGTTTGTTGGCATTGGTACATTAATTAATAACAAACTCCCTGCTCGCATACGGCACGCCAAAAAAAGAATCATTTTTGGCACAGGGGTTGGCTATGGCAATGGCTTACCCGAAATTGATGAAACATACAAAATCTATTGCCTCCGTGGTCCCCTATCGGCGCAAGCGTTGGGGGTTTCACCCGAATTAGCTGTCACCGATGGCGCAGCCTTGATCCGAAAAGTGTTTCAGGCTGATACTGCCAAAACTCATCGCTTTGCTTATATGCCTCATTTTGAGCTGGCGGGCAACGCGTGGGAACTGGTTTGTCAAGATTTGGGGTTTGGCTATATTGACCCACGCGGGTCTACCGAAAGCGTATTAGCTCAGATTAGCCAAACAGAAGTCTTGTTGACCGAAGCGATGCACGGCGCAATTATTGCGGATGCATTGCGAGTGCCCTGGATTCCGATTGTCAGCCATTCAAGCATTTTGTCGTTTAAGTGGCAGGATTGGTGTGCATCGGTAGGGGTCGAGTATCAACCCAGCCAGATTCAGCGATTGCATCATCCCCGCAAGCAAGTAGATGCATTAGCTCCAGTCCGCGCCATCCGCGATTGGTCGAGGCGAAAGTCGGCAGCTTCAGCCCTGAAACAGTTGGCAACCCAACAGCGTCCGTCACTCAGCTCCGATCAACGGATTGAGGCAGTCACAGAACTGTTGTATGAACGACTTCATCAATTCAAAGATGATTGCAAATTGGGTTGTTTTAGACAGATATAGCAATTGACTGCTTAATTAGGACGGTGATTTATGAATGTGCAGGTGAAACCTTTGGTTTCACCTGCACATTCATAAATCAGCAGCGTCAGCTAAAGCTCAACGGCTCTGGCGTTCAGGGCAGCGGCAGCCAGGGGATCGTGTGACGTTAAAATCACGGCACCTCCGTGTTGAGTAAATTGATTCAATACGTTTAGCATCAATGAAAGGGAGTGGGGGTCTTGACCGACAACAATTTCATCGAGCAGACAAATCTGAGGTTGTCTTGCTAATACCGCTCCTAATGCCAATCGTCGTTTCTGCCCTTGCGATAGCGCTTGGGGATGTTTGTCAGCGAAATCATGCAAATTTAGCTCGGTCAATAGGGCTTCGGCAAGACTGGGTGAAACGCCAGATTGCAAGACTTCCGACCGAACACTATCGGCAAAAAGCTGGTGATTGGGATTTTGCAAGACAAAGCCAATCTGTTGAGATCGCTGAATCACACTGTGTTGGGTGATATCCTGTCCCAGTACTTCAATCCTCCCCGTCGTTGGTTTGAGTAACCCGCTCAGGAGTTTGAGTAAGGTGGTTTTACCACAACCATTGTCTGCTTTGAGAAACAGAGTTTCTCCAGGATTGATGCTTAAATCGGGAAATGCTGGATATCCGCCCCAACTGAGTTCTCGGGTGCAGAGTACAGGTGTTTGAGAGAGGATGGGAGTTTGATTCATGGGGTTTGCCCCATCAGTCACGGGTAGCGATCGCCAGCCTTCTTGCAACTGCCCATCGACAAAATAAAAGGCGCGATCGCAAATCTCTTGGACAACATCCAGCCGATGTTCGACTAATACAATCGATTGCCCTTGCTGAGCGCGATCGCGCAAAAGTTTTACCAACAATGCCACCCCCTTGGCATCTAAATAAGCCAGCGGTTCATCTAACAACAAAACGGGTTGCCCGATTGCCAGCATGGCACCCAACACCAATCGTTGCTTTTGTCCGGCAGAAAGTTGAGAGATCGACCAATGCCGCTGAGCCTGTAGCCCAAACTCATCCAATGCATGATTCACCAGTGTCGGAATCTGTGCTGAGGAGATATTCCAATTTTCTAAGCCAAACACAATTTCTTCGGAGACGCGATCGGTAAAAATCTGGGTTTCTACATTTTGCAACAAGGTGCAGAAATGACGCGATCGCTGTCGTACAGACCACTCATTGATCTCTTCTGCGGCATAGCGAATGCTGCCTGTGATCTCGCCCCCTGTATGAATCGGAGCAATACCCGCTATACAATTCAGCAACGTACTTTTGCCACTGCCTGTTGCACCGGCAATCAGTACAATTTCACCGGGATAAAGCTTGAAATTCACCCCTGTAATCGTTGGTTGCGATCGCCCAATATGCCGAAAGGATAAATCGACGACTTCAATGATGGGTGCCAGTGCTGCCATTTAGACCCTCCATTCTACCCATCCCACTACCCCCATCAACAGGGCTGCGCCCAGCATTACCACCGTGTCTTGAAACTGCCAGCGCAACGGTTTTCCAATACTGCGGGGTGCATCTGGATCATAGCCGCGTGTTTCTAACCCGACCGTGACATCATCGGCATAGGCAACGATGCGAAAAATCAGGGGCATCAGCAATCCAGAGAACCAATGGATTGGTTGTCGGGCAAGATCCACCCCCCGTAATTGATTGGCGTCGATGATCCGTTGGGCTTCTTGTTGAATCAGTGGGACAAAACGCCAAATCAGCATCAAACTCAGCACCAGAAAACCAGGTAAACGAATTGTTTGTAGCGCCGTGACCAAATCTCCAGGGGGGGTACTGCTGGCAAGTAACGGCATCGGCAGCAAAAGGGCAATCAGTCGCAATGCGCTCACAATCGACGTCTCTAAGTCGCGCAACCAGGTCGAAAGTACGATAAATGCAAGCAGGGCGATCGCACTATACAGTAAGAATTTGAGCTGAATTCGCACATAAATCAACGAGAACAGCAACAATACCCCCACAAACACCGCCAATGATGGGATTTCGTGGAGAAATAATGCCAGACTTGTGAACGCCAAACACAGCAAAATTTTTAGTAACGGATTGATCTGGCGCAAAAACAGACGATCAGACGTAGTGGAGTTAGAGGTCAACATCCATCTTCCCGGCTTTTCTCAACTGCTGGATGGCTAATTCACCCAGCCACCAACCCACTGCTGCCCCCACGCCAGCGGCGATCGTCAATGCCATCAAAACAATCGGTTGGGTGACTAATTCTAGAAAGGGATCTGCCTTTTCACCTTTGATCAAGTAGGCACCCAATAACAATCCGCCTAAATTCGCACTGGCAAAAAATAAAACATTGCCCAGCAACCGATTCCACTTACGGCGATAGTTGCCGACCAATATCATGACGATCTCCGTGACTGCCACCGTTGCTGCCAGATAGGCTGTAATCACCGGAGAAATCAACCCCAACAACAACCCCAAGGGCAGAATCATTAACGCTACACTGCCGCGACGTTGCAACCGTGCCATCCCCAAGGTCATAAAAATGCTACCAAACGGTGCCCAAGCCAGAAGTTGCAAGCCCGTTGGCGCAAAGGGACCGACAATCACGACGGAAATCACCATGCCAATGGTCATGAAGGCAGCGAAGACATAATCGCGTAAGCGCCAAGAATTTCCCATACCCCGCCCCCTGTTGAATCGCCCTGAATAGTCTAGCTGGATTGAACCGTATGTTTCGCACACGGTTCAACCTAAATTCCAGGTACAACCAATTTGAATAGTTAACATATTGTCATGCTACCTCAGAGTGAGGACTCACACGCAAGAAGCTAGAGAGCGGCGATCGCCTTTGTATAATCAAAATCATATTCCGTTTGACACTCATCATCCAGAGATTCTGACTGCTCAAAAGGTATCTTACTCATCATCTTTACGCTCTCTGAGCGATAGAGTGTAGGGTTAAGAAGAAAGACAATGACACTTCAGTGGGGGACGGATGGCATATAGCGACTTTACCCTTGCCAAGGCGAAAAATACGTTTGGCTTAACCCTCAACGAAACTCAAAATCTGTTTCGAGCGATCGCAGGCGTGTTGCCCTCCGACTTATTATCGCGGGTGTTAGAGGAAAATTTATCGTTGGCGACCGCCATCAACAGTGAAAAAGCTCGGTCTGAGTTTTTGATTGCGCCTGTTTTGTCAGAGGTCAGACGGCAATTAGACTATCGTATCAGTTTGTTTTCAGGCACAGAATTTAATGTTGATCCGGCTCAAAGTCTGATTGGGTTTTGCGATTTTATTCTCAGTGCATCCCAGGAACAGTATTTCATCAGTGCCCCTGTGGTTACCATCATAAAAGCTAAAAACGAAAATATTATTGCCGGTTTGGGACAATGCGTTGCGACAATGATTGCCGCTCAGATCTTTAACCAGCGTGCTGGAAACGATATTGCCTGGATCTATGGTGTGGTTACGAGTGGAACAAGTTGGAAATTTTTGACCTTGCAACAAAACACGGTTTGTATTGATGCCATCGAATATCACATCAGCCAGATCGATAAAATTTTAGCCATCCTATTGCAACCACTACAAACATCGATTCTGTCTACGTCTTAGGATCACAAATTCATTAAAACCTAGAAGTTTGTGGTTGGAAGCGTGGCGTCGCCGCGCTTCCAACCACAAACTTCCGGGTTTATTAAATCTGCGATCTTTAAGGATCTTCTAGGGTTGGAGTTGATTCAATTTATTTTGAGCAAGTAAAAGTAACTCTTGGGCGTCTAGATAAACGGTTGTGCCATGGTCTACTCGGCGCAGTTGATTGATGATGCCCTGCAACTGACTAATCACTCGATTGCGATCCTGGTTTGCCGGATCGGTAGGGGTTGAGGCTTGCAATTGCTCGATCTGCCGTTGGGCTTGTTGAAAGGCTATGACTGAGTCTGCTTCCGTTTGGCGACGAATTTCGATTTCTCCCAAATTCGTTTTATATTCAGCCAATAGTTTTTGAGCTTCTGCATAGCCGCTCAAATCATCCTGAGGAATGCGTTCTAACCGTGCGATCGCATCTTGCCATAGGTCTTTAACCTGTTGCCATTCTTCGACGGAGTGGGGTGGATTTTGTCCGGCTTGGGCAGCTTTCCAGGAAAATTGTCGAGCCGCTTCAATCAGGGTGGCAATGCGTTCATTTCCGGCTGCCAGTCCAACGGTTGCTTGAAATTCGCGTTGATAGGCAATCAATTTTTGCTGCGCGGTTCTGCCTGCCAGGGTTTGACCCGGGATGAGTTCTAGTTGGTCGAGAGCCGATTGCCAACTAGCGATCGCCGCTTGTTTATCGACTGAGGTTTGGGCGTGTTGATAGTCCTGTATGGCTGCGGTCAGGGTTTGCTCGGCTGTAAATAACGCATTTTGGGCATTCTTTTCTTGAAAGGCTTTGACTTCCAACTCGCCTACCCTGGCACGGGCACTGTTGAAACGGCTATAGCTAAAGCGCCAGTCATACCACCAATAGCTATAGTCAGGAAAATCGTTTAGAAACCAGATGGGTAATGCATCCAGGCTCTCTTGGGCTTGTTTAGCTTTGAAGGCACCCAGTTCGATATCGGCAGCACTGGTGGGTTGGCTAATTAACTGATTGGCTTGTTCTACCAGTGCAATCGATTCGCGATAGTGGTGGTCAAAGCTCATATAGCTGGGTAAGAGCAAAATCGGTGCTGTGCGGGCAACGGGACGCCGAATGATGGGGTAGGGCAAATTGACGAACCACAGGGTAGCAATGGGTAGTCCGAGCAATACCGTAGCCCAGATCAGCCTGTTGAGCACTTGTCTGCGGCGTCGGGGAATCGACGTGGGATACAGCGGATAGGTGGCACTGTAGTGAGATTGCGCTGCAATTTCTTGTTCGAGTTCAGTCAGGGTTTTAGGACGAATTGCGCCCGGTGGTGTAGGTGCCGTAAGTTGGCTCTGGGAAGAAACCGGAGCGATCGCACCTGACTGAGATTTGGGACGAAACAAACGGAGTGAGAGCTGGCGAAAGAAACCCATACGTTGCACTGAAGCATCCTGCTTAGGATACCCAGAACCAATCCGACTAATCCCAATTCATTCACCACAGCAATTTTTCATTGCTAAGGAATGGGAATTAAATAACTCCAGTGATGTGTTGTACGGGCGAACGGCCGTTCGCCCCTCCAGACGATTCAATATTCGATCTTATTCAATCCACAATCCTAAGCCACAGATTTTTGTTGTGTGCCGCGCTTTGCGCGGCACACAACAAAAATCTAACCCTATCCAAGAGAACCGTTTTGGTGTGGCGCGGCGGAGCCGCGCCACACCAAAACCAGAATTTTTTGAAATAGCAGATCCCCTCATTGTTTTCGATAGAACGACAAGATCATAAGTCTGTGATCTAACAGGTGATGCCGGGGCAGGATAGACCATAATGATGTGGAGAATGGGGATTTTAGGATGAAACATTTGGTGACGGGCGGGTCTGGTTTCTTGGGCAATTTGATTGCACGGCGACTCTATGACCGGGGCGAATCGGTCAAAATTTTGGACATTTGGGAAGATCCAACCCGACCTCAGGGTATTGAATTTATTCATTGTGATATTTGCGATCGCTCAGGTGTTGCCCAGGCAATGCAAGGCATTGATGTGGTGCATCACAATATTGCCCTTGTCCCCTTGACCAAGTCGGGTGAAAAGTTTTGGCAGGTCAACGTAGAGGGTAGCAAAATTGCCGCAGAAGAGGCAGCCAGAGCCGGAGTCAATAGTTTTATCCATATGAGTTCGAGTGCCATTTTTGGCATTCCTGGAACCGCTGCAATTACCAATGAAACACCGACACGTCCGGTTGAAATTTATGGCAGAGCAAAGCTAGCAGGCGAATTAGCGGTACGGGAGATCTGTCAGAAATCAGGGTTACCTTTGATTGTGATTCGCCCCCGCACAATTTTGGGAGAAGGACGATTAGGGATTTTCCAAATTTTGTTTGAATGGATTCAGGAAGACAGAAACGTTTATACCATTGGCAGTGGCAACGTTCCGTTTCAGTTTGTCCATGCATTAGATTTGATGGATGCTTACTTGCTGGCGTTGGATCGGGGGAAACCTGGAATTTATAACGTGGGAACCGATCGCTATGGCTCTCTGCGTCAGGGTTTAGAGAATTTGATTGACTATGCCGGTACATCTTCGCAGGTCAAAAGTTTACCTGTATGGCTGACGGTGGGTAGTTTGAGGATGCTGGATGTGCTGGGCTTGAGTCCTTTAGCCCCGTGGCATTACTTGACCTATCACAAGCCCTTTCATTTTGATGTCAGTCCATTATTGGAATTGGGTTGGCAGCCTAAGTATTCTAACGATGAGATGTTTCGCGAAAGTTATGATTGGTTCCGGCAAAACTACAGTCGATTAGTGGCAGAAAAAGCAGGCTCCGTGCATCGACGCCCCGTTAAAGAAAAGTTGTTGTGGTTGTTGAAGCAGTTTTCTTAAAGCATTGGCTTACACTGGTACACCAATTGCTGTTTTGGGTTATGAAGCTGGGTGGGAGTGCCGCGTGGAGTGCAGCACTCCCACCCAGCTTCATA